>JASFQI010000058.1:0-19629 GCA_050115555.1 Desulfobacteraceae bacterium
AGGGGGGAAGGTGATCGGGATCCGAGGAAATCCCTCGGACCCGGAAAGCAAAGGGGCCCTGACCGAGCGGGGCAGGCACATGAAGGAGATCCTCTATGCCCCGGACCGGCTGAAATACCCTTTGAAGAGTATGGGCGAACGAGGGGAAGGTCGCTGGCAGCGCATCTCCTGGGAGGAGGCCCTGGACGTTGTTTCTGAGCGGTTGAAGAGGGTCAAGGTCGCAAACGGTGCAGAGGCCATTCACTTCATGCACGGGCACTACCATAGCGGGGACATCCTGGGCTCCTACCTGCCCCGGCTGGCCAACCTCATCGGAACGCCCAATGTCTCCAACCCGAGCCACGTGTGCCACATGCCCCGGGTCTTTCTGGAGTTCGGGTTCGATCTCGGGGCCGTCTTTCCCCCGGATGTGGCCCACACCCGGTGCCTCCTGCTCTGGGGCGGGAATCCCGAGGCCACGAACAAGCCCCAGGAGATCGCCGTTCGCAAGGCCCGAAAACGGGGCATGAAGCTGGTGGTCATCGACCCGAGGGTAACCCCCTATGGTCGGGAAGCGGATCTTCACGCCCAGCTGAGACCCGGGACGGACGGGGCCCTGGCCCTCGGGTTCCTCCACGTCATTGTCAAGGAGGGCCTCTATGACAGGGACTTCGTGAAGGAGTGGACCGTGGGGTTCGATCGCCTGGTCGAACACCTCGAGGCCTACACCCCGGAAAGGGTCGAGGAGATCACCTGGGTGCCGGCCGAAACGACTCGGAAGATCGCCAGGCTCTATGCCACGACCCGTCCTGCCTGCATCAGCCCGCGCAATGCCCTGGACCAGCATACGAACGCCTCGTGTGCCATTCGGGCCATTGATATCCTCATGGCCGTGACCGGCAACCTGGACGTGAAGGGCGGAAACATCATGGTCCTTCCCCTCTCCATGGCCATGAAGGACATGAAGCTCTACGACAAGCTTTCTCCAGAGGCGGAGGAAAGGAAGATCGGGATTGAAAAGAGCCTCTACTCCAGGCTCTCCAAGACCTGGCCCTCCGCTCACACCCCGTCGGTCTGGGATGCGGTTCTTCACAGCGATCCCTATGCGGTCAAGGCCATGTTCGTCATGGGGGCCAACCCCATGCTGGCCTGTGCCAATGCGCGGGTCGTTGAGGACGCGCTTCGTCGTCTGGACTTCCTCGTGGTGGCGGACTTCTTCCTGTCTCCCACGGCGGAGCTGGCCGACGTCGTGCTGCCGGCGGCTACGTTTCTGGAGACCACACGTTTTGTTACGTACGACACCCACGCGGACCATGCCTGGAATCGGTCCTCCCGCATCGCTTTGAGCCCCAAAGTCGTAGAGCCCCTGGGGGAGTCGCGATCGGACTGGCGAATCCTCCGTGACCTCGGGAGGGCCATGGGGTACGGGGATTTCTTTCCCTGGAAGGACGAGGAGGAGGCCATCGACGAGCAGCTCAAGCCGCTCGGCCTTACCTGCGAGGACCTGCGCGCCCACCCGGAAGGCGTGATCGTGGACGAGCCCCCGTTCCTCTACAAGAAGCTCAAGGGTCCTTTCGGCGCGATGATGCGGAAGGTCCTGAAAATGACGAAGTTTCGGGACTACCCGGACATGTATAAAAAGTACGAGGCCAAGGGGTTCATGACCCCGTCGAAGAAGGTGGAGATTTATTCAGAACGCCTGAAGGAGCTCGGGGCGGATCCCCTCCCGGTTTTTCGGGAGCCGGCGGAGAGCCCCGTATCCCGGCCCGACGTGGCCCGGGATTTCCCCCTCATCCTGATCGCCGGGACCAAGCTTGCACCTTACACTCACACCATGATGCGCAACATCCCAGCGCTGAGGAAGCAGTGCCCGGAGAACCTTGTGGAGATTCATCCCAAGACGGCTTCAAAGCTCGGCATTCGGGAGGGGGAGAGGGTGCGCGTGGAATCCCTGCGAGGCGGTATTCTCTGCCCGGCCCACCTGACCGAGGGCATCGACCCGCGGGTGGTCCACCTGTATCACGGGTTCCAGGAGAGCAACTGCAACCTCCTGACGGATCACAGGGCCTGTGACCCGATCACCGGATCCACGGGCCTCAAATCGTCCCTGTGCCGCGTGCGGAAGGTGGCCTGATAAGACGTTCCTCTCAGGACAAGGCGAAACAGAAACGTTTTCTTCGTTTCCAGGTGCGTCGAGGAGATTTATTATATTTAATTATATATATATTAAACTTAATTTAAATATTTGATAAACAAATATTGAATATAGTTTTGGTTCCTTCCTCTTGTCAGGTTCGGCTCGGTGATCGCTTGGAACATCCTGAAGTTGCCCTCCGGTAGGCAGGGTGCGAGGACAGGAGGTTCGAGTATGCGCTATGTGAGTGTGGAGGATATGAAGAGGTTGCTGGGTGTGCGTTTCATCCCGGGCTCACCCGAGGAGATCGAGGTGCCTCGCGCGTGGACGCAGAACCTGGTGCAGGAGGAGGGAGAGGTCTATTTCGAAAATACCGCAGAAAGCTCTGCAGGGATTGGATGCGCATGCGCGACAGCGGCCTCTCCCGTGTATAGTCGAACATTCCCGCCAAAGAGAGGGTCGTGAGGATCTGCGCCATGGAGGAAAAGCCGTTCTTGACGTGGGCGGCAAACGGTCTTAGGGTGATGTCCAAGAGGTCTTTTCGGATGTGGGCTTGGGCCCGGTTCGGCCCCAACGATTCTTGTTTCGGTTGCAGTCCTTTTGGGACGACCTCCATACGTGATGGACACTTTAAAACGGGAACAACTCGAGCGCTACTTCGCAGCCCGCTACAACGCTGCAGTGGTGATCCTCGATATTCAGCCTCTGGGGAAGGCAAAGCCCGGCCCGGGCGCCCTCAAGGGGTATGGATACGGCACGCCCCTGAGGATCGACATGACAGTGGACGGGCGCAGGGAATCCGTCGTGCTGAGCACGGTGAACCCCGGCGGTTTCGGGCATCAGCGCATGAGCGACCGGGCGGCCCTCCTCCTGTGGCAGTATCAGGGGTTCAACAGCCTCCCAAAGCATGTAAAGGCTCTGGATGTGGGGGGCCTCACCCGGGAGGGGCCGACCTCTCTTTCACGTGTGGAGGAGCTTTTCCTGGTCACGGAGTTCGTGGAAGGGACCGAGTACGCCGAGGACCTGAATCGCATCCGGCGGGAGGGAACCGCGGAAGCGCTCGACCTGGAACGTGCGGAGGCCCTGGCCCGGTATCTCGTCGAGATCCATGCCGAGAAACGCGATGACCCGGGCATGTATGAGCGTCGTACCCGGGAGCTCGTGGGGCACAATGAATGCCTCATGGGCCTGACGGACAGCTACCCTGCGGACCATCCGGCCGTTTCCCCCGGCATGCTCCTGGATATTGAGAAGCGTTGCGTGGAATGGCGCTGGCGCCTGAAGAAATTCACCCACCGTCTCAGCCGCGTTCACGGCGACTTCCATCCCTTTAACCTCCTGTTTCGGGAAGGACGGGACTTTTCCGTCCTGGATCGAAGCCGGGGCTCTTACGGCGAGCCGGCCGACGACCTGGCCGCACTCTGCGTGAATTACCTGTTCTGGAGTCTGCTTCAGAAGCACGTCTTTGCCCCGCCGTTTCAGTCCCTCTGGGACACCTTTTTCAAGGCCTATCTCGAGGCTTCCGGGGACGAGGAGGTCCTTTTCATTCTCCCTCCCTATCTCACGTGGCGGATCCTGGTGGTGGCCAGCCCGGTGTGGTACCCGCATTACGACACGTCCATTCGAAGAACGCTACTGCGCCTCGCTCGAAACGTCCTCGATGTCACCGCGCTGGAACCCTTTGATATGGGCCCTCTGCTGGAGGAAGAGCGTTGAGAACCGGGTGGGCTGTCTGGATCACCGGGCTTCCCGCTTCCGGGAAGAGCACCATTGCACGGGTCCTGCAGGCAAAGCTCGAGGCCATGGGAGGAACCGTGCAGGTGCTGGAATCGGACGACCTTCGGAGGATTCTCACCCCTCACCCACGCTACACCCCGGAGGAGCGGGAAACCTTTTACAACGCCATGATCCACATCGGCGTTCTGCTCACCTCGAACGGGGTGAACGTCATCTTCGATGCCACGGCCAACCGGCGCCGATGGCGGGACAAGGCCCGGGAGAGGATCCCGAGGTTCCTGGAGGCCTATGTGGAGACCCCGTTGGAGGTGTGCGAGGATCGAGACCCCAAAGGGATTTACCACAAAGCGTCCGAGGGAAAGGCGAGCACGGTTCCCGGAAAACAGGAGGCCTATGAACCTCCTGAAGCTCCGGAGGCCCGGGTGAAAGGCGATGCGCCCGCGGAGGGCGCCGTGAACAAGATACTTGCGGCCATGAGGACCCATGGATTCGAGCCCCTCTCTGTGGCGTGAGATCCTTTGCGAGGCAGCGGACGCGGTGAGGTTGCGCGTGAAGGGCGTTCTGTCCAAGCGCGGGACGTGCCCGGTGGACGAGTTCAAACGGCTTCTGGACGAGGCCGCCCAGGAGGCGCTCTGCGATACCTTTTCGCGGCGCGCGGTCTCCGCCTGTCTCGTGAGCGAGGAAGGGGAGGAGATCTTCGGGCGGGGAGAGGTGACCATCACGGCCGACCCCGTGGACGGCACGACCAACCTGGCGCGAGGTCTTCCGCCGAGCGTGGTGAGCCTCAGCGTGGCGAAACGGCCCCGGCAGGAAGCCGTGACGTGTGCCGTGGTCTCGGACCTGGAATCCGGATGCACTTACTCTGCTGAGCGGGATCGGGGGGCGACCCGAAACGGTCTTCCTATCCGGGTTTCAGAGTGTGTTGGATATGGCAACGGGCTCGTCTCCATGGACGTGAGCAAGATGGAGGATCTATCCCCGGTGAGCCCGCTTATCACCGGCGCACGGCACATTCGCGCACAAGGCTGTGCAGCCGTGAGCCTCTGCCACGTGGCAGAGGGCACCCTGGACGCCCATGTCGACGTACGGGGATCGATCAGGGCCACGGACATCTCGGCCGGGTTGTTCATTTTAAAACAGGCCGGCGGGGCCTATTCGGTGGATGGGCGCTCGGGAGGGGACTTTTCTCTCAAAAGGGATACCCGGGTCTCTCTGGTGGCCGCATCCGGTCCGGCCCTTCTCGAGGAAATCGTATCGCTGCTTGCCGGTTCCAGGAGAGAGTAAGGGGTCCTGCCCGGTCTTCGGCAGGACCCGGTACCTGCGATATCCCCCTCTTTGTCCTCGCTGGTGAAAGAGAAATTCCATTGTTTTTGCGAGACGTTGTGCTAAGAGAATCGAAATCCAATCGTATGGCCGATTTTTCTGGATGAGTCATGCGCAAGGGCCGATTTTTCGAGGAGGGTGACCATGCCGATTTACGAGTATCAATGTGAGGCCTGTGGCGCGGTATCCGAGGTGCTTGTAGGAATGGGAAAGGATGAGCCCATTCAGTGCACCCAGTGCGGCAGTCAGGCGATGAAAAGGATCCTTTCCGCTTCCTCGTTTTCCGTGTCTTCACCCGGACGCATGCCGGGGCATACCTGTTGCGGACGTGAGGAACGCTGTGAGTCCCCGCCTTGTTCCGCTGGAGGAACCTGCAGGAAGGCGTAAGGAGCGGAGGATGAAAATCCCATGGATAATCCGTGAGGGAGCTGAAGAATAGGGCTTGACAGCTCTCGTGGGCGTTGGTAGCGTTGTTACGCTCATATAGGCACGTAGCTCAGGGGGAGAGCGCTACCCTGACACGGTAGAGGTCATGGGTTCAAATCCCATCGTGCCTACCACGCATCGAGAGGGCTTCAGGGGTTTCGGAAACGGAACCCCTTCTTTTTTGGGGGTTCTCGGAAGAGGGCGCTTCTGAAAAGCCCAATGAGTAAGCTTTTTGCTCGTTCGTACTACTTTTTTTCGTTCCTTGGTCAACAGGATGGCCCACATCTGGATCCGGGCTTTCAAGGGCCGACCCCTATATCCATGAGCGGGGATTTAATCGAACTGCAGGCTTCTGACGAAGATCTCCTGAAAGTCGGGGTCTCCTGCAAGCTCCACATAGCGGATCCTGCGGGCCATCGACTGAGCCTCGGCGCGCTTTGCCTTTGAGACGAGAACGGCCTTTGCTCCGACCCCTGCGGCGTTGCCCACCTGCTGAAAACGGTCCGCCGGAATATTGGGCAGCATGCCGATGCGGACGGCGCTCGATAGATCGAGGTAGCTTCCAAAGGCCCCTGCCACCACGACCTCGTCGATCTCATCGAAGGAGAGCCCGCCTTCCTTGAGAAGGACATCAATGCCGGTCCGGATCGCCCCCTTTGCCAGTTGAAGCTCCCGAATGTCCTTCTGGGTGATCACAATGGCCGATCCGCTGTTGTCCATGTCTTCGGTCAGGACGACCTCCCGCTTACCGTCCCGCTCCCTGACCATCGGGTGCTCTCCAACAATGCGACCGCTCTTGTCGATGATGGAGGCGGAGAGGATCTCGGCGAGGGCGTCGAAGATTCCCGACCCGCATATGCCGATCGGCCTGGCATCCTCAATGGTATGGTAGTGGACCTGGTCCCCGAGGATCTGCATATGCTCGATAGCCCCTTTTGCGGCCCGCATTCCGCATGTGATGTGAGCCCCCTCGAAGGCCGGCCCTGAAGCGCACGATACACTGCGGATCTCACCCCGTGCGATCAGGGATATCTCCGTATTGGTGCCGATATCGATGCCCAGCACAGGACCGGATCTTTCCCCGTCCATGATGGCCAGCAACATGGCGACATGGTCGCCGCCCACATAGCCTGCGATGTTCGGAAGGAGGTGGACATAGCCGCCTCCGGCCATGGAAAGCCCCATGTGCCGGCCTTTCAGATCCATGGCACGGACCACGGCCGGTACGTGGGGGGCCCTGGCCAGTTGGTCCACCTGGAGGCCGCAGAAAAGGTGGTGCATGGCCGTATTGCCCGCCACCACCACCTCCAGGATATCATCGCTTTTTTTAAAGCCGGCGCCACGGCAGAGCTCCTCAAAAAGCCCGTTCAAGGCATCCACGGTCATTTTCTGAAGGGTTTCTGTGTGCTCGCGGGATTTGCCGGCAAAGGTCAGCCTGGAGGCGACGTCTTCACCATGGCTGATCTGCGGGTTCATCACGCCACGGGCCGACAGGGTTTTTCCTGTATCGAGATCGACGAGATATCCTGCGATCTTGGTACTGCCCAGATCCACGGCAACGCCCAGATTTGGAGCCGCCCGACTCCCGATCGAAAGGACCTCGGCCTCACGAACCACGGCGGACGCCTCCCATTTGAGGTCTCTCAGCAGGAGAGACAGCTCAACCGCGACTGAGGGGTCCAGGAGGTCGCAGTGAACGCCGTGCTGCTGCTCCAGGGTGTCGAAAAGCCTCTGATCGTCCCCGCGAAGGTCGGTCACGGTAGGGGGAGGAGGCGAGACCGGGTAGGTGCGGACAGAAGGATCGAGGGAGATCTCAATGTCCTGTCCTTCCACACTCAACCGCTGAGGCGCGCTCAGAGATTCCGGGGGGATGTGAACCACGAGATCCCCCTCCGGATATGTCCTGCAGGCAAGGCGAATGCCCTTTTCAAGCTCTTCTTGGGAGAGCCGTTCCAGCTCGGCCTCAAGGGGTTCGGAGACCTTTCCCTTGACGATCTGCACCTTGCATTTGCCGCAGGTCCCGGTGCCTCCGCAGAGGCTCACCAGGTCGATTTGCTTTTGGCGCGCGCACTCGAGAAGGGAGAGCCCCGGGGGGAAAAATTCCCTCAATCCCAGGGGCTGAAATTCGATCCTGAACCCGTTTTTTTCCTTGGAATCGATGCTCATGAGACCCCTCGAGGAGATGGAACCGCGCCCGATCAGCCGGGCAATCGCCTTGTAATCTACGCGTTTGGAGTATCTTAGAACAAGCGCAAAATGATGGGGTCGTAAAACGTTCTGGACGATGAGATCATCTTCAATTATTTCAAAATGATGCAGCTTGACCAGCAACGACTGAGAGGGTTTTGCGAAACCGTCAAAGGGGAGGGACCGGTTGTTGCTGCGTGGGAACCATGGTACATTGAGATCACGTCAGCAGGACAGATGGCCGTAGGGTCGATTTCAGGCACACCCCCGCATCCGCAAGCGCGGGAACGCTGCCGTAGCGCGGCGCAGCCCATTGGGCTGGACCGCTGGAATACGGGACGGACGGGAAAAGGAGAAGCGTATGATGATCAAAGCATTGGATGATGTCCCCTCCATGGAGTTAGAGGGGTATGAGGGTGTGAAAAAACAGATCGTCATCGGACCGGACGACGGCTCAGAGGAGATTGTACTGCGGTACTTCCGCCTGAAGCCGGGTGGAAAAACTCCGCATCACGCGCATGGGTTCCCCCACCTGGTCAAGATCGAAGCCGGCAGTGGCATGGCCACGGATGAGTCGGGCAGGGAGCGTCCCCTTCAGGCGGGGGATTATGTGTATGTCCACGACAACGAAGCCCACCACTTCACAAACACAGGATCCGACCCGTTTGAGTTCATCTGCATCGTTCCCATACGAGGGGAGAGCGGATGACAGGGCGCGGAGCGCCCCTTGGGAATCGTCCCTATGGGCACCAGGGCTTTCGTTTGGAAAGCCCTTTTTTTTGAAGTCACACTCCCGAATAAAGGTTCCTTGCCTGGCACTGAATTTTCTATACTATAGTTTTATCGGATCAGAATAATTTTCACATTCAAGAGGGAGAGAGGAAATCGGGTCATGACGATGTCTGATCATCCGACACACGAAGAACTTGAGCGGACAGATCAGGAGCCGAAAGACGAGCCTGCCGGGCACAGCCGCATAGGAGAGGCTTTGAGCGGGAGCGAGATTCTTTACCGGACCCTGTTCGACAGCGTTGGGGACGCCATCTTCCTGATGGAGGGAGATCGTTTCCTCGACTGCAATGGGAAGACATTGGAAATGTTTCGTTGCTCAAGGGAGGATATCCTTGGCCACACCCCGTATGCGTACTCCCCACCGACACAGCCCGATGGCCAGGACTCCCGCACGAAAGCCCTCTATTACATCAACCAGGCGACCAAAGGGATTCCCCAGTTCTTCGAGTGGACCCACCTGCGCGCCGACGGGACGACGTTTGCGGCCGAGGTGAGCCTCAACGCCGCGGAGCTCAGTACAGGCATCTATATTCAGGCAGTCGTACGGGATATCACCTGGCGAGAGCAAGCAGAGAGCCGGTTCAAGGAATCCGAAGACAAGTGTCGCCTGGTGGTGGAGAACACCAACGACGCCATCTACATTGTGCAGGACGAACGCATTCACCTTGCCAATCCCAAAGCCGTTGAAATCTTCGGATACTCCGAGGAAGAGCTTGACAGTGTTTCCCCGCACGACCTGATTCACCCGGATGACCGCGACAGGGTTCGGGAGAGCCAGCGCGAGAGACTGGACGGCCGGACCCCTCGCGGCGACTGCGAATTCCGCATCGTCTCCAAAGCCGGGAATGCGATCCAGGTGAGTCTGAACACGGTGCCCATCACCTGGGAAGGCAAACCGGCCACGCTCAACTTTCTTCGTGATATGACGCAGCAAAGAGAATGGGACAAGCAAACGCACCAAATCGAACGAACGGTGGCCATTGGAACCCTTGCCGGCGGCATGGCCAATAACTTCAACAACACGCTCATGGGGATTCAGGGCAGGGCCTCCCTGTTGATGATGGATAAGGACCCCGGTCATCCGGATTATAAACACCTCAAGGGCATTGAGGAGCATGTTCGCAGTGCGTCGGAGTTGACCAAAGACCTGCTGGCGTTTGCCCAGAGCGGGAAGAGTGAAGCCGAGCCTACGGATATGAATGACCTGATTCGGCATGAAAACCGCATGTTTTCTACAACGAAGAAGGATGTGCGCATCACCGAAGATTTCGAGCAGGGTCTCTGGAACGTGGTCGTGGATCAGAGTCAGATGAGGCAAATGCTCATGAATCTCTACGTCAATGCATGGCAGGCCATGCCCGCAGGAGGAGAACTCCATGTTCAGACCGAGAATGCCGTCCTGACGGAGGAACATGGAGAGGTGCCTGAGGGTGCTTCCGGGCGGTACGTGAAAATATCCATTTCCGACACGGGGATCGGAATGGACCCGGCCGTCCAGAAGAAGATCTTTGATCCCTTTTTCACTACGCGAGAGCCGGGGTCCGGGACAGGCCTGGGGCTGGCCTCCGTCTATGGCATCGTGCGGAATCACGGGGGATTCATCCATGTCTCCAGCGGCAAGGGAAGGGGAACGACGTTTACGATTTCTCTGCCCGCCTCGGAAAAGCCGGTCGTGGAAGAGAAAAAGCCTTCCGAGGAAATTGTGAAGGAGGCCGATGGGACGATCCTGCTCGTGGATGATGAAAAGATGATCCTTGATGTGGGTGCACTGCTTCTCAATCAGTTGGGGTACACGGTGATCACGGCGGATAATGGAAAGGATGCCGTTGAGCAGCTTTTAAGACACAGGGGGGAAATCGATCTCGTTCTCCTGGATATGATCATGCCGGGGATGAGTGGAGGGGATACCTTCGACCTCTTGAAAGAGATCGATCCGAATGTCAAGGTCATTCTGGCAAGCGGCTACAGCCTGGAAGGACAGGCCCAGGAGATCATGGAACGCGGGTGCAACGGATTCATTCAAAAACCGTTCACCGTGAAAGAACTCTTTCGAAAAATCCAAGATCAGTTGTCCGGATGAGTCTCCCTGCGGGAAGCACACGCCATCGCCCATCCGGCGGTTTGCGGAGCGGCCGATGGGCGGCTCACGGCCGCTCCTTCTTTGCGGTGAAAACCCAGCCATGGAGGTTCGGAAACATTTCCTCATGAACACGGCGCCCTCCCAGGAAACCCTGAGGCATATGGTCTCTCAATGGCTGCCACCTCATCAGGTGCCTCAACGGTTTCGCATCCATGCGGACACCAGCGACTTCTTTCAAGTAGAGTACGATGACGTGGTCCTCCTGAACGGCCGACCCTACCTGATTCGCCACAATGCCAAAGAGCAGCGCTTCGGGCTGGAGGATGAGGTCAAGTTCTGGGTCAAGCGTGCGGTGGACCTGGAGGACGGCAGCCTGAAAATCATGAAGCTGGTGTTCTATGAGAAGTTCATGTCCCGGATCGGGAACATCGAATTCGAGTGTTTTCGGAGCCCCAGAAAGGAGGCCCGCATCCTGGACCTGGTTTTCGGGCACAGGAACTTCATGCACGGGTACTCCATTCAGGACGGAAAGGGCAATCTCGTACGCATCCTGGACTTCATCAAGGGGAAGACCCTGGCGGGCCATGTGGGAACCCTGCCCATGGACCATGAGACATACTACCATGAGCGGTTCCCCGAGATCCTGGGCCAATTTACCGAATGTGTTCGGGCGATTCGCTTTCTCCACGAAAACGGCGAGCGACACGGAGACATTCGAAGGGATCACATCCTCATCGACCGGGAAACCGGGAATTACCGATGGATCGATTTCGACTACAATTATCGACACAGGGAGAACATTTACGGGTATGACCTGTTCGGGCTGGGCAACATTCTGGTGTTCCTGGCAGGCAAGGGGGACGTGCTGATTCCGGAGCTGAGGAAGTCGGGGCACCCGGGTCTCGGCACACTGAGCGACGCGGACCTGAACATCGTGTTCAAGCACCGTGTGGTGAATCTGAAGAAGATCTACCCCTATCTCTCGGAATCGCTCAACCGTGTGCTCATGCACTTTTCAGAGGGGGCCAACCGGTTTTACGAGCACACGGATCAGCTCTTGGCTGACCTGGAGGGGACTCGAGAGGCTCTTGCAGCATGAGGTCCTCTTTTTCAGGTGCCCTGGCTCGTTCAAGAAAATCATGGAGGAGTCTCAAAGAACCCGTGAACAGAAGATCCCTGCGGATCATTCATTCGGGAAACAGCGGCGTCCGCAGCCATTCGAGGGACATGTTGCGAGGTCGTCGATCCGGATCGGGCAGGGCGCCGTCATAAAGGAGACAAGGCATGGCGCATGAGGAGAAGGTGTTCAACAAGAACATCCTGATTGCAGTGGACGAGTCGGACAACGCCCGCAGGGCCGTCTCCTATGTCGGGCAGCTCCTGGGCGGTCTTCCCGGTTTTAAAGTCACCGTCCTCCATGTCGTTCCAGAACCGGAGGAAGACTATTTTCCCACGAAAGCGCAGAAGGAGGAATGGCTCGCTCAGTATACGAAAAGGATCGACGGCCTCCTGGAAGCGCATCGCGACCTGTTGATCCAAAACGGATTTGATGCGAACGATGTATCGGTTCGGTCCACGCTCCGGTACTGTCCCTCCATGGCGGAGTGTATCCTGTCGGAACGGGATGAAACCGAGTACGACACGATCGTGGTGGGAAGGCAAGGGATATCCCGAAATGAGGAGTTCCTCTTCGGGAGTGTTTCCAGTAAGATTGTCACGCATGCCCGAAACTGCACGGTCTGGGTGGTGGAATAGTGTACCCGGTGGAGCGGTGGGGACGAATGCGTAAACGGCGTATTTTCACAGAGGGTGAAAACAATCGGGAATCCACCTTGGCCTGAACAGGTGGAATCGATGGAAATTCGGTAACATATTGCTTGACTTTTCCCTGATATTTATGTAATTTATCCATTCTTGTCCGTTTTATTTAATTTTTTCGCACACTCACAAAGCGCGCGTGGTGCCGGGAAAAAAGGGTTCCTGGACCGGAGGTTCTTTCAAGACGGAGACCTTCGGGTTCAAAACGCGGCACGCGCCGGGAGGCCCGGGCAAAATCCCAAGCCGAGCGTCGATGGTCCAATTGAAGAGCTGAATGAAGAAACCCAGAAAGGCATCTGAGCGAGATCACCCCGTGACCTTGGATGCCTTCGTTTTTTGCCGGTGAAATCCATGACAGCGTTCAGCGTAGAGCTCGAAGAAAAGGGCACACGGGTGGAGGAAACAGGCCCCGTGCCGGCGAGGAAGGCCCTGGAGGACCTGGGGGTCAAAGGAATGGAACGCGTGGTGGCTGCCCGGGTGAACGGCGAGCTTCGTGATCTCGAAAGTGAAATTCGGGAAGCGGCCTCTGTGGCGCCCGTGCGCGTGGACTCGGAAGAGGGCGTGGACATCCTGAGGCACAGCACCTCCCATGTCATGGCCGAGGCCGTGAAGCAGCTCTTTCCCGGCGTGAAGGTGACCATCGGGCCCTCCATCGAGCACGGGTTCTACTATGACTTCGATTACGAACGCCCGTTCAAGGATGAGGATCTCCCTCGAATCCAGGAGAAGATGAAGGAGCTCACCGACGGCAACCTCCCTTTCAAACGAGAGGAGATCTCCAGGGAAGACGCCATTGCGCGTTTTCGGGAGCAGGGCGAAGAGTACAAGGTGGAGCTCCTCCAGGACATGGACGGCGATCGCGTGTCCCTTTACACCCAGGGAGGCTTCACCGATCTCTGTCGCGGCCCGCACATTCCGTCTACGGGAATGATCCAGGCGTTCCAGTTGACCAAAACGGCCGGGGCCTACTGGCGGGGGGATGAAAAACGCCCCATGCTGAGCCGGATTTACGGTGTGGCGTTTGCCGACAAGAAGGCCCTCAAAAAACACCTCCAGCGGCTGGAGGAGGCGCGCAAGCGGGATCACGTGCGCCTGGGAAGGGAACTGGGCATCTTCAGCACGCACGAGGAGATCGGCGCGGGCATGGTGGTCTGGCATCCCAAGGGAGCCATGCTGCGGCACCTGATCGAGTCCTACGAGATTCGGGAGCACCTCAGGCGCGGCTATCAGATCGTCAAGGGACCGGAGATCCTCAAGACGTCCCTCTGGGAGAAGTCCGGGCACTTCGACAACTACCGTGAGAACATGTACTTCACGGAGATCGATGAGCTGTCCTACGGCATCAAGCCCATGAACTGCCTCGCCCACATGCTCATCTACAAAACCGGGATCAAGAGCTACCGGGACCTCCCGCAACGGTACTTCGAGATGGGCGTTGTGCATCGTCACGAGCGATCCGGTGTGCTTCACGGGCTCTTAAGGGTGAGGGAGTTCACCCAGGACGACGCCCACATCCTGTGCACCCCGGACCAGCTGGACGCCGAGATCAAGGGCGTTCTGGATCTGGTGAAAGACATGGTCACGGTTTTCGGGTTCGATTACGAACTGGAGCTCAGCACGCGCCCGGAGAAGTCCATCGGCTCGGATGAGGACTGGGAGCGCGCAACGAACGCGCTTCAAAAGGCCGTGGACGACCTGTCCCTGCCCTGCCAGCTCAACGAGGGAGACGGCGCATTCTACGGCCCCAAGATCGACGTGAAGCTCCGCGACGCCCTGGACCGCAACTGGCAGTGCGCCACGATCCAGGTGGACTTCACGCTGCCCGATCGTTTCGACTTGACCTACGTGGACCGAGACGGTGGCCGGCAGCGCCCTGTCATGATTCATCGGACCATTCTGGGGTCCATGGAGCGGTTCATCGGGGTGCTCATCGAGCAGTATGCCGGGGCTTTTCCCGTGTGGCTGGCGCCGGTTCAGGCCGTGGTCATGACCGTGACGGACCGCAACATTCCGCATGCAGAAAAGGTACTCTATACGCTAAAGCAGGCGGAGGTCCGGGTCGAAGCGGATTTTAGAAACGAGAAGCTGGGGCTGAAGGTCCGGGAGGCCCAGCTCCAGAAGGTGCCCTACATGCTGATCGTGGGGGACAAGGAAGCGGAGGAGGGAGGGGTGACCCCGCGGCTTCGCAGCGGAAAGAACCTCTCGTTCATGAGTCCCGAGGCCTTCGTGGAACACATCCAGGAAGAGTCCAGACAAAGGAGGTAGTCGCTATAGCCAAGAAAGCAAATCAGACCAATGTAAATCAGAGGATTCGTGCCAAGATGGTCCGATTGATTTCCTCCGAAGGGGAGCAATTGGGAATCGTACCTGTGGAAGAGGCACTGGAAACCGCAAAAAAGGAAGGCCTCGACCTGGTGGAAGTCGCCCCGAACGCCGATCCGCCGGTCTGTCGGATCATGGACTACGGCAAGTACAAGTATCAGGCGAGCAAGAAAACCCAGGAGACCAAGAAAAAGGGCCGAACCATCCAACTCAAAGAGGTCCGCATGCGTCCCCGCACCGAGGAGCATGACCTGGGGTTCAAGATCAAGAACCTCAGAAAGTTTTTGGAGAAAAAGGACCGGGTCAAGGTGACGGTGCTGTTCCGGGGGCGGGAAATGGCTTACATGGATCAGGGGGTGGAGATGCTCAAGCGGGTCGCCGTGGAAGTCGAAGACATTGGAACCGTGGAGCAGGTCCCCACCCGGGAGGGCTGGAGGCTGACCATGGTCCTCGTTCCCAAGTAGCAAGGGACTCCGTCTTCGTAGTCTTGCTGTGCAGGGACGAAGAGGGGACGCTTCCGCTCGGGCCTTGCCGGCTCGCTCCATGACGGAGTCGGAAATGCATGGGTGCATGCGCTCGCGCACGGTATCGCGTGAAATCGGGCCCTTTTGTGATAAAGGAATGGGAGGTTTAGAATGCCGAAAATGAAGAGCAACCGTGGTGCGGCCAAACGGTTCAAGGCCACGGGACGGGGAAAAATCGTTCGAAACAAGGCGTATGCGAGTCACATTCTGACCAAGAAAAGCACCAAGCGAAAACGGAGCTTGAGAAAGTCCTCGCTGGTGGACGCCACGAACCAGAAGGGCGTGAAGCGGATGCTGCCCTATCTGTAACACCTGCCGACCGGAGGCCCCTCCAACGCCCCCGGCGAAAGACGACAGACGTAAGAGGTTGAGTCATGCCAAGAGTGAAACGTAGTGTGCCTTCGAGGCACCGAAGAAAAAAGGTCCTGAAGGCGGCCAAGGGCTATCGGGGAGCAAGCAGCAAGCTGTACAGGAGCGCCACGGTGGCCGTGGATCGGGGAAGGGCCTATGCCTACCGGGACCGTAAGGTCCGGAAGCGGGACTTCCGGCGATTGTGGATCGTGCGAATCAATGCCGCGGCACGGCAGCATGGGCTGTCCTATGCCCAGTTCATGGGCGGTGTGCACAAGAACGGGATCGGGCTGGACCGCAAGATGCTGGCGGATATGGCGGTGAACGAACCGGATGCCTTTGCCAGGATCGCTGAGATGGTCAAGGCGTAAGCAACCCCTTGCGGGGCCGGGTCGGGTGTCTGCGGCGCGCGCGCCGAACGCCCCCTCCGGCTGGAACAGGTCATCGGGCGCATGATCGAAGAACTCCTCAAGATCGAGGAAGAGGCACTCCAAGAACTCGAATCCGCCGCAGATGCGGCTGGACTCGAGGCATTTCGTATTGCCTTCCTCGGTAAAAAAGGGCGCGTGACCTCTGCGCTCAAGGGGATGGGAAAGCTTTCGCCGGAAGAGCGCCCCGAGGCCGGCAAGGTGGCGAATCGCGTGAAAATGCGGCTCTCGGAGGCGTTCGAGGAGAGGAAAAGAGAGGTCGAATCGGGCGTAGCCGCCGGCAAGCGGGAGCTGCTCGACGTCACCCTTCCCGGTCGACGGCCGATGCGGGGACACCTTCACCCCATCACTCAGGTCGAGCAAGAGATCTGCAGCATCTTCGCACGCATGGGCTTCCGGGTGGTCAAAGGGCCCAATGTGGAGCTGGACTATTACAACTTCGAGGCGTTGAACATCCCCAAGGATCATCCTGCGCGGGACATGCAGGATACGTTCTACGTTTCTGAAAACGTAGTCCTGCGAACCCATACGTCCCCCATGCAGGTCCGCACCATGGAGAAGCAGCCGCCTCCTGTGGCCGTGATTGCACCGGGCAAGGTGTACCGGCGGGATTCGGATGTCACCCACACCCCCATGTTTCACCAGGTGGAAGGGTTGCTTGTGGACGAGGGGATCACGTTCGGCGATTTGAAAGGGAACCTCACCGCATTCGTACATCAGATGTTCGGACGGGACACGGCGGTGCGTTTTCGGCCCAGCTTCTTTCCATTCACCGAGCCCAGCGCCGAGGTGGACATCCAGTGCGTGCTCTGCAAAGGGGAGGGTTGTCGCACTTGCTCCTATACGGGCTGGCTCGAGATCCTGGGCTCGGGCATGGTGGACCCTGCCGTATACGGTTTCGTGGACTATGACCCGGAACGGTACTCCGGATTCGCCTTCGGTATGGGCATCGAGCGGATCGCCATGCTCAAGTACGGAATCGACGACATCCAGCTATTCTTCCGGAACGAAATGCGGTTTCTGCGACAGTTTTGACCCTGCCTGAGGCGTGACGATTCAGGGAAGGGTGAGGAGGAGTCTCGCACCCCGCGACTCTCATGTGTTATCTAAAATAGTTATTTCAACTCTTTGATTTTAGCTATATTGTTGTGTCATGCTCCTGATGGAATTCATCGGGTGACCAACGCGCGAACGGAGTCGACGTTTCATGCGACTGACCCTGAATTGGCTCAGAGAGTACGTGAAGATCGACCTGCCTCCCGAGGAGCTGGCCCACCTCCTGACCATGACCGGGCTGGAGGTGGAGGTGCTCGAGCCCTTGGGGCAAGGCCTCGACGACGTGGTCGTGGCAAAGGTCCTCTCTGTGGAGAAACACCCCGATGCGGACCGGCTTTTCCTGTGCCGGGTGGAAGGCGGACAAGGCGAGGTCAGCGTGGTTTGCGGGGCGCCCAACGTGCGGGAAGGAATGCGCACGGCATATGCGCCACCGGGTGTGCGGCTCCCGAACGGGCTTCATGTGAAGAAGACGAAGATTCGGGGGCAGGAATCCCTGGGCGTGCTCCTGGCCGAAGACGAGATGGGGTTGACTGACGACCACACCGGTGTGATGGAGATGCCTTCCCACCTGGAGCCCGGGCAGCCCGTGGATCAGGCCCTCCCACTTTCGGATTGGGCATTCGAGATCGGTCTCACACCGAACCGCCCGGATTGCACCTCGGTCATCGGAGTGGCACGGGAGGTGGCGGCTCGAACCGGACAGACCCTTCGAAAGCCCGAGCTCGGCGAGCTAGACTCGGCCTTATCCGGGCTCCGGGAGCACGCGAGCGTGATCATCGAGGACGAGAAGGGATGTCCGCGGTATACGGCTGGCCTCGTGTGGGGTGTGAAGATCGGGCCTTCCCCATTCTGGATGCGCTATCGCCTGCATGCGGCGGGCGTGAGGGGCATCAGCAATGTGGTGGATGTCACGAACTACGTGATGCTCGAAGCGGGGCAGCCCCTTCATGCCTTTGACTACCACCGGGTGCGGGATCACCGTATCGTGGTGCGCCGGGCCGAGCCGGGCGAGCGTTTCACCACGCTGGACGGACAGGAGAGGACCCTCACGGACGGGGACCTCATGATCTGCGACGGGCAGGGCTCCGTGGGTCTGGCCGGTGTCATGGGCGGGCTGAACTCCGAGATCTCGGACGAAACGACCGACGTGCTCGTGGAGAGCGCCTGCTTCGATCCGATCACGATTCGCAGGACCTCCAAGCGGCTGGGGCTCCTGACCGAGGCCTCGTACCGATTCGAACGCGGGGTGGATATCGAAGGGGCGGACTGGGCGCTTCGCCGTTCCATGCAGCTCCTGGCCGACCTCGCCGAAGGAAGCCCGGAACCCAAAATCATCGACGAGTACCCGAGACCTTTTCACCCCCGGAAGATCCCGCTCCGTGTGGACCGGACCAATGCGTTTCTGGGCACGTCCCTGAGTGCACAGACCATGGGGCAATACCTCGAAGCCCTGGAGATGGAAGTGCACACGCAGGATGAGAACCGCCTGGAGGTTTCGCCCCCGGCGTGCCGCGTGGACCTGGAGCGGGAAGTGGACCTCATGGAAGAGGTTGCCCGCATGGAGGGCTATGACCGAATCGCGGTCACCATCCCGGCCGTCCGGCCCGAGGACGAACCCGAGCCTGCCGAAGTCGGGCTGGCTGCGCGCGTGCGTGGGGCCATGGCCGGATTCGGGTTTACCGAGGTCATTACTTACAGCTTCATCTCCGCGGAGGCCCCGGATATCCTGGGGGCATCCCAGGACAGTCCCCTGCGGGACGCCGTGCCCCTGCTGAAACCCCTCACGCAGGATCAGGCCGTGATGAGGACCACCATGCTCCCGGGGCTGCTCCAGGCCGCACAGACCAACCGGGCCTACGGGGAGCGCAACTTGAGGCTTTTCGAATGGGGAAAGGTCTTTTTTAGGGACGACCGGGCCGAGCTTCCTAACGAGCGACTGGGCGTCGCCGGTATTCTGATCGGCGCCTGGACACCGGCCGGCCTCCACGAAAAGGAACGGGCCGCGGACTTTTACGATGCCAAGGGAGTGCTGGAGGCCCTGTTCGAGGAGCTGGGACTCCAGAACGTGGCCTTCGAGCGGGGAGAAGAACGCCCCGGGTACCACCCGGAGAACACCGCACAGGTCCGACTCGGGGACACGGTGGCTGCTCACGTGGGCGAGATCGACCCGAAGGTGAGCGAGACCTATGAAATCCATCCGGACAAGGCCTTCCTCTTCGAGCTGGATATCTTCTCCCTCATGGAAGCCCTCCCTCCTGAGAAGGTGTATACCCCCTACGCTCGATATCCCGCCGTGCTTAGAGATCTCTCCGTGGTCGTGAATACGGGGGTGGAGAGCGCCCGTGTTCGCGAGATCATCGCTCAGGAACGACTCGTGGAATCCGTGGACCTCTTCGACCTCTACCAGGGAGACCAGATTGCCCCGTCCCAAAAGGCTCTGACCTTTCGAATCTGCTACCGTTCTCAGGACCG
>JASFQI010000059.1:0-18963 GCA_050115555.1 Desulfobacteraceae bacterium
CCCTGCAAATCGCCTTCGCAGGTCCGGGTCCTGGGTGGCAATGCCCACAGGGCAGGTGTTGGCGTTGCACTTTCGCATCATCACGCAGCCCAGGCTCACGAGCACGGCCGTGGCAAACCCGTACTCCTCCGCCCCCAACAGCGCAGCCACGACCACGTCACGGCCCGTCTTCATCTGTCCGTCCGTCTGCACACGGATCCTGCTCCGCAGGTGATTCAGCACCAGGGTCTGCTGAGTCTCGGAAAGCCCCAGCTCCCAAGGGACCCCGGCGTGCTGGATGGAGGACAGGGGCGAGGCTCCGGTGCCGCCATCGTATCCGCTGATGAGCACCATGTCCGCGTGGGCCTTGGCCACACCGGCGGCAATCGTACCCACACCCACCTCGGACACGAGCTTGACCGAGATGCGCGCCTCGGGGTTCACGTTCTTGAGATCGAAGATGAGCTGCGCGAGGTCCTCGATGGAGTAAATGTCATGGTGAGGAGGGGGAGAGATCAGGGTGACACCCGGCGTGGAGTATCGCACGCGCGCGATCTCCCGGTTCACCTTGTGCCCCGGCAGCTGCCCTCCTTCGCCGGGCTTGGCGCCCTGTGCCACTTTGATCTGGAGCTCCCGCGCATTGACCAGGTACTCCGCAGTCACGCCGAAACGGCCGCTCGCCACCTGCTTGACCGCACTCGAACGGCTGTCGCCGTTGGGAAGCGGCTTGTAGCGCGCCGGGTCCTCCCCTCCCTCCCCGCAGTTGCTCATGCCGCCGATGCGGTTCATGGCAATGGCGATCGTCTCGTGGGCCTCCCGGCTGATGGACCCGAAGGACATGGCGCTCACGGCAAACCGTTTGATGATTTCCGAGACGGGCTCCACCTCGTCGATGGGAATGGGATCCGTCTTTCTGAATCGGAAGAGGCCACGCAACGTGAACAGCCGCTCGGATTGGTCGTTCACGCTTGCTGCATACGCCTGGTAAAGGTCCGGGCGGTCTTCGCGTACGGCCCGCTGAAGCAGCGTAATGGAGTCGGGCGTCCAGAGGTGCCGCTCTCCGTCGTTCCGCAGCCGGTACTGTCCGCCGCTTGGAAGGATCTCCGGCGCCACCGGGGACGAGGAATGAGCCGCCTCGTAGCGGCGGTTCGCTTCGGCAGCGATCTCGTCCAGCCCGATGCCGCCGATGCGCGACGCCGTTCCCAGGAAGTAGCGGTCCACCACCGAAGGGCTCAACCCTACGGCCTCGAAAACCTGGGCGCTCCGGTAGCTGCGAAGTGTGCTGATGCCCATCTTGGACATGATCTTGAGAAGCCCATTGCACAGCGCCCGTATGTAGTTCTCCAAAGCCACGCCCACGCTCATCTTCCTGCGAAGCTCCTTGCGAAGGTCCATGGCCGCCACTGTGTCAAAGGCCACATAGGGATTCACGGCCGTAGCGCCAAACCCCAGAAGCAGAGCAAGGTGCATAACCTCCCGGGCCTCGCCGGTTTCCAGAATCAGCCCGCCAGACGTGCGAATGCCCTTCCGAACCAGCCGCTGGTTGACCGACGAAACGGCAAGGAGTGCAGGGATCGGCACCGTGTCCTCGGGAAGGTCTCTGTCGCTCAGAATAAGCAGGGAGTCACCCGCAACCAGGGCCTCTTCGCTCCGATCGCAAAGCGCCTCTACTGCTGCAGCCAACTTGCTTCCTCCGCCGCCCGCTGGAAACCCCATGGGCACGACGCGTGCGTGGTATCCCTCCACGTCGAGATTCTGAAGGCGCAAGAGGTCCTCATTGGACAAGATGGGGTGAAGGAGCTTGATGAGCCGACTGTGACCGGGGACCTCGCTCAGGATGTTGCCGGGGTTTCCGATGAAGGTCATGAGGGACATGACCAACTCCTCCCGGACCGGGTCGATGGCCGGATTCGTGACTTGAGCGAAAAGCTGCTTGAAGTAGTTGTACAGGAGTGGGATCTTTTCCGAAAAAACCGCCAAGGGGGTGTCCGCGCCCATGGACCCCACCGGCTCATAGCCGGTGGATGCCATGGGCTCCATGATCATCTGAAGGTCCTCACGGGTGTACCCGAAGAGCTTCTGCCGGAAAAGAAGCTGATCGAAGTCAGGGGTGAAGGACGAGACGCTCCCGTAGAACCCCCGCAGGGTGATACGGTTCTCTTCAACCCAGCGCCGGTAGGGCTGCCTGCGTGCGCAAAGGGTCTTGATCTCTCCATTTTTGAGCACGCGCTTCTTTCGGGTGTCCACAACGATCATCTGACCGGGGCGCAGGGCCCCTTTTTCTTCCACGTCCTCGGGTGCAAAGTCCAGCACGCCGGTCTCCGACGCAAAGGCCATGAAGCCGCTTTTTGTGATCGTATACCGCGCAGGGCGAAGGCCGTTGCGGTCCAGCATGGCGCCGACCTGGGTTCCGTCCGTGAAGGCGAGCGCCGCCGGGCCGTCCCAGGGCTCCATGAGCCCGGCATGGTACTCGAAGAACCCTCGCTGATCCGGACCCATGGGGTACTTGACGCCCCAGGCCTCGGGAACGAGCATGAGCATGGCGTGGGGAAGGTTGCGTCCCGCACTCTGGAGCAGCTCCAGGGCGTTGTCCAGGCATGCCGAGTCGCTCCCCCGCTCGTCGATAACAGGCAGGATCCGCTTCAGGTCGTCCTCGAAGAGATCACTTTCGAGAATGGGCTCCCGGGACCGGATCAGGTTAAGATTCCCGCGCAGGGTGTTGATCTCGCCGTTGTGTGCAAGGTAGCGAAACGGCTGGGCGAGCTCCCAGGAAGGAAACGTGTTCGTGCTGTACCTTTGGTGGATCACGGCCAGGCCGCTGGTCAGGGAAGGATCGGCCAGGTCCGGATAAAAGCAGGGAAGCTGGCTCGCCGTAAAGAGCCCCTTGTAGTTCACGGTTCGACAGGAGAAGCTCGGGATGTAAAACCGGTCCTCCTCACCCACCACATCCCTGGACAGCTTCTCTATGTCTCTGCGGACGATGTACAGCCTTCGTTCCAGGTCCGCCCCCGATCGGCCCCTGCCGCCGACAAAGCCCTGCCGGATCACCGGCTGCTGCGCCTTTGCCTGGCCCGCGATCGCCCGGTCGTCGACAGGCACTTCCCGCCATCCCAGGAAGCTCAGACCCTCGGTGGAGACGCACCGCGCCACGATTCGCTCGCATTCCAGCCGCCGTGCCGGTTCATCGGGCATGAAGAACATGCCCACCCCGTAACCGCCCGGCTCGGGCAATTGAATCCCCAGGGAAGCGCACTCGGTTCGGAAAAACCGGTCGGGAATTTGAAAGAGAATTCCGGCCCCGTCGCCCGTCTGGAGGTCCCCGCCCACGGCCCCCCGGTGCTGGAGGTGGACGAGCACCTCGATCCCCTTCTCGATCACTTCATGGCTGGGCGTCCCGTCGATTTGGGCCACGAATCCCACGCCGCAGCTGTCGTGCTCGTTTCGCGGGTCGTACAGCCCCTGCGCCGCTGGCAAACCGTTTCGTGAGCGATATCGTTTTTCTGTTCCCATAGTCTCTGAATCCGATACCGCAGGCCTTTCGAACCTAACGGAGGATTAAGGATTGAAGGATTAAGGGGTAAGGGGTAAAGGCTTGATTCGTGGTTCGTTTTCCCTCAACACCTTAACACCTTTCGCCTTTTCCTTAATCCTTCAATGCTTATCCTTAACTTTGGCCCGCAGGGCCTTCCCCCTAATCCTTACCCCTCTAATCCTTAATCCTCAAAAAAGGTACAACTGATGGCTGTCCGGGTTCTTGCCGAAGCAGGTGATGTCGTCGATCTTCTCCAGTACCGGTCCTCGGGTCATGGCGTAGAGCGCCCGCTCGATACCGATACCGCCGCCAAAGGTCTCGGGAAAAAGGCGGCGGCCCTGGGCGTCCCTCTTGGACGCCATGAGGAGAAAGGGGCCGTAGCCTCCGAGCTCATCAATGTTCTTGATGTTCCCCTCGAAGAGCACGGGCCGGGCCGGGATAATGCCATTGTCCAGGAGTCGTTCTACGATGGCCTCATAGATCCACTCCCGAATGCCGCCGGAGAGAATCTCCAGGGCCGAGGTCTGCCGACCTGTGTCACGAGCGATGCTCTTGGCGCAGATGTCATAGTTGTAGATCATGTCCGAGTGAAGCTCCGAGAGCAGCACCTTCCCCTCCGGGCGGAGATAGGGATAAACGAGGTCGTAGTTCTCGCGCAACAGCCCGGTGATCCAGAAAAACGGCGCCTTGGTTTCCTTCCCGACCAAGGCTTCGTAGCCGCGGCCGTGGCGCTTTCGGGCTTGGTCGCTTCGAAACCGTGGAAAGGGCCGCTCCGGCACCTCGAGGACCACGCCCAGGGCCTCAAGATCGCCCTCGTTCTTCTCCGTCATGCGCGTAGTGACGTGAACAAGAAGCCGCTCGAAAAAACCGATTGCCTGTTCCATGTCCTCGTGCAGAATGTCTCGAACCTGCTCCGGATCACCTAGGTACGTCTCCAGGTCGACGCCCCTGTTGCGCTTCACCTCGATGTCCATCTGGCTGAAGTCGATCAGGTATTTCCCGCGTTGGCTACGGTCCGGGCTCTCGATCTCGAGGCGAACGTTCGGGGAGTCCACAAAGATCCCCTTGACCCGCGGGTTGAAGCATGCCAGGAGCTTGGAATAAATCATGCTGTGGGTCATCACATAGAGCTGACCCTTGTAGTGGATGTTGGGCACGTACTCCACGTCGTGGGACAACGGGTCCGTGACCGGGCTCAGCTGGACTCGCTCCAGGTTGAAGAGCCCTTCGTCGGACAGGAACTCGTGAAGTGCGGTCACGAAGGTGGTCCGCAGGGCCATGGCCGCGTGCAGGGCATCTCCCATCCATTTCCGGACGTAGTAACGATCCAGGTAGTCCTCGAGGCTGGAGCCGGCCTGGGTCAGTGCCGCCTGAAAGCCGAACAGGCTCTGCCCCACAATGGTCATGGTCTCGTCCTTCATGGTTGCTTCGCTCCAAATCACGGCCCCGCGGAAAGGCGGAGGATGGGGAGATCGTTTTGCCTGTCGAGGCAGAAAAGCTCTCTGGAAAATGCTTCGCTAGGGCATTCCTCAAGCTTACTGCGCGGAGAATCAATCGCGTCGAAGAGCGGTTTTACACATACCTCTCATAGGATGGACAGGTAGCGGTCGAGCTCGAACTGGCTCACGTGAGTGCGGTAGGTGTCCCATTCGATCTTCTTGTTTTCGATAAACTTGTTGAAGATGTGATCGCCCAGGACCTTTCGCACCAGCTCGCTTTTTTCCGTCTCCAGGATCGCCGCATAAAGGTTCCCGGGAAGGTCCGTGATGCCGTGAGCGCGTCGTTCCGCCGGGTTCATTTCAAAGATGTCCTCCTCGATGGGATCGGGAAGCTCATACTTCTTCTCAATGCCCTCCAGACCTGCGCCGAGCATGACGGCAAATGCCAGGTATGGGTTGCAGGAGGGATCCGGTGATCGGAACTCGATGCGGGTGGCTTTTTCTTTGCCGGGCTTATACATGGGAACCCGCACCATGGCGGAACGGTTTCGTCGGGCCCACGAAACGTACACCGGTGCCTCGTACCCGGGCACGAGGCGCTTGTAGGAGTTCACCCACTGGTTCGTCACCGCGGTAATCTCGGGGGCGTGCCGCATGACCCCGGCGATATACTGTTTGGCCAGATCCGAGAGGTGAAAGGAATCATCTGGATCGTAAAACGCGTTCCGGTCCCCCTGGAAAAGGGACTGGTGGACGTGCATGCCGCTTCCATTGACCCCGAACAAGGGCTTGGGCATAAATGTGGCGTAATAACCGTTCTGCCGGGCGATCTCCTTGACGATAATCCGGTAAGTCATGGTCTTGTCCGCCATCTTCAGGCCTTCATCGTAGCGCAGATCGATCTCGTGCTGGCTCGGCGCGACCTCGTGATGACTGTACTCCACCTGGATGCCCATGGACTGGAGCGCAAAAATGGTCTCCCGCCGGAGATCGCTTCCCATGTCCCTCACACGCGAGTCGAAGTATCCGCCCTGGTCGATGATCTCCGTGCCCCGTTCGTCGGCAAAGTAAAAGTACTCCAGCTCCGGTCCCACGTAGAACGTGTACCCCTTTTCGGCCGCCTTGCTCAAAAGGCGTTTGAAAACATAACGGGGATCCCCTTCGTAGGGAGTGCCGTCCGGATTCAGAATGTCGCAGAACATGCGCGCCACCGGGCGCTCCCCATCCCGCCACGGGACCATCTGAAATGTCCGGGGGTCGGGCTTGGCGATCATGTCACTCTCCTGGATGCGCGCAAAGCCCTCCACGGACGAGCCGTCGAATCCCATCCCCTCGGTGAGGCCCTCTTCCATCTCCGAGGGGGTAATGGCAAAGCTCTTCAACACCCCCAGCACATCTGTGAACCAGAACTGGATAAAACTCACGTGTTGGTCCTTGACCACGCGGCGCACATCCTCCACGGTCCGGCAGTCCATGACTTTCTTTTCCATCTTCACCGTCTCCACCATGCTCTCCTTCCGACAGAAAATTATTCCTCTCGCCAGGACGCGAAGACGCCAAGAAACCTTTTTTATATCTTTTCTTCCCTTAGCGTCTTCGCGTCCTGGCGAGAAATGAGCGGGCCATTGTTTCCTTTAGAAAGCAAACCGGGTGCCAGCGCCCCCCGAATGCCGATAATCCACGATGACACGTCATCTTGCGGAAATCAAGGCACGGTTCCACCCCTTTCGCTTCCTACGTTTTTGTCGGAAAGCCGGCCCGGCAGATCACAATTTTGTCGGTTTTCAACCGGATGAATGGACTATCCCGGAAGGACATCGCTCCCGAGCAACGCCGACGTCATGCCCCTGACCCGCTCGAGCCGCTCCCGAAGGATTTCACCGAACCGCCCAGCCTCTGCCTCCTGCCCGAAATGCAGTTGCCTGCCCAAAGCGAGCATTGCACCGGGTGCGTTTGGGACCACGTGAGTCTGGCGGTCCTCCAGAAGTTGAAGGGCGTGCTCCACACGCCTCAGGTAGAGGTAGTCTTCTCTGAGCTCTGCCGCCCTGTTGGATGTGAGGATTCCCTGCTCTTCCAGTGCCCCCAGGGCGGCCAGCGTGTTCCCCTCGAGAAGGGAAGGAAACTCCGGGGCGTGAATCAGCTGCAAGGCCTGGACCGCGAACTCCACGTCTCGAATACCGCCCTTCCCATTCTTCACGTCCAGGCCATCGCCGTGGCGTTTCCTGGAGTGCTCCACCGCCTCGGCACGCAATCGTGAAACCGACGCCAACACCTCCTTTCGGCTTCGGGGTGTGAGCAGGAGCTCTCGAAGGTCCTCCAGAAACCGGTACCCCAGGCGAAGGTTTCCCGCCACAGGACGCATCTTTATGGCGGCCTGGATTTCCCAAAGCGAGGCCTTTTGGCGGTAATAGTCGAGGAGTGCGACATAGGAGGGGACCAGTTCGCCGGCCCGGCCAAAGGGTCTCAAGCGCAGATCCACCCTGAAGGCATAGCCTTCCTCGGTGTGCCTGGAAAGGTCCTTTCGGACTCCTTCCATGGCCCGCGCCGCCGCTTCTCTGACCATCGAGGCACCGGACGGATCCCCGGTTTCCACCATGCCCATAAGATCGATGTCCGAGCTATAGTTCAGCTCCCTACCCCCGAGCTTCCCGAAGGCAAGGATACAAAACCGTTCTCTTACATCATCGTGGGCCACCGGTAGACGCCCCTGCCCTTCCAATCGCAGCCAAGTACGCTCGAGCGCCGCTTGCACGAACGCCTCGGCCACCGCGGAAAGCTCCTCGAGGACCCTCTGCGTGGGAATCTTGAGGCAGATGTCCCGCGTACCGATGCGCAGGATTTCACGCCGCCTCTGGCGACGCAGCCGGTTCAGCCACATCCGGTGATCGCCGGAGGTCTCCTTCCTCAGCTCCGCCTCGATGTCGGCCCGCTCCCTGTTTCCGTGAAGGACTTCCGGCAGGAGCACCCAATCCAGGAATCCCGGGTGACGCACCAGGGTGTCCGCCAGGAACTGGCTTGACGAAAACAGGGTCAGCAGGATCTCCAGGCGCATGGGTTGGGCCAAGGCATTCTGGTAGTGCATCTCAGAGCTGGGCAGGACGCGCGTGTAGCGCTCCCAGTTATTGATGGCCCGGTCCGGGTCCGGGCAGTGCAGGAGCATGTCAAAGGCCAGCACCGAGAGCCGTGTGAACGTCTCGCGGCAAAACCCCTTTCCGGCCAGGGTCTTCAGGTTCACATAGGCGCGATCCGGCTCGAGAAACCCGGCGTCGGAAAGCACCCGCCTTTGGGTTTCCAGGGAGAGCCCTTCGGACAGCACCAGGTCCGCCACCGTGCACGTGGCCGGACCCGGGAGTGCGGATCGTCCGAAATGCCGCTCGACAAAGGCACGAACACCTGCCGTGTGGGTCTCGACATCCAGCCGAAGTCGCTGGGCTGCGGTCAGCCCACCCTTGCGCCGGTATCCCATCCGCCGCGCCAGGTGTGCGTACTCGTCCGACCGAACGTCCGGCAGCAGCAGATCCCGCGCAGACCCTCGAAGCATACGCATGCCGTTGATCAGCTGTCGCAGAAAATCGTAGGCCGCCCGAAGGCCGTCCACCTCCGAGGGCGAGAGCACCTGAGCATCCACCAGGACGTCCAGGGCCTCGTGCAGCAAAGGGGTCATGAGACCGGCATGAGAGCGGCCGTGCATCACCTGTAAGGCTTGAACGCCGTACTCCAGGTCCACCAGACCGCCCGGGCTGAACTTGGCGTTCATCCCGTCTTGATGGGCCCTGTCCTGGAACTGCTTCTCCCGCACATCGTGGAGTTGCTCCAGGTCGATATGCGACGGCGTGTAGACCATCTCGTTTCGCAGCCGCTCGAGCCTCGCCCCGAGTTCCGCGTCCCCTGCGATCGCGCGCATGCGCACCAGAGCCAGCCGCTCTACAGCGTGGGCCGGGCCGTTTGGGGCATAATACCGGCAAAAGCTTTCCTGGCTGCTTCCCAGGGGGCCGGCGCTTCCGTAAGGCCGAAGCCGAAGGTCCACACGAAAGATCCCTTCCTGCTTGGCCTCGATGAGACGCGCAATCTCCCGGACGAGCCGCGAGAAGAAATCCGCATTGGTGATGGAACGTGCTCCCGACGTCTTTCCGTTGTCCGCGTACACGAGCAGGATCTCGATGTCCGAGGCATACCCCAGCGCGGCACCCCCCAGCTTTCCCAATCCGAGCAGGGCAAAGCCCGTCTCCATGCCGGCCACGGAAAGAGGCCGGCCGTACCGTCGAGTCAACCTCTCGAATGCAATCCCGCCGGCTGCCCTAAGGACCGCTTCGGCAAGACCCGTGAGCCGTTCGGAAAGCCCCCTGAAATCCACCTCAGGGTTCAGAATGTGGTCCAGGTCGATACGGAAGATCTCGCGGTCCTTGAACGCGTTCAGTGCCCTTGCCTTGGCCTCGTCGTCCGGCACCCCTTCGATGGCCTCGGTGAGCCGCTGCTCCAGGGTCTCGGCTGGCTCACTGAACCGTCTCCCCCTCACGCGGGAGCGGAGCATGGGAAGGAGGCTCTCGTACTGGAGCCGAACGAAATCTTCCCAGAGGAAATCGCTCGCCCCAAGAAGCCGGGCCAAGTCCTGAAGGGTGTGCGAATCGGCCAGCATGTCCTGCCAGCGTCCCTCCATTGGCATGTGGAGGATCTCGTCCAGCAGGACCTCGAACCGGTCGAGCGCGGCCAGGGGGTCAGGTGCGTTGGGAAGGAAGTAGGTGAACTGCTTGGTCAGGAGCACGGACAGCTTGATCCGGTCCAGGCTGTCTTTGTCCGTAACCGGCCGACCCGAGGCGTCCACAAGATCGAGGGTGTCCTCCACGCGACCGGAAATGGTCCGGATCTTCACCCGCTCGATGGAGACACGGTTGAGGGAAAGGGCCTGGCTGAGGGCGTGCAGAAAGGCCGGCGTGTCTTGAGAGACGATTCGAAGCCTTGTGACATCTCCGGGTTGCGCAACGCTGATCTGCACGGGGTAGAGGACAGGGGGGGTATCCTCTTGGATGCGGGAAAGGCGGCTCCCGACCATCTCGCTCACGCGCCGCCTGGCCTCTCGCCTGGTGCGGTCCTCCCCTGTCTCCAGGAGACGGACGATTGCGGGAATCCGCTCCTGCAAATGCTCCTTCCACGCGCGAAAGGAGAGGTGTGTGTCCAGGGTACCGCTGAAGTGATCGACAATACGCCTTCGAGCCGGGGCTGTTCCTTCGGGGCGGTTGTGCCGGTTTGTGGGGGTGCGTTTCGTTTCCGCGCGCCCGTAAGTGAATACCTCGCCCGAGAGGATGTGAAAGCCGAGCCCTGCCAGGATGCCTGTGATGAGGCTGAAGACCGCCAGGTAATCAAACGCCAGAACGGTTACAGAAACCGTCCCGTCCCTCTGTTCCACAACCGTGATCTCGGCAGGACGCTCGGAGTTCAAGCGAAAGAGCGCGAGGACATGCTCCGCAAGCTCCTTTTCCGAAAAGCGACGGAAATACTCCTCCGTGAGCCGCGAGGCGTGCTCCTCGATAAACGCCTCGTCCACCTCCGGGCAGGCCCGGCTCAGGTGATCGATGTGCGCCTGTGCAGATGCTGGTTTCAAGAGCTTTTCTTCGGAATCGATATCGCTATCGGGATCGAAATCGATTTCCTCCTCTTTTCCGATTTCGATAGCGATCCCGATTTCGATTTGGATGATCTCAAGGGCCTGTATCTGTACCATCGCATTTCTGATTGAAAACCACTCTACTCCCTTTCCCGGCCCTCGTCACTTCCCTTATGAGAAAGACTCAAGCGGCCCGGAGGGGTGCAATACTCTCCGGGCCGCTCGAGACGAATCAGTACACATCATCATATATCATAATACAGCGCGAACTCCCACGGATGCGGCCGCAGATCGATCGCCTGGACCTCGTTTACCATCTTGTAGTCAATCCAGGTTTCAATCACGTCCGAGGTGAAGACATCCCCGCGAAGGAGGTAGTCGTGGTCCTTGTCCAGGGCCTCCAGCGCTTCCCGCAGGGAACCCGGCGTAGTGGGCACCTTAGCCAGTTCCTCGGGCGGCAGATCGTAAATGTCCTTGTCCAGGGGCTCCCCCGGATCGATCTTGTTCTGGATTCCGTCCATGGCCGCCATGAGCATGGCGGAGAACGCCAGGTACGGATTGCAGCTCGGATCCGGGCAGCGGAACTCGATGCGCTTGGCCTTGGCCGAGGTGGAATAGAGAGGGATTCGAACCGCCGCACTCCGGTTCCGGCGGGAGTAGGCGAGGTTCACCGGCGCTTCGAATCCGGGTACGAGTCGCTTGTAGCTGTTGGTGGTGGGGCTTGTAAACGCCAGAAGCGAGGAGGCGTGCTTGAGGATGCCGCCGATAGCGTACATGGCCGTTTCCGAAAGCCCGGCGTACCCGTCCCCGGCGAACAGGTTCTCTTTGCCCTTCCAAAAGGACATGTGGACGTGCATGCCGGTGCCGTTGTCGTTGAAGAGCGGCTTGGGCATAAACGTCACGGTCTTGCCGTACTTGCGGGCCGTGTTCTTGATCACGTATTTGTACTTGAGCAGGTTGTCCGCCATCTCCACGAGCGGGGCGAAGCGCATGTCGATCTCGGCCTGGCCGCCTGTGGCCACCTCGTGGTGCTGGCATTCGATGAGCACGCCGATCTTCTCCAGGGTGAGCATCATCTCGCTTCTCAGGTCCTGCATGCTGTCGGCCGGAGGCACTGGAAAGTAGCCCTCCTTGTACCGTGGCTTGTAGCCGAGGTTCGGTGACTCCTCTCGGCCGCTGTTCCAACGACCCTCTACGCTGTCTATGTGGTAGTAACCCTCGTGTGCGTTCTGGTCGAAACGGATGTCGTCGAAAACGAAAAACTCGGCCTCCGGCCCGAAAAACGCCGTGTCCGCAAGGCCGGTGCTCTCGAGATAGCTTGCCGCCTTGCGCGCAATGTTTCGGGGGTCCCTCGTGTAATCCTCCCCGGTGACCGGGTCGCAGATATTGCAGTTCATCACGAGCGTTTTCGCCGCAAAAAATGGGTCCACAAACGCCGTCTCCGGTACCGGCTTCACGAGCATGTCCGACTCGTTGATCGCCTGCCAACCGCGAATGCTCGATCCGTCAAACCCCAGGCCGTCTTCGAATGTGTCCTCCTCCAGCTCCCGTGCCGGGATGGAGAAGTGCTGCCATAGCCCGGGAAAGTCCATGAAACGGAGGTCCACGACCTCGATGTCCAAATCTTTGATCCCCTTCAGCACCTCTTTTGCCGAATGGAATTTTTTTAACGCGTCCATGATTTTCCTCCCTTTGTCCGTATGGTGGGTTTTGAGGTTTCGTCCCTCGCTCCAAAGGCCTGCAGCTTCACGGGCGATCGAAACGAGGCATTCTATGCATCCCGGGTATCCTCCCCGGCTTGAAGCCGCGGGGTTCTGTTTTCAAGTCCTGAGCAACGCCCGTGCCATAACGGTTAACTTACTGATTATACTTGGGCTCAGGAACCATCAATCGTGCAAAAGGAGGCCCAAACCCGGAATGTTTCCTACAATCCTGAATGTCTTTTGCCCACATAAGAACAATTTTGTAGGAAATCCCACAGCGACCCGGCCTTCCCACGAATGCAGCGGACTGCTGTGTCGGAAGAGGTTGAGAAAGCCGCTTCGGCCCCCGTCTCCCTGGCCGGAGTGCCGATTGATGGAGTCGCAAAATGCAGGAAACAGGAGATTTGCCCCTGGCGATTCCAGGGCTTTGCAACGTAGCCAACGGCGGGCGAGCGGGTTTTTACGAGGCCGTCAAAATTCGCGTGCGAAACAGGCTCGACACACCCCTCGGCCCGGGAATTGCATTGGGATACGCCTGGCGCACACCCTGCCGGCGAAGAAAGGCATTGATCCCCAAGGAGGAATCGGATAGGAATCTTCGCTGAAATCGGAGGGGAAAGGAATCGGGAATGCTACTTTTTCGGATTCCTCGCCCCGGGAAGTGCCCTGCTCAAGTAAATCGCATGCTTTGACGCCACAGGCCGTACATGGAAACGCCGCCGATGCAATGGAAAGAACGAGACTACTGCGGAGCGCTGGGACCGGATGATCTCGGACGTGACGTCCTCCTCATGGGCTGGGTGGATGCCATACGGGACCACGGACACCTCCTTTTCATCCACTTGCGCGACATCACGGGCATCGTGCAGGTCGTGTTCCACCCCGATGCCGGGGAGGACCTGTTCCGCGTGGCGGAGACCCTTCGCAGTGAGTATGTGATCGGAATCCGTGGGAAAGTGACGGCTCGCGATGAGGGAACCGAAAACCCGCATCTCAAGACCGGGACCGTGGAGGTGGCCGCCACCGAGGTGACCTTGCATGCCGTGTCCCTGCCCCTGCCGTTTCCCATCTCGGAAAAAGCGATCGTCTTCGGCGAGGAGGTCGCCTCCAACCCCGAGCGTGTGGACGAGGACCTGAGGCTGCGCTACCGGTACCTCGACCTGCGCCGCCCTTCCATGCAGCACTTTCTGCTCCAACGGAACGAGATCCTCAAGTGCATCCGCAGATATATGGACGAGCTGCGGTTCATCGAAGTGGAGACGCCCTTTCTAACCAAGAGCACGCCCGAGGGGGCGCGAGACTACCTTGTCCCCAGCCGCGTTCACCCGGGGCGGTTCTACGCTCTTCCCCAATCGCCCCAGCTCTTCAAGCAGATCCTCATGATGAGCGGCATGGATCGCTACTACCAGATTGCACGCTGCTTTCGAGATGAAGACCTGCGGCCTAACCGGCAGCCCGAGTTCACACAGCTGGACCTGGAAGCCGCCTTTATCGACGAGTCCTTTATTTACGAGGTTGTGGAAGAGCTCATTGTCCGCATGTTCGCCATTGGCGGCATCTCGCTGGAACGTCCTTTTCCACGCATGCCCCATGCGGAAGCCATGGCGCGATACGGCACCGACCGTCCGGACCTGCGCTTCGGCATGCGCTTTGAAGAGGCGACCGACCTGCTCCGGGACACGCAGTATGGCATCTTCCGGAGCGTGATCGCCGCAGACGGTGTGATCAAGGGTTTCCGTGTGGAGGGCGGAGCCGACGCGCTCAGCAAGAACGTCCTTCAAAACGAGTACGCACAGAAGATCGTGCCCGCGTTCGGCGGAAAGGGAATGACCTGGATGAAGCACCTTCAGGGTGAGCTTCAGAGCAACATTGCCCAGTTCTTCTCTCCTGAGGAGCTGGCCGCACTGAGAGATCGATTCACGCTCCAAGACGGGGATGTCCTCCTGATGGTGGCGGATTCTTCACGGGAGCTTGCCAACGAGGTGCTGGGTCCGCTTCGGCTTCACGTGGCCGAGCGCCTGGGACGCATCCCCGATCACGTGTACCGGCCGGTGTGGATTACGGATTTCCCGCTGTTCGAGCTCAAAGAGGACGAGCTCAGCAGTCAGCACCACCCCTTTACCATGCCGGACCGTTCGGATTTCGACCCGTCCGACCGGAAGAATTTGCTCTCGCTCCGTTCCAGAGCCTACGACCTTGTCATGAACGGCGAGGAACTCGGAGGCGGGAGCATCCGCATCCATCGAATGGACATTCAGGAACGCGTATTTCAAGCCCTGGGCATGGGACCCGACGAGGTGGAGAGCAAGTTCGGGTTCTTTCTTCGGGCCCTGGAGTATGGCGCCCCGCCCCACGGGGGCCTCGCTCTCGGGCTCGACCGCGTCGCAGCCATGATCCTGGGAACCCCCTCCATACGGGACGTGATTGCTTTCCCCAAGAACCGGAGCGCGCTCTGTCCCCTGACCCGGGCGCCGTCCACGGCCGACCCTGCGCAGCTCGAGGAGCTCCATATCGCACCCGGCTCCCCGACCGAACCCCGGCCCCCGGAAAAAGAGGACGCCTTTGCCCGGGGAGGAACCCACACGGATGTCCGCATCTCCCGCGTCGAGGTGGCACACGTGGCCCGGCTGGCCCGGCTCCGGCTCACCGACGATGAGATCGGGAGGTTCCGGGAGGATCTCGGGTCCGTGCTGGAATACGTGACCGCACTCGATGAACTCGACACCGACGGCGTTTCACCCATGAGCCACGTCCGGGAGGCCCGGAACATCTGGCGTGAGGATGTGGAGGAGATCCCTGAGGACCCCGCCGCCTTGCTGAAGGGCGCGCCCGAGAGAGAAGACGACTACTTCAAGGTCCCGAAGATCCTGGAAGGATGACCATGGCCCTGTGCGACGAAAACGCCGTCACCCTGGCACGCTTGCTTCGAAAGGGGGACCTCAGCGCCCGCGAGCTCGCGGAATCCGTGTTCGAGCGGATCGAGGAGAGGGAAGGGACCACGAACGCCTTCATCACCCTCACCCGTGAGGAGGCCATGACCGCAGCCGACCGGGCCGATCGGCTCCTCAAGGACCGCGACACGTCTCCTGCGCCCCTGACCGGGCTCCCTCTGGCCCTCAAAGACAACCTCTGCACCCGGGGGATTCGAACCACCTGCGCCTCTCGTATCCTGGAGAACCACGTCCCTGTGTATGATGCCACAGCCGTTCGCCGCGCCATCGAAGCCGGGGCCGTGGTCGTGGGCAAGACCAACCTGGATCAGTTCGGTATGGGCTCCTCCACGGAGAACAGCGTGTACGGGCCCGCGCGAAATCCGCTCGACCCGACGCGCGTCCCCGGCGGTTCGAGCGGGGGATCCGCGGCAGCGCTGGCCGCCGGGGAGACGGTCCTGGCCCTGGGAACCGACACGGGCGGGTCCATCCGGCTCCCTGCGGCGTACTGCGGTGTGGTGGGCATCAAGCCCAGCTACGGACGGGTCAGCCGGTACGGGCTGATCTCCTATGCGTCCAGCCTGGACCAGATTGGACCCCTGGCCCGGTGCGTGGAGGACTGCGCCCTGCTTCTCGAAAGCCTTTGCGGCCGGGACCCCCGGGACTCTACGTCATCGAGCGAGCCGGTCCCCCGGTTTTCCTCCTCCCTGGAAATGGGTGTTCAGGGGCTTCGGATCGGTATCCCCTCCGAGTTCTTCGTGGAAGGGCTGGACCCCGATATTCGGGACCGCATCCTGGGGACCGTCCGTGCCCTGGAACAGGAAGGGGCGGAGATTCGCGAAATCTCACTGCCCCACACGCGGTATGCGATCAGCGCCTACTACCTCATTGCCACGGCCGAGGCGAGCAGCAACCTGGCCCGATACGACGGCGTGAAGTACGGACTGCGTGCCGCGAGTGGATACGACGACGTAGTGGGCATGATCGAGGCCACCCGGGCCGAGGGGTTCAGCCTTGAGGTCAAGCGCCGCATCATGCTGGGGAGCTACGTCCTTTCCGCAGGGTACTACGATGCCCACTACCTCAAGGCCCAGAAGGTTCGGCGGCTTGTCAAGGAGGATTACGAGCGCGCCTTTCATGAGGTGGACTGTATCATCACCCCGGTCTCTCCCTGCCTGCCCTTCCGGCTGGGCGAGAAGATAGAGGACCCGCTCCAGATGTACCTGGTGGACGTGTACACTGCACCCCTCAATATGGCCGGGCTGCCTGGCATGAGCGTCCCCTGCGGCCGAGTGGGGCGTCTTCCGGTGGGACTTCAGATCATTGGGCCCGCGTTTGACGAAGCCACCGTGCTGCGCGTGGGGTATGCGGTTGAGAAAACCGTGTGAAGGTGTAGGTGTAGGTGAAAGGAAAGGGCGTGATCCGTTGATCGTGGCTCGTGAATCGTGGATCAGGTATCGGGGAAAGCCGTTATTCGTTGCTTCGGCAGTTATCTACCGGTGGTTTTGCTTTTCCCTTAACACCTTAACAGCTCAACAGCTTAACAGCTCGGGCCCGGAGGGCCCGTAAGCATGGACTACGACGTCATCATCTGTTTCGAAGTGCACGCGGAGCTCGGCACTCGGACCAAGCTCTTCTGCGGTTGCCCCAACCGGGTCGACGCGCCGCCCAACTCGTGCATCTGCCCGGTCTGCACGGGACAGCCGGGTGCCCTGCCCGTACTGAACGAAAAGGCGGTGGAGTATTGCGTGCGCGCCGGTCTTGCCCTCCACTGCGATATCCGCCCGGACTCCTGTTTTGCCCGCAAGAATTACTTCTACCCGGATCTTCCCAAGGGCTATCAAATCTCTCAGTATGAGCGGCCGTTTTGCGAAAACGGCCGCCTGGAAATCACCGGGGACGACGGGCTCCCCTATGCCGTGGGAATCAAGCGGATTCACCTGGAGGAGGATGCAGGAAAGCTCATCCACTCCTCCGACTCCCTGGAAGAGGCGGACCACAGCCTCGTGGATTTCAACCGGGCCTGCGTACCTCTGATCGAGATCGTGGCAGATCACACTCGAAATCCGCTTCGATCGGTCCGCGAGGCCCGCACCTACCTGGAAAAGCTTCGCCAGGTGCTCCGCTACATCGGTGTGAGTGATTGCAGCATGGAAAAAGGCCAGTTCCGATGCGATGTCAACGTGAGCCTTCGCCCCAAGGGATCGCAGGAGTTCGGCGATCGCGCCGAGGTCAAGAACATGGCTTCGTTCCGGTTCGTTGCCGAGGCGATCACGTATGAGATCGAACGCCAGGCCGAACTTCTGGATGCCGGCAAGCCCGTGTTACAGGAAACCCGCCTCTTTGACGAGGCCCGTAAAATCACCCTTCCCATGCGCAGCAAGGAAGATGCGCCGGACTATCGCTACTTCCCGGACCCGGACCTCGTGGACGTTCACCTGGATCGATCCTATGTGGAGGCTGTGAGGGAAACTCTGCCCGAGCTCCCGGATGACCGGGTGAACCGTCTCGTCCGCGAGCACCGCATTCCTTTGGAGGATGCCGCGGTCCTGACTCGGGATCGAGAGGTCTCCGACTTTTTCGATCGTTGCGTGCCGTATTGCGACGATGCGGCCCGCTTGGGCCGTTGGATCCTAAAGGACCTGTTCAAGCTTCTGAACGCGGCCTCCCTGACCATGGATGCCTGCCCCGTGGCCCCTGAAACGTTTACCCGGCTTGTGAACCTCGTATCCCGGAAAGCCCTGACCGAGCAGGCGGCCCGTAAGGTGCTCGAGGAGGTGTTCAGAACCGGGAAGGATCCCGAGGCCGTTGTGGAGGAAAAAGGCCTGAGATCCATTCAGGATGAGGGCGTTCTGGAGGACATCGTGGCGCAGGTGATGGAAGAGCACGTTGAAGTGGTGAAGAAAATTCAGGCAGGGCAGCAGGAGCCGATCCACTTTCTGGTGGGACAAGTGATGAAGAAAACCTCGGGGCGGGCAAATGCCGGGATGGTCAGGGAAATCCTGAGCCGCAATCTGGGCCTCGAGGCGTAAAAACAGAACCTATGCCCGAGCCCGCCGCATTTGGCCGAGAGAGCGAAACCGGGCCGTCTTGACGGCGATCAGCTTTCTCAGGTCTTCCAGGTGCCCGTAAGGCAGCTGTTTCATCACGTCGGAGAGCTTCTCGTCGAACCGGCTCAAGATACCCTCAGTGGAGGGGTAATCGACCTCCCCGAGGATCTCGATCTCGGCCCGAATTCGCTTACACATCTTCATTCGGTCGATGCGATCGAGATTCGAGATCAGGTTCAGCCCCTTTTCGAGCATATCCCGAATCTCCTCCAATTCCTCACGCTTCAACCGGTTCATGTCGCACCTCCAAAGGCCTCCGGCCGGAAAGGGTTCTCCCTTACGAAGCCGCATGCTCCTGTGCAGACACGGCAAGTTACACCCTGCAACCACGATTCCTGAATCGCAGGATGGCCGAGCTGTCTGAGTTTCCATGAAGAATGAGGGAAGAAACACTTATATTTAAATTTAGCAAAAATCAGCCATTTTTGCAACAAATTTATCTCTTTTTTCTTGGGCTTGCCAATCAAAGGCCGTGACTCGTGTTCGTGGCTCGTGGTTCGTAATTCAGGTGTCGGGTATCGGGGCTCAGAGGCCAGGTTCAAGGAGAAAGGGAAAAGGTGAAAGGATCGAGGGGGGTGAGGCAGGATTAAGGATTGAAGGGGTAAGGGGTAAAAAGGCGTGATTCGTGGTTCGTTTTCCCTCAACACCCAACACCTCGGGCTCGGAGG
>JASFQI010000060.1:0-18908 GCA_050115555.1 Desulfobacteraceae bacterium
TATCCAGTGATGGTGGACTGGACGTACTCGGACGGGATGAGTTGGTTTTCGATCAGAATGGTGGACTCGGATTTGAAAGTCGGCGGCAGGAGCACGGCAATCGTGGATCCGGTCAGAAACAACAGGATAAAGAGGAGGAGAAAACTCTTGTACCGCCGCCGGACAATTCCCTTAATCGTTCGTATGTCAATGGTCTCTTGTGTCATGGATTGAAAAATCTTTCTTTAAAATGGGATCGGATGCCTTCATTGATACTAGGCTGTATGTATCCTGCTCAATGGTTTTGCTTGCTACCAGACTTGAGGGAAACTGCAATCCAGGCTGATCCAGATGCGTTTCCGGTCCCTCCCGCTGTCTTCGCTGAGCTCGTTTTCATAGTAGTCATAGTAGAAACCAGCGCTGAGTCGATGGTCCTTGGTCAGGCGGTAGGACAGGGAAGGGGAGAGCGAAAGTTTCCTGTAACTCTCATCCTTGGTTTGCCGTTCGTATTGGGAAAGAGTCATCGTCCCGCCGCACCGTGCGCTCCATCGCACATTGAATTTCTTGTTCACGACAATGCCGAGTTGGTCACGTTCAATAGGCTCGCCCAGGCTGCTGTAGCTCAGGTCCCGGTTGTAGGAAGAGCGAAAGGACCACGTCTCTCCGATCCAATCCACGCTCACGTCGGCCACCCCTCCCCAACTCGCTTCCTCCTCGGTCACCGTTTCCTCTTCAATGCGATAGGACACTGCGGGAAGCAGGGTTGGATCAAAGACCACCTCCTGTTGAAGATGGCTGTACTCTGTCTGGGTACGCCGGGCGCCGAGAAAGGCGTTCAGGCTCCAGTTTTCGGTCAACTGGCGGGTCCAGCCAAACATGAGCCCATAGGTTTCCACCTCGCTCACATCGGAGCTCTGTGCATTCCAATACGATTGTACTGTCAAGCCGTCCCGCTGGTTTTTGGATGCCCGGTACCAGGTCAGGGTGATATTTGACGTGTTATAGTCCACGCGCTGCTCGCTGTCGTAGGCTGTACGACCCAGGGAAAACGAACATGCCAGCGCTTGAAGCTCCGTGATCCTGTAACTCAAACCACCACCTGCTGAAATACGCTGTCGATTGTCTTGCTCCACAATGAGGCCGGTCTCCTCGAGTTCGGTATCCAGCGCGGAGTCCAGCATGTAGGATGCATTTCCATTTGCGGACAGCCGCTCTGTCCAGGCATGGGAAAGGCTCGTTCCGATGTGGGCCTCTTCCCGGTCCAGGTCCGATTCCTGGAGGTATTTCAGGGCGCGAACGCTCATGGTCGATTTCGATTGAAAACGCTCCGTTCGATAGCTTGCATCCAGCCCTCCCTCTAAGCTGGAGATAAGATCGCTCAACGGTTTATCCACTGAAAACCGGATGTTGTCATCATACGTCGTTCTTAAATTGACGCTTGGGGTCACGATGGTTTCCGCCTGCCCCCACGAAGGGATCAGGACAAGAAGCAGGACAACGAGTCCTGCTCGAAATAGATCGTTGCGAATCGTCCACATGGAATCCTGTTTCCTGCATCGGCCTCGACGAGCGCTTTTCGTGCATGTCTCTTGTGGCGGCATATGAAATACCGCCCTACATTTCGGCACAGACATGAATCCTTTACTTGAGAAAGCTACGGGACCACGACCACGTCACCGCGCTCGAGCACGATGTTTTGCTCCAGGTTCTCCCCGTTTCGAATCTCCTCGTAATCAAAGGGAAGCTTGGTCATCCCCCCTTGCCTCCGCCGCAGGACCAGGATGTCCTCCTCCGCTGCAAAGGCATTGAGCCCGCCTGCCATGGCCAGGATCTGGAGCACGGTGGTGTCCTGGGTGATCGGGAACATCCCGGGCTTGTTGACCTTGCCGATCACATAGGCCCGCAGGCTGATCGCCTCGATCAGCATGACGTTCACGGTCACGTCCGGGATGTACTCCGAGAGCTGCTCCTCGACAATGTCATGGAGTTGGGTGACAGTCTTGCCGCTCGCATCGATCTCCCCGATCAGCGGAAAGGAGATCATGCCGTCCGGGGGCACGATGAGCTGCCGGGTGAGGCTCTCGTCCTTCCATACGGAGATTTCGAGGGTGTCTCCGGGACCGATACCGTAGCGTTCCTTCTCCTCCAAAGCATTCGCGAGCAGGGGAGAGGTGAAAATAAGAAGAATGACCAGGGCAATCACGCGTTGCATGGTGCTTTCCTTTCCGGTTTCAAAAAAAGAACGGGACACCCTCGGACCCACAAATGGACCCGAGGATGTCCCGTTTTTATCCTCAAAGGTGCAATGGGAATCGGAAATCGCGCTTTGTCCTCGAAGCCGACTTCCATTTGACCCAGGCAGGTCTTCTGACTGTCCCTTCCTGCCGGCGGCCTTCCCATCTCGCATGCGAGACAGTGGCACTCTCAGGCCGGCAGAAATCCCTTCCATTCGAACTAGTAGGAAGGGGTGGGGTTCACAGCGGCGGGCCCGTCCCCGATTTTCACGGGGTTCCCTTTTCAGCCCGAAAAGGGCACCTGGAACACGTTTAGAAGAATATGTATAATTGTATGTTACAGGTGTCAAGATCAAAGAGGAGGAGGTCCCTCCTGAAAATGCCGCTTCTCTTTGAGGAGTTGTATTCTCGAGAACGGCAGGAATCGTTGGTCGGCGGCATGGAAGATGCCGCCCAACGCTGCATGAAACGGTTTTGGTAGGGCGGGGTTTTACACCCCGCCGAAACCACGTCCACAGGGATGAGGCGTTAAGCTTACGGCGGCATGGAAGGTGCCGCCCAACGCGGGATGAAACGGTTTTCGTAGGGCGGGGTTTTACACCCCGCCGACACGGCATTGGCAAGGGCCAGGCGATTTTCTTGCGGCGGCATGAAGAATGCCGCCGTACATATTGATAAGGATTAGGTTTTCGCATGACGGCTTGCATCAGGCCCCCTGGGTGTACGTCTGGACCTGAAGGGTGACCTTCAGGTCGCGATGTTTTTCCTGGGCATTGGCCTTGATTTTGATGCGGTGAATCCGCAGCAGCTTGCCCGAGTACTCAGTGGCATGAAGGAGCCGTACCAGGTCCTTCATACGAAGGCCGTCGAGTTGGATCTCGATTCCCACGAGCGTCTGCTGTCCTTGCTCCTCGCTGGAGTAGGAAAGAGGCTTCATGTAGGCGATCCGGTCGCCTACCCCTACCTTTCGCGTGAGGCCCTCCATGAAGGAGAGCAGGCTGAAATCGTCGCCTCGCTTGGCCAGGAGCTTCTCGGCCTGCTCCCGGGTCGCCACAAAGGCCAGCCACTCGGTCTGAAGGTCTTTCATGACCGCGAGGCCGCTCTTTTCCTTGGTCAGGATGTGCGCGAGGCGTTTATGCTCCGAAAACGCGGGAGAGACCAGAAGGAGGTAATAGACCGCAGCCAGGGCGAGCAGCCCAACGGCCAGGAGGATGCCGGTTCTCTGTCTCAGGACTCTCATTTTGCCTCCTCCAGAACAAAGCTGAACCTTACCCCGCCCTGCCCCTTTTCCGATTTAGCGCTCAGGAGCTTGGCCTGTTTGAAGCGGGGCTCTTTTTCGAACTTCTCCTTGACCGCGTCCACGGTTTGGAAGGAGGAGGCCCGCCCGTCCAGGTGGATCTCTCCTTCCTCCACGGAAAGGTTGTCGATGGTCACGTCCCGGTGCCCGGAGAGGGTGGCCGTGATCGTGGTGAGGAGGTCCAGGACCGTGCGATCGGACGTGATCTGCTCCAGCCAGCCGAATTGGGCTCGGTGCTCTTGAATCTTCTGTTCCATCTGGGCCGCCTCCTGGCCCTTGATCACCAGGGGGGTCTCAGGGAATGTCTCCAGAAGGGTTTCGTGCATCTCGGCTCGAATCTGCTCGTGTTGAGTTTCCAGGGCCCGGGTCTGCTGGTGAAGGTGAATCCCGAAGAGGGTGCCCAGGAGGACCAGGCCCACAAGAAAGCTGATCACGAGCCGGCGGTCCGGGGCCCCGGTCTGCTTGGTGAACTCCTCCTTGAGGAGGTTGAACCGCTCCGTAAGGGGCTCCTTTGCGGCCATGGCCAGTCCCAGGGGCACGCTGAGCCTCACCTGGTCCTCGTCGGTCAGGGCACCGGCTTCTTGACGGGAGGTTCCCAGGGGCCTCCAGATCTTCACGGGCAGGCCCAGCCGTTCTTCCAGGGCATGGGCCCGGTCCGGCTCCAGGGCCCCCGGGCCGGTGATCCAGACCGCTTCCACGGGCGCATCCGGGTTGCGCAGCTCTTCCAGGCGAAGGGCCTCCACAAGGGCTGCATCCCCCTCGTCCCCGGGGGGCAGGGTGCGAAACAGGCTCAGCCTGGCGTTTCGAATGACCTGCACACCGCCCCTGTCCGGTCCGAGCCGAAGCAGGGCCATGGTCTCATCTCGTTTCTTACCGCGGTGGACCTGCCTGTACAGGGCGAACAGGGCCAAGTCGTCCAGGGTCACCCGGTCCGGGTCCAGCCCCGCCCGGTTCAGGCTCTCCAGGTGACTTGCAAGGAGGGGCTTTTGAAGGGCGGCCGTCAATACGTGACCGTTCGAGCTCGCCGAGACAAAGTCCACCACTGTTTCCTCAATGGGGATAGAGATGAGCTCCTCCACCTGGTACTTGATGACGCGGGCGAGCTTCCTGGAATCGCGAAGCGAGGCCTCGATGCTGCGGATCTCCACACTGGATGAGGGAACGGACGCCAGTACGGAATCGGCCTCCAGGTTCCCTTGCTCCACGAGCTCGGCGAGCAATGCGGCAGAGTCCTCCCCCTCCTTCAGGTCCCGAAAAGACGCGTGGCTCACCTTGGGGCCGTGGAGCCCGTTCTGCACGCACACTGCACCCACGAACCCGGGGGCATATTGAATCCCGAGCACGGTTCGGGGTTGGAGCCGGTTTTTCAGGGGGTGGATCAACTCAGTACACCTTCCAGAACATGCATCGAAGAGAGTCCTCGCTTCGCTCGACCACGGCGTCGATGCGGCATTCCGCCTTGTCGCAGCGGGCCTCACTGCGGATTCGAAAAAGCGAGGTCTTCACGGTCAGGAGGCCCTGCACGCGTTCAAAGACCTCCTGTTCCATGCCTGTGACCTCCTGGACCTCGCCAATGGATGTGAACGGCTCGTCCAGGCGGCGATCCACGATGGCTTCGGCCAGATTCCGGTCCATGTCCTCGTCCAGGCACTCCAGCACCTCCACCGGTGCCGTGTTTACGTTGATCCCGTCTGTGGCGTATATCGTCACCAGGTCCAAAAGGTCCGTGTCCCATTCCTCGCCCAGGCGGTCCGTCTGCTCGAGCCCGCGCACCAGGTGCACCTGCCCAAGGCTCAAGAGCGGCTGGTTTGCGCATGAGTAGGGCGTCTCCAGTTCCTCGTAAAAGTAGGACTCCGCCCCGTCGAGCCTTTTGATGTCGTCTGCGTCCAGCCAGTCCAGGAGGGACTCGTACGCAACCCGAGTGAGCCCCAGGTCATCAAAAAGCCGCTCCAGGCGCTCGGCCTCCTCCTCGTCGATCTCGCCGGCCTCGTTTCGAACTCGATTCAGGTTGAACCTTCCGCTCTCGTCCTGGATGCGAACCGAGAGCTCGCTCTCTTCAGGGACCTCCAAGGGGACGGATGTGCCGTCGAACAGGCCCCAGTCCTCCTCCAGATGGTCGGTTTCCGATTCCTCGTCGGCTGCAATCGCGTGGAGCGCAGCCTCGACCCCCGCCCGGGCCAGGGCCTCGGCCCGAAGGCCGTCACGGGAGAACGCGGCCAGGCTCACCTCGGTACGGGCCGTGCCGGAAAACGCCACGGCCAGCCCTGTCAGGGTGGCGATCACCAGGAGCGCCAGCACCAGCACGGAGCCTTGCTGCCCGGGAAGGCCGTGGATCACTCGGTCTTTTCCTCCGGGGACAGCACGGGGTGAACTCGTGTGGAGAAGGCCGCTTCCCGGCCCGAGATCCCTTGAACGGTCAGCCTCAGGCGAATCGTGCGGGGGAGTCGTCCTTCCTGTTCTTCGCTGCGGCTGTCCCATGTGTCGAGCTCGTTCCCGTCCTCGTCCTCGTACCGGATCTCCAGGGCGGTGACATCCTCGGAGAGGTCAATTTCCTCGCCGCCAGCCTCCAGATCCGCATCCGGCAGGTCCTGCTGCCGTCGGAAGAGGGTGACGACTCCGGTGTCTTCGTCCGGCTCCAGGCGGTAGCCCACCTCGCAAAGCTCGGTCTCAGGGCTGCTTTCCTGCCAGGCCAGGTGGGATGAGGTCGTGAAGTCCACCCGATCCGCAGGCCGCCCTGCCGTTTCCCCTGAAACCCCCACCAGGCCGAGGAGGCCCTCTGCGGTCACGCCGCTCGTCGCGTCCGTCATAGCCGATTCCAGCTCCCGGACCATGCGATCGAGCACCACCCGGGCCGTTTGATACACCACCTCCTGGTCCCGCACCTGCTCGATCGCCTCCAGGTTGCTCGTGTAAGCCGTGTACATTCCCGCAGTCAGAAGGACCGTGATGCCCAGGGCGACCAGCACCTCCAGCAGGGTGAATCCGTTCACTCCGTCCTCCGATAGCAGAGCGTTTCCACGGTCACGTCCCGGACCGCCTCTCCGGCGGTGTTTTCCAGGAAAACCCGAACCCGAACATGAAAGAGCCCTTCGCGATCCGGGACCTCTTGAACGCTTCGCTCCCACCCGTAGGCCGGAGGCGCGCCGTCGCGTTCCTCGAACCGGCCGCTCTCCTCATCCTCGTCCAGGTCGGTCCGGGCCCAGACCTCGGCCAATTGCGCCCGGACGAGCTGGGTCGCCCTTGTGACAAACCGGGCATCCGAGTGAAGATCCAGATTCCTGCCCTGGAGCTGGTAGACCGCGGTCAGGGCCACGGCCAGGAGCCCCATGGCCACCACCAGCTCGATAAGGCTGAAACCTGCCTCACCCAGCCTGTTCTTCCACATCGCCTTCATGCACCTCCACGCGACCCGTCACCGGGTGGATCTCCAGGGTGATCGAGCGGTCCTCCTCGTTTCGAAGGTGAATCCAGGCCTGCTCTACGCACCCGTTTTCCCGAAACCGGATCTCGGCCCGGCCTCCTCGCACATCATCCCGGCCGGTCACGGAGATACCGGTCACGGACACGCCGCGCGGCAGGGTCTCCGCATATTCCGGGACGTCTTCCGAATCCTGCCTTTTTACGAGTGACGAAAAGGCCTCTTCGCCCTCGTCTTCCTCAGGGACCTCCACTCCCCAGTAGCGGTTCGTGGCCAGGTCCCAGTGGAGCACGTGCTGCTGGTGCGTGGCTGCGGCCAGGCCCCGAAGCTCCCGCACCTCACCTATGATCTTGCGGGCGGCCAGGCGGATGTCCCCGCCGCTCATGGCGCCCCCGATACGCAGTCCCGTGGCCGACCAGAAGAGCGCCAGGATCGCCATCACAATGAGGAGCTCCAGCAGGGTGAAACCCTTAGTCCTGCCCTTCCACCATCCAGTTGCCCACATCCTGGTCTTCCCCTTCGCCGCCTTCCTCGCCGTCCGCACCATAGGTCCACAGGTCAAAGTCTTCCAGGTGCACGCCCGGGCTCATGTAGTAGTAGTTGCTGCTCCAGGGGTCCTTGGGCACCACGCCCTTTTCCAGGTACCCCCCTTCCCGCCACTTCGTGGGAATCCGGCCCACGGTGGGCTCCTCCACCAGGGCTTTCAGCCCCTGGTCCGTGGAGGGGTAGGTGGCGTTGTCCAGCTTGTAGAGCTTGAGTGCGTTTTCCAGGGTCTTGATGTCCATCTCCGCCTTGAGGGTGCGCGCCTCTCCAGGCCGGTCCATAACCCGCACGGCAATGAGACTCGCCAGGATCCCTAGAATGGTAATGACGATCAGGATCTCGAGAAGGGTAAACCCTGTTTGGGTGTTTTTGGTCATTCCATGGACTCCTTGTCGTCGAATGATCGCAGGGCGGCATCTACGTCCGCCGCGATGCTACGAACGCTGTTTTCATGTTTGGTTTTGTAGGGCGGCATTTCACATGCCGCCGGGTAATCAACGCCTCATCCCTAGGGACGCCGTCCCGGCGGGGTATAAAACCCCGCCCTACAAAAACCACTCGATCCCGCGTAGGGCGGCATTTTATGTGCCGCCGTCAAGGGTTACCCGATCCCCTGGGTCATGTCGAAGATGGGCAGGAGCACCGCCATCACCATGAAGGCTACCACCACACCCATGGCCAGGATGATCGCCGGCTCCAGGAGAGAGCTCAGGGATCCCAGCGTCGCTTCCACATCCTCCTCGTAGCGCTCCGCCGCCTTGGCCAGCATCCCCTCCAGATCTCCGCTCCGCTCCCCCGCCCGAATGAGCTGCACCACCAGGGGCGGAAACAGCCTTGTCTCCCGGAGCGGGGTTGCAAAGTCATGCCCCTCGCCCACCCGCTTGGCCGTTTCCTCCAGGGCCCTCTCCACCACCCGGTTTGCTGCCGAGTGCCTGGCGATCTCCAGGGCCTTGACCAGCGGGATTCCGCTTTGGAGCAAAATAGCGAGCGTCTGGGTAAACCGTGCAATCACCGCCTTTCGGTGCACCTTGCCGAGGACCGGCAGGCGAAGCCGAAGGGTGTCCCACATCCATCTGCCCGCTTTTGTCCGCACCCAGGCGGACACGCCTGCCAGGAGCAGAACGCCTCCTGCCAGGACCGCCCACCACCATTGCCGGAGCACGTCGGTCACACAGATCAGGGTCCGCGTGGACCAGGGCAGAGCCCTGTCCATGCCTTCGAAGATCCCCACCACCTTGGGCATGACAAAGGCCATGAGGAACACCACGATCACCCCGCTGATCAGGACCAGGAACAGGGGGTAGGTGAGGGCGGTTTCCACCTTTTTCCGTAGCTTGATCCGGCGCTCGGAAAAGTCCGCAAGCCGGTTCAGGATCACGTCCAGGGCCCCGCCCTCCTCACCGGCCCCGGTCATATGCACCGTGATGGAGCCGAACACCCCGGGGTGGTCGGCCAGGGCCCGGGAAAGGGGCTTTCCCTCGGCCACCTGCTCCCGCACCTCCGTGAACACCCGCTTGAGCCGTCGCTGGTCCGTCTGCTCCACAAGGGTCTGGAGGCAGTCCATGAGGGGGAGGCCCGAGGAGATCAGCGTGGCGAGCTGCCGGAGCGAGGCCGACACCTCGTCCGGATTGACCCGGCCCCCAAGAGAAAAGCGGGGACCCCGGCTCCGTGTCTCTCCCTTCATGGCTTTCCGGCCGGAGCGCACCTCGCGAACGTGCTCAGGGAACACCCCTTCCCGGCTCAGCTTCTGGCGCGCGGCCGAGGCGGCCTCGGCCGTGACAATGCCCGAGACCTTACGGCCCTTTCGATTCAGCGCTTTGTATTCGTAGACTGGCATAACGTCCGTGACTCGTGGCTCGTGATTCGTGTTCGGAAAAAACCCGTGTTCGTGGCTCGTGATTTGTGAATAGGAAAAGGACGTTATTTGCCCTTCACGAACCACGGCCCCTATCGGACCCTCACGAATCACGATCCACGAATCACGAAGACGGCCCTTATCATTCCTGTGTCACTCGCAGGACCTCATCCAGCGTGGTCACGCCCTGCTTCACCTTTTCAATGCCGTCCATGTAAAGCGTGCGCATGCCGGCCTCGATCCCGATCTCGCGGATGCGCACCGAGTCCGCCCCGGAGGTCACCAGCCGGCGTACCCCTTCGTCCACGGGCAGGAGCTCGAAGATGCCTGTCCGCCCCTGGTATCCGGTCCCCATGCAGGCCTCGCAACCGGCCCCATGCCAGAGCTCCTGGTCCGGCTGAAGGCCCAACTCCTTGAGCCGGGATCCCTCCAGGTGGTATGGCTCCTTGCACGCCGGGCAGATCTTGCGCACCAGGCGCTGGGCCAGTACGCCCAGGAGGCTCGAGGCGATCAGGAACGGCTCCACCCCCATGTCCACGAGGCGTGTCACCGCGCCGGCCGCGTCGTTCGTATGAAGCGTGCTGAAGACCAGGTGACCGGTCAGGCTCGCCTGGATCGCGATCTCCACGGTCTCAAGGTCCCGGATCTCGCCCACCATGATGATGTCCGGATCGTGTCGCAGCATTGAGCGAAGGCCCCGGGCAAACGTGAGGTCCGTCTTGGGGTTCACCTGGATCTGCCCCACGCCTCCCAGCTCGTACTCCACCGGGTCCTCGATGGTGATGACGTTCTTCTCCGCCGAGTTGATCCGGCTGAGCGCCGCATAGAGTGTGGTGGTCTTTCCGCTCCCCGTGGGTCCGGTTACCAGAAGGATCCCGCTGCTCCGGTTCACGAACCGCTCGAAGAGCCCGAGGGTGTCCGCGGCCATGCCCATTTCTCTCAGGCCCAGGAGCGAGACCCCCTTGTCCAGGAGACGTAATACGATCCGCTCGCCAAAGGTCATGGGAATGATGGAGATACGAATGTCCACGGTCCGGTTCGCCACCCGCACCTTCATCCGACCGTCCTGGGGCACGCGTTTCTCCGCAATGTCGAGGTCGGCCATGACCTTGACCCGGCTGACCAGGTGGGCGTGGAAACGCTTGGGCAGGGTCATGATCTCGTGGAGCACCCCGTCCACCCGAAACCGCACCGCGATCTGCCGTTCGTAGGGCTCCACGTGGATGTCGCTCGCCCCCCGCCGGAGCGCCTGGGTCAGGATCCCGTTTACCACCCGGATCACCGGGGCCTCGTGGGTAGTCTCCATGAGGTCATCGAGCTCCTCGAAATCCCCGAACCCCTCCTCCGCACCCGAAGCCTCCAGGTCCTCCACCATGCGCTCTGCATCTCCGCTCGAGCGGTCGAAGAGCAGGTTGATCGCCTCGTGGACCTCTTCCAGGAGGCTCAGGACGAGCCTCACCGAGGAACAGCCGGCACGCAGGCCCAGGTCGTCCGCTGCGCGAAACTGCATGGGATCGCTCAAGGCCACGGTCAGCACGTCACTCTCTATTCGAAGCGGGACGATCCCCATCTTCCGGTAATACTGGATCGGAATTCCCAGGGTGTCCTCGAAGGCCATCTCGGAGAGCAGATTCTCCATGACTTCGAGACCCAGGACCTGCGCGGCGTGAAGCAGGCGTTCCCGCTCGTTCGGCTCCGCAGCCGCTGGGGGGCCTCCGTTCCCGCCGGAGGAAAGTGCATTCTCTTTGCGATTTCCGATCGTGTCCATGTTGGGCTTTAATCCACCGTTTCCAGGATGCCCTTGTCTTTCGTAGGGCGGCATTTCACATGCCGCCGGGAGGTTTGTCCTCTTCTGTGCCAACGCTGCTTCGGCGGGGTGTAAAACCCCGCCCTACAAAAACTCTCCCTCCGGTGGGGTATAAAACCCCGCCCTACAAAAACCGTTCGATCCCGCGTAGGGCGGCATTTCACATGCCGCCGAAAAAATTCACCTACTCGCTCGGGAGCAGGTCCTTCAGGGTCTTCTTTTCCTTGTCCAGCCTTCGGATCTGCTCGATGTCCTGCCCCTCGCGGGCCTTGTCGACAATGCCCTGAATCTCATTTCGCTTGTCGTGGTAAATATCCCGTCCCTCTTTCGGGTTCTCGATGATGTGCGGGGTCAGGAACACGAGCAGGTTCGTCTTCTCGCTCCGATCCGAGGTCGTCTTGAAGAGCCAGCCCAACCCGGGCACGTCCCCCAGGCAGGGCGTCTGGTCCTTGCTTCGGTCCATGCGGTCCTCGATCAATCCCCCGATGACCGCGGTCTCCCCGTCCCGGACCGTCAGGACCGTCTTGGCCGTTCGAAAGGTGGTGGTCGGCGCCAGGACCGTGCCGCCCAGGGCCGAGCTCGATACCACCGACTTGGTGCTCTGTTCTACCTCCAGGCGGACCACTCGGTTGCGGTTGATGTGTGGGGTTACCTTGAGGGTCACACCCACGTCCTTGTACTCGAAGTTCTGGATCGTGCGCGAGTCGTCCTCACTGCCTTCGTTCACCTCGGTCACAAACGGAATGTTCTGGCCCACCTCGATGGTGGCCTCCTCGTTGTCGAGGGTCAGGACCTGGGGCGTGGACAGGATGTTGAAGTCCGAGTCCGTCTCGGCCGCCCGAATGAACGCCCCAAGGGTCGGAAACACCACGTCCCCCAAGGTGATGGCCCGGCCCACCACCCCGGCCGTGAATCCGGAGGCAAAGGCCCCTGCCGCCATATCCGACACCCGACCGTCCGGGCTGCGCGACCCCCCGAACCACACCCCGCCATTTTCGTCGCCTTCCTCGTCCCCGTAACCGCCGTCGTACTCATTGCCCACCTGCCACTCCACCCCCAGGTCCAGGGCGCGCGTGGTGGTGGCCTCCACGATCAGGGCCTCCACGTAGACCATGATGCGGGGCACATCCAGGGCCTCGATCACGCCCTTGAGCACCTCGTACTCCTCGGGCTCGGCAATCACCACCAGCGTGTTCGTGGCCTTGTCCGCGGAGATCTGCACCTCCTTGGAGATCAGCGGGGCTTTTTTCTTTTCCCCTTCCTCGGCCGTGTCGCCGCCTCCCTTACCCGGAATCTCCATGAGCACACTGGCCAGGTCCTCGGCCACGGCGTTCTCCAGTTGGTAGATGTGGATGCCTTCCCGGGATCGGACCTGCCTTTGGTCCAGTCGCTCGACCAAGCCGCGGATCTTTGCCATGTCCTCCGGGACAGCCCGCACGATGAGGCTGTTCGTGCGTTTGTCCGGGATGATTTTGAGGGAGTCCGGCAGGGGTTGCTTCTGCACTCTCTTTCCCACCATCAAATGGGTCAGCTCCTGCGCCAGGGACTCGGCCTCGGCATAGGAGAGGGAAAAGATCTCGACCTCCTCTCCCCCGGGTACGTCCACCGACGCGATGATCCGCAGCAACCGCTCCACGTTGGAGCCCACGTCCGTCAGGATCAACGTGTTCGTCTCCGGGTAGGCGATGAGCAGGCCCTCCTTGGGGAGCAGGGGTTTGAGCAGGACGGAGAGTACCTGGGCGTCCGCGTACTCCAGGGGCACCAGACGGGTAATCATCCGGTCGGCGAGCTCCTGCCGCGACTCGGGCCCCAGGGTGTCCAGGGCCCGCGATCGGGCCTCAACCGCCGGCACGATCTTGATGATTTTCCCGGCCCGGACCGTGGTAAACCCGTGGACCTCCAGCACGGAGAGAAAGACCTCGTAGGCCTCGTCCACCGTGACCTTGCCCGGCGAGATCACGGTCACCTGACCCTTGACCCTCGGGTCCACAAGGAAGTTCTTTCCGGTCAGCTCGCTGATGAACTTGACCAGGGCGTGGATGTCCACGTTCTGAAAGTTCATGGTAATCAAGCCCTGTTGATCCGGAACAGGAGAAGGCGGCTCCTCCGCTGCTGCCGGAAAAGAGAGACAGAGGAGAATCATCAAGGCCGGCAGGACCTGCATCATGATGCCGAAAAGACCGGCTCCTCTGTGCGGATGCCATGGAAGAGGTTTCAAATGGGGTCTCCTTCACACAATCATGGACGCGTCCCCCATCGATTGGGGCAGGGGGAGCGCTGGGAATTTTCGATCCTTTCCTGGAGCAAGCTCGAGTCACGTTCAAGGGTGCAAGGCGCTCAACGCACGTCCAGCGGCGATCTTCAGCTTCCAGTCGTTTGGACTGTATCCCAACCCACAGGCCACTGCAAGGGACCTTGCTTTTCGGAGAACCGGGGTTGGACAGAATTGCGCAATCATTCAGGTCCTTTCCATGCCGAGGTCCGGCTTTCAGCACGAGCTTCAGTCGCCTCATGGCATGCGCGTTCCCATCGGGTTCGGGAACCCCGGCCGGGCAAAGAAGGACTCCCGTTCGCTCCCAACGCGGGATCATTCTTCCTCTCAGGGATGTCCCCCTTTAGGATTTGTTCCGTGTAAGCGCTTTGTTTAAAAACGATGAGGGACCCCGAGCGAGACGAAAACACAGGTGCGCATGGAGGACTGGGGCCCCTCGAAGAGCAATCAAATCCTACAGAAAGGCAATATCGGACTAGCATCTTTCAATTTTTTGGCATATGGTGATTGAAAATATCTGTCCGGGTACCCCTCACCGGGGTCAAAAGGGAAAGCGGTGAAAAGCCGCTGCGGGCCCGCCACTGTAAGTGGGGACGAAAGCCGCACAAAGCCACTGCCGCGCGAGAGCGCAGGCGGGAAGGCGCGGCCGGTAGAAAGATCCACGAGCCAGGAGACCTGCCCGGATGAAAGGCCGAACAAGCCTTCGAGGTCAAGGCGGCTGCTCAGCAGGGCAGGACGAGGAAGAGGTGTTCCCCGTGGTAATGCTCCGTCCTAGACATTGAAGGCGGAGCATTTGTTTTTTCACCTCCACTCGGACCGTGCCCATGGATTGCATGCACCTCCTTTCTCAGACTGAACCGTTTCTCCGTCTGGATGAGACCCCGCTGCGGCGCGTCTCCGAGGCCTTTCACGAGAGGAGGCTCCCGTCAGGAAGGGCGGTGTATGTGGACGGGGCGCCGATCCGTGAGATCGGGTTCATCGCCTCGGGCAGTGTCAGCCTGGGGGTCTTCGCGAATCACGATTCATTCGTGCGATTCGACATCCTGACGCCGGGCGATTTCATCGGGCTCGAGGCCCTGGCGCTTGACAACGGCTCACCCGTCAAGGCCTTTTGTGAATCGTTCGTTCGATGCTTTTTCCAGTCCAAAGAGGCCTTCCTCCAGGCAATCACGCCCCACTATGAAGTTCGGGAGTTCTTTTATAGGAAGGCCATCAAGCGCCTCGTAAAGGCGATTCAGGTCCTTCACGGAGAGGAGGGTCATGGACTGCTCAAGGGGATGGAGGAGAATGATACGGTCTACTATCCCCGTGCCATCGAAAAAGCGTTGGTATATATAGATAAAAATTATATGAAAAACATCACATTAGACAAAATAGCCAATATTAATGGAACAAGTAAATACCATTTTACGCGCATTTTTAAAAGAAACACCGGATCTACCTTTAAGCAGTATTTGAATGGCAAGCGGATTGAAATGGCCAAACACTTTATGAAGTACGAAGACATGACCGTGTCCGAGGCCGGCATCGCCGTCGGGTACAACGACCTCGCCTACTTCAGCCGCGTCTTCCAGCATCAGGAGGGCGTGGCCCCGTCTCAGTACAGAAGAGGCATCAAGTAGAAGGCCCTTCGTCCCTCTCGAACATGCCGAAGACCTCAACCGCCTGAATTTTTCCACCCGATTTTGACGGTCTCGCAAAAAGCCGCTCGACCGCCTGTTGGCTACGCTTAAGCCACTGGAATCGGTAGAGGCAAATCTCGAGGTCTCGGCTTTTTACGACTCCATCCATTTTCCGGCAAAAAGAGCAACCGAATCCCAGTATTGCGCAATCGTCACCGAGCATTCCCCCAGGACCCGGGATATACTCCCCCTCACATAGCAGGACCGGGAAGGGGGAATGCGGTGAAACTCCGCAGCTGCCCCGCAACTGTGATCCTGATTCCGAGTTCACTTGGAATGAGCACCCTGAACCAAAAGCCACTGTCCCGGGTCAACCGGAATGGGAAGGCGTTCAGGGTCGGGAGAGCCAGGATACCCCGCTCGATCCTTATGCCGTAACGCTCCATCGAGGGTGTGGAGTTGCGGAGAAGAGAGAGACGGTCTATTTCCGCCCGAATGCTGGGACGCACGCGTGCGGTGTGCCCCGGCTCCCTTCCCCTGCACCACCCTTGAACGGCATCAAAGAACGGAATGACAAAGCCACACCCCGAGTAATCGGGGGCCGGAAAGCCACGGATCCAGGGTCCATCAGATGACCGACCGCAGGCCGGGACTGAGGGGGCCGCAGTCGAATCGACCGCACTGGATGGCCGGGTTGCCTTCTGTAAGAGGGTGCCCGGCTTTTTTTGTGCCGAACGCACCCTGATGACATGACGGATACCGGACTTTCGGATTTCGAGAGGGAGACTTCAAACAGAGAGCAAGACCTTTTCCAGGAAAGGAGGTGATGCAAGGGAAAAACCGAACGAGAGGAATGCCGGCTCATGAGGCAGAGCCGCAACATGTCCGGCCGCTCCAGTGGCCGGGGAATAAAACACGAAAGGAGAGAAAGAGGATGAAAAAGGGCTTTTTCGTTTTACTGGCCATCGTTTTCTTCATGGGCGTTGCATCGGCTAACGCTGCTGTGGCCGATTTCGATGATCTGACACTGGCTTCAGAGTCCTACTGGAACGGCTCCGATGAATCCGGCGGCTTTATCAGCGGCGATGCATGGTTCTCGAACTACTACAACACAAGCTGGTATAGCTGGGACGGCTGGGCCTACTCCAATATGACCGATACTACCACCGCCGGTTACACGAACCAGTACAGCGCCATCACGGGCGGAGGCGCCGGAGGATCTGACAACTACGGGGTGGCCTACGATATGGGTTCTTGGGGCGGCGCCAGTCCCCCTACGATCTCTTTCGGTGCTTCGACTGGTGAGGACTATGACACCACCATCACCGGTGCGTATTTTACTAACACCACCTATGCATACTATTCCATGCTGAACGGTGACAGCTATGTCACGGCCTTTGACGAGGGTGACTGGCAGATGATGACCATTACGGGCATCGATTCCAATGGAGACTATACCTCCAATGCCTTGGACTTTTATCTGGCGGACTATACGTCGTCCGATTCCAGCGACTGGTTCATTTTGGATACGTGGGCCTGGGTGGATTTGACCAGTCTCGGCGATATCATCGGTTTTGAAATCTCCTTTTCCGGGTCTCAGGTCGATTCTGTTCCCACCTACGTGGCCATGGACAGCCTGAACGCGGTCCCGGTGCCTGCTGCCGCATGGCTGCTTGGAAGCGGTCTGCTGGGCCTTATCGGCATTCGCAGAAGGCGCGGCGGCGAGATGAGATGAAAGGAGTGTGCTGATGATGAAAAAAGGGATGTTCCTTGTCTCATGTCTTTTCCTCTGCTTCCTGCTGGCGGGCGGCACCGCCCTGGCAGGACCATACTCTGCAGAAGGGGTGACCACATCGGACTATGACTTCGTAGCCTGGGCGTCATCGGTCATCGACTACTCCGGGTATAGCGCCAGCACGGTAGAAAACATCCTCGGGGAGCTGGATACCTCCCTTGCCGTTGGGGCCTCCCAGGGTGGGTATATCATTGTGGAGTTCGACACCTCCATCATCAACGGGGAAGGGGCCGACTTTGCAGTCTGGGAGAACGGGTTTGAGGTATCCGGAAGTGGCGGCCTGGTCTATGCCGAGCTGGGGTATGTATCCGTATCCACTAATGGCACCGACTGGGTCACCTTTCCCAGCGTATACGACGATGTAGATTCCGGCACCCCGAACATCGATCCCACCAATGTCTACAACCTGGCCGGAAATTACGTGGCCTACTACACGAGCGTAGATGAATACGAGGGCACACCGTTCGATCTCGACGATCTCTTGGACACCGAGGAAGTGATCAACGGTCTGGTGGACCTCAATGACATCAACTACATCATGATCAGCGACATCATCGGGGCAGGGGAAGGCGGCACCAACTACGACGATGCCACCTACTTCGGCTATGCATCGGACAACCTGATCTATGACGGCATTTCGTACGGCGGCGGCGCGGACTGGAACGCCATAGGCGCCATCAACGTCGTGCCCATCCCGGGCGCTGTCTGGCTTCTGGCAAGCGGGCTGCTGGGCCTCCTGGGGTTGAGGAGAAAGCGCAATTCCGTTTAAGCAAATAGCAACCTTGTGAGAGCACGTTTTAATGGTCTGATGCATGATATGTCCCCTTGGGAGCCCTATCCGATCCTGCATAACGCCTCAGTGGGAGATATCTAGTCTGGAAAAACAGGAAACCCTAACAGAAAAAGGAGACGTTTCATCATGAAAGCGATCCTATGGAAGTCCCGGATCCTGCCTCTCCTGCCCCTGGTTGTCGCCGTTGGTCTTCTGGCGTCGCCGGCATGGGCCGAACTGTCGGGAAGCACGGGCTACGGCGTTTACGAGACGACCCTGGAGAACGTGGACGATTCCAGGTCCTACTCCGGTGGCTTGGATGTGGTCTATGCCCAGGTCGCGTCGGGCTCGGCGGCCGGCAAGACCCGATGTTTTGTCAGGTGCGAGGACGGGGACTGGGACGGAAGCGGCACCTTTGGCATCCAGGTCAACATGTACAACTACACGAGCGCTGATTCCAATCACGTGCTCACATTAGCGGACGCTGGGAATCCCTATGGCTCGGGTATGTATACTGTCTACTCCCAGGGTCTCAAGGTGGACCCCACGCCCGATGGCAGCGGCAACCGGGTCGTCTGGTTCTCCATGACCGGAAACGCCAGCAATGCGGGCGACTGGTACACGGTCACCGTGGACCCGGATTTCTCCGCAGCAGGCACGCCTGTGCACCAGTTTACCCAGCCCGGGTGCTGGGAGGTGGAGTGGAATCCAGCCACTGGTCAGGCCTTTTACGCGGGCAAGGAGAGTGATGCCTGGTCCGACCCGCACGCCATCTTCATTTATACTGGCGGGGCCCTTCAGGAGGTCGTGCGCGTAGAGGGCTACTCCTGCGGGTTTGCCTTTGACCCAAACGGCAACCTCTACGCCGGCACCTACACCAGTATCGGACCGGCCGACCAGCAGTATGTGCTGATGTTCAATGCTGCCCAGGTAGCGAATGCCATCAGTAGCGGCGCGACCCTGACTGCTACATCCGGAACATCTATCGCTCTCCCTAGCCCCAACGCAGTCTTCCTGGGCGCCAACGACCTGGAGTGCGACGAAGACGGAAACATTTACATCACTGCCAACGGGGCCTGGGACGACACCTACGATTCGGATGTGGGCTATGTGTACCGCATCGATGCGTGGAGTGGGACAACGCCCACGTCGATGAGCCTGATCGCGTCGGGCACCTTTACCGATGATTCTGACTGGCAGAAGGCATTGGCCTTTGACGGAAGCTCCAACCTGGCGGCCGGGGGGTACTACGACCCCACGAACTCCAGCCAGATCGGGAATCGCCTCTATGTGGATCAGGACTACTGGTTTGGT
>JASFQI010000061.1:0-18697 GCA_050115555.1 Desulfobacteraceae bacterium
GCGTGACGGGATAGCAGCGAGCGATATTCATGTGGACATGTCCGAAAAGGAGCGGAGGAAGGGGAATCGTCTAGCCGCCCCCCTGGATTACGAGGGTTTGCCCGGGCTGAATGACTTCGTCTCGATCAATTCCGTTCAGACGGCAGAGATCGTCCAATGAAAGCGCATAGCGCCGTGCAATGCTGAACAGGGTTTCTCCCTTCTGAACGGTGTGCTTCCTTGTGCCTCCAGAGGAGCCGGTCACGGGTTTTTGCGGGGAGGCCGACACGGTGCTGCCAAGAGACTCCACGCGGCGGGCGATCCGGTCAATGCGTTGCTGCATGGACGGACGATCCCTCTCCAGGCTGTTTACGGTCTTCTGAAGCACGCTGATTTTTTCCGTGATCGAGTCCAGTTGTGGACCGGATGCTTCCAGACGGTCCAGTCTCTCCTCCATGCGGTTCAGTCGCTCTTGGATGGCGAGGAGCGCGTCGGCTTTTTCCGAATCGCCGCCCCCGAGGAGCAGAAAGACAACAGCCAGCAGCACAACAGCAGCAATCCCTCCGAAGAGGAGGGTGCGCAGACCCCCGTTTCCCGAATCATCCGACGGCTCCCGCCTTCTCGAGGTTTCCCGATTTCCGGCGCGGCCCCTGTCCTCGGCCATCTCCTCGACAATCCCTCTCATTTCATGATTTGCGGTCATCGTTTTGTGTGTCGCCTTTCAGAATGGGGGCCCTGCGTGTGTCCAGGAGGGGCGGAATAGGGGTTTCTGTGCAAGAAATCGGTGCGATGCCAAAATGTTATTCAAGGTTACCGTTTCTTTTTAAGGCTTTTTACCCCTCGAGCAATGATATATTTATATCGATATTGTTTTTTTTCTTCGTTGAATTTGACGAGTTGAAACTCATCCGTCTCATGGTTGAAGGGCTCATCCAGCGTTTCAATCCACTCCGAAATATGGCGATTCACTTCTTGAAGCCGTTTACCAATAGGCATGTCTTTATTTAATTTTATGGTCGTTGCTTCTTGCATGGTTACTCCTTTTGGTCCTCCCTGGATTTTGATGGGGTTGTAAGAAGCCCTACCCCAGAGATTTGCCCCTAACGATTCCAAGGCGTTACAGCGTAGCACATCGCAGCCGAGCGGGTTTTGGGGAGACCGTCAATTTTCCTTCTGAGTCCCCTGCGGGCCCCGAAGGGCTCCTGCACGGTTTCACAACCAAAAGGCGGACGCAGGATAGGCCTTCCTCCCGCCGTATGGCGCCTTTCAGGCGATTTCAGGGCAGAAATTCGTGATTACGGAATTCACGAGATTCAACTAAGATATCGAAATATATATTATAATAATCGGTGATTTGAATCAAGGGCTTTTTTGTCCCTTCGTGCTCTTCTTCCGATTCTCTTTCAACAGGGCAGGAGAGCCCTGACCTCAACCATCCCGGTGTCCGCCCTTTCCGGGCTCGAAAGGGATCTTTTCTCTCCTTCTTCCGTGTTACGCTGAAGGAGTGTATTTTTAATGTAATCATCTTCGGCATGAGGTAAACCCCGAACCCGGGACGGCGACCTATTTCAAGGATGGGGCAAGAAGAGGGGGCGACTTGACAAGGGGAGGAGCACGCGTTCATGATGGGTGCGGCAACGGGACGTACCGATCCCTTTCCCCCGGCCTCGAGAAGCAGGGGAGGGATTCGAATCGAGGGACGCCATGGTCGAGGGCGCTCGTAGAGGGCAGGATATGACGAAGAAAAAAAACCGGATGCACATTGGAACGTCCGGCTGGCAGTACGCTCACTGGAAGGGGCCCTTTTACCCCGAACACCTCGGCAAAGGCGAGTTCCTCCGATTCTATGCAGCGCGATTCGACTCCGTGGAGGTGAACGGCACCTTTTACAGGCTCCCTTCCGAGACGACGCTGGATTCCTGGCGCGAGAACACGCCCCGGGGATTCCTGTTCGCGGTAAAGGCAAGTCGCTACATTACACACATGAAGAAGCTCAAGGACCCCGAACAGACGCTGCCCCCGTTTTTTCGAGCGATCGAGAGGCTCAGGAAAAAGCTCGGCCCGATCCTGTTCCAACTGCCCCCGAAGTGGGCGTTCAATCCCGCTCGTCTCTACGACTTTCTGGAAGCCCTGCCCGGAGGGCATCGTTACGCCTTCGAGTTTCGGGACCCCAGCTGGTTCGATTCCCGGGCCGTCGAAGCCCTGACCGAAAGGGGCGCGGCTCTTTGCCTGTATGAGCTGGCGGGGAGGCAGTCGCCTCGAGACGTGACAGCAGAATTCGTCTACGTCCGTCTCCATGGCCCTGAAAAGGCATACCAGGGGCGTTACCAGCGAAAGGCTCTCGCCGGATGGGCCGGAGCGTTTTCCTCTTGGGCGGATCAGGGTCGCGAGGTCTTCTGTTACTTCGACAACGACGAGGCCGGCTACGCGACCATGGATGCATGGGACATGCAGACCATGCTCTCCGCGTCCTGAGACTGTCCCGCTCGCGCATTCTCTGACGCGCTTGAGGCAGATGGCAGAGCCGTTCGGCGCGCGGCGAGATTCAATCGGTACCAGACGGAACCGCGCCGTTCTTCCCTAGGGGGACCGCAAAGGAGCCCGTCTGGAGAAGTATCCCAATGGGTGGAGGCAACGGCCTGGAACAGGCGTTTTTTGTTCCTGACATCTTCAAGAGAATCAAGGAGGAAGTCCATGAAAAGACGCGTTGTTGTTCTCACCGTGATCGGGGCCCTGACAGTCGGGTTCATCGCCGGATTGGTGGCGGATCGGCTATTGAACGGGAATTCGGTTTCGTCTCTGGCCTATGCGCGCGAATCGGTCCCCGCGTCCGGAGTCAGACTCGCGTGGCAGAGCCTGGACAGCAATATATCCAGGCTCCTTCACCGGGCCCCGGTCCCGGGCGGCTGGCTTGTGGCCCAGCAAAACGGCCTGGCCTTTGTCCCGGACCCCGACCGCGAGTGGAAATCGAAATAGGGGTGAAGTCTCGGTCCGGATCGATTTGAACAGCCGCGGCGGTGAGGTGACGGTGAAGGGCGCCCGCTCCGGGAGAGATGGGACGGGGCTATTCGGTGTCACCGGAAAGGGCGCCCTCCCGCCGGAAGGCCGTCCTCCGATTGCGTTCGTAGCGCATCTGAAGCATCTCCACAAGCAGGGCAAACCCCATGGGCAGATAAATGTAAGCCTTGGGCACGTGCTTGTGTAGTCCCTCCATGAAAAGGGTCACGCCGATCGTGACCAGGAAGGAGAGGGCGAGGATCTTCAGGGCCGGGTGCCGAAGGATGAACTCCCCGATGGGGCGGGCAAACCCGAGAATGACCCCGAAGGAGACCAGGACCGCGCCCACGATGACCCACACCCGTTGGGTCAACCCGACGGCAGTGATGACCGAATCGATGGAAAAGACGATGTCCAGGAGCACGATCTGAAGGATCACCGGGCCGAAGCGTCCCGCCTGCCCGCCCCGATCCTGCTCCTTTTTCTCGCCCTTGAGCTCCACGGTTTCATGGATCTCGGAAACCGCTTTCCACAGCAGGAAGAGTCCTCCGGACAAGAGGATCAGATCACGAATCGACAGTGTCCAGACCACCGGCTGCGTCAGGCCGGTGAGGGCCAGGATCACGAGAAGCATGAGAACTCGGGCTACGGCGGCCAAGGCCAGGCCCATGGTTCTCGCCTTCTGGCGCCGGGCTTCGGGCAGCCGTCCCACGAAGATGGTGATGACGAGGATGTTGTCCACTCCGAGCACGAGTTCGAGCCCGACGAGCAACAAAAGCAGTGCGATGGCGTCAGCCATGAGAGTCTCCTTTTTCCAGGGGAAGAGGGCGTCCGCCTGAGCGACGGGGGCTATCCGCCATGGAAGGATTCCAGGGCGAATCGGGCCGCTCCCAGCAAGGCGGTTCGCTCGTCCAGGAGCACTCGAATGCCGACCCCCTCGAGGAGGCCTCGAAACCGACCCTTGTTTCGAAACGACTTCAGAAAAGGTCCGTTCTCGAGGAAGGGGAGGATCTTGGGGGGGATGCCTCCCCCCAGGTAGACGCCGCCCGTGGCCATGGCGGTGAGAACCACATTGCCGGCCGCCGCTCCGAGGATGGAAGTGAAGCGATTCAGCGTTTCCATACAGGCCGGATCGCCCGCCTCGAGGGCGTCGTGGGTGATGGCAGATGCGGGGTCCCGCTCTGAGAGCCGGCGCTGAACCCCTGTGGTCTTCCGAAACCGGCCCGTGTCATGCAGCCACGTGTAGAGGTCCACGATCCCGGGTCCGGACAGGATCCGTTCGATGCTCACATGGCCGTACCGGTCGTGCAGGGAATGCCACAGATCCACTTCGTCCCCATCCGAAGGGGCAAAATCCACATGACCGCCTTCCGAAGGCAGGACCATGATCCCCTCCGGTCGTGTCAGAAGCAAGGCGACGCCCAGGCCGGTGCCGGGGGCCAGGAGGGCCCGGGGCTCCGAAGGTTTTATCCGGGCATGGTTGAGTGCGGAAAACCGGTGTTTTCCCAGGACAGGGATCCCGTGGGCCATGGCCGCGAGATCGTTGAGCAGGGTGATCCGGTCCCACCCGAAGCGCTTTCGAAGGCCGGCCTCGGAAACGGTCCAGGGGAGGTTCGTGGTGCGGCTGCGTCCGCGCAATACCGGGCCGGGGATGCCGAAGCAGGCGGAGCGAACGGGCCCCGGGTTCTCCTCCAGAAACCCGGCCACCAGCGCTTCCAATCCACGAGACTCCCGGCTGGCATACGTCGCCGAGACCAGGAGCCTGGGTCTCTTTTCGCCCCTCTCGTAGAGCCCGAGATGGGTCTTGGTCCCGCCCGCATCTCCTGCAAGGACGACCTGAGAGCCGGGTCTGCGTGTCAACAGAGCCCTCCCTATCCTCTGAACCATGCCTGATAAGGCGTCACGCGCAAGTCGGCGTGCAGATCCTTTTTCAAAACGTTTTCATTCCACCTGGATGCGGGCGGCGTACTTGATCCAGTCAAACCCGTAGTAGCCCTCCGCGACCACCCGCAGGGGGTACCCGTGCTTGCGGGGGAGCGGCTTTCCGTTGACGTGGTGAGCGAGAAAGACCCGCTCGGAGAGGACATCTGCAATGGGATAACTCCCGGTTTTCTCGTAAGCACCCCTCGGCCCCCTTATGTGGACTCGCTTTGCATTTGGATTCGCGCCCGCACGATCCAGGAGCGCGGCCAGGGAAGGCCCGGCCCAGCGTCCGTGGTTTGCAAAGAAGCCGGGGCAGATCAGAAGGACCTCGCGCTCCACAAAAGGAAGGGTCAGGATCTCTTCATAGCGCAGCCGGAGCGGGGTGTCCACGAGGCCGTCGATCTCCAGTCGCCAGGCGTCGATGTCCACGATATGGTCTGTGAGCCCCATGGTCCCAAACGCTTCCAGGGGAGTGACCTCGAGGTGGCTCGTGTCCAGGTCGGCCGGGTTCTTGTCAATCAGGTTTTCCCGGGGGGTTCCTTTGGGCAGCACGACTCGAGCGGCTGCGGCGATTCCTTTGCCTGCGCTCGTTGTCCAGGAAAGGAGAACACCGCCGACCAGGAACAGGATCCGTTTGATCCAGGCTCTTCGTGTCTCCATGTTTGCCTCCCGCTTCGGTTCGAATGGTTTCCCCGTTCCCTTGGGAAGGAACGGATGAAGGGAAAGCCGCATCGGAATTTCGGCTTCCATGCGGGTCCGGCCCTCAGGTCAACTTTTTGGACGGCTTGGGACCCCATGTGCCCGCATCATAGGGAAAAAGGAGGTCGGACCGTTCTCCGCAGGTTTCGCATTGCTCCAGGATCGGGGTGAGGAAGGCCCAGCAGAGCTCCACGCCGTCCTGACGCCAGAAGAGCATCTGGTCCCCCAGCATGCAGTCCAGAAGGACTTTTTCGTAGGCCTCCAGCACAGGGCCTGAGTAGTCCTGATGGTAGTGAAAGTCCATGGTCACGGAGCGGAGACACAGCCGGGCCCCCGGGTTCTTTGTCTGAAAGGTGAGCGTGATTTTCTCCTCCGGATAGATTCCCAGGATGAGGTCATTGGCTGCAATATGCTCGCCAAGGGTCTCCCGAAACAGGGAGTGAGGGACCTCCTTGAATCGGAGTCGAATTTCGGTGAGCTTTTGCGCCAGGCGTTTTCCGGAGGTCAGGTGAAACGGAACCCCTTGCCACCGCCAGTTGTCCAGGAACACCTTCATGCTGGCAAAGGTGGGGGTGAGGGAATCGGGCCGCACGCCTTTCTCGTCACGGTAAGCCGGAACCCGCTTTCCGTCCAGGGTGCCGGCGCCGTACTGTCCGAGGATCAGATCGTCCCAGATCCGATCCACGGGAAAAGGCCGGAGGGATCGGTATACGCGGACCTTTTCGTCCCGGACCATGTCCGTTTCGAACTGAGACGGCGGGTCCATGGCCGTGAGGGCCATGAGCTGCATCATGTGATTCTGGAACATGTCGCGAAGCACGCCGGCCTGCTCGTAGTATCCTGCCCGGTGTTCAACGCCGAGGGTTTCGGCTGCTGTAATATGGGCGGTCTCGATGTAGCTTCGGTTCCAGATCGGTTCGAAGATCGCGTTGGCGAAACGGAACATGAGAATGCTCTGCACGGTTTCCTTGGCCAGATAGTGATCGATTCGAAAAATCTGGTGCTCTTCGAAATGTTCGTGGAGGACGCGATCCAGGGCCTCGGCCGAGTCGAGGTCGCGACCGAAGGGCTTTTCCACGACGATGCGCGACCACCCGTTGCCGTCGGCTCCTTCCCGGGAGAGCCCGGAAGCCCCGATCATACGCGCGGTGGATGGGTAGAGGGTGGGAGGAATGGAGAGATAGAAGACACGATTCCCCCGTGTACCCTGCGTTTTGTCCAGGTCGCGGAGATCCTCGGCCAAGCGCTGGAAGGTCTCCGGGTCCTCATAGTCCACGGTGCGGTAGAAAAGACAGCCGGCAAAGGATTCCCACGCGGCTTCGTCCCAGTCGCTCCTTTCCTGAACCGCCTTGCGCATCCGCTCGCGAAACGCGTTGTCGCCCATGGGTGTCCGGGCGCACCCCACCACGGAAAACGCTTCCGGCACACCTCCGTTTCGATACAGGCTGTACAGGGCCGGAAGGATCTTGCGTGCCGTGAGGTCTCCTGAGGCGCCCACGATCACCACGGTGCAGGGATCCGGGGGTGTGTCCAGGATGCAGGCCTGGAAAGGCACCTGGAGATCAGGCGCCCTCGTGACGGCCTGAATGTCTTCGGTCCATGCGCGATCCGGCGAACGGTTGTCTACCATGGGTCCTCTCGTTCAGGAAGAAACTCGTGCAGGCATCACTCCAGGGCATCGCAAGAGAAAGCGGATCCCCCGCCAGATCTTGAAGCAGCAGGGCCCGGGCCCTGCCTTCACTATGCTGCAGGGCGCACGAGGTCGACGGGGCTCAGGCACGGCGGGACCGGGTGAAACGCGAACGGGTTTCAGGTCACGAACCCCCGGCCGATGCTAGGGACCCATGTGCACCATCTCCGGTGCCTCCTGGCCCGTGTACCAAGCCGTATCCCTGTGAAAGGCATGCAGCTCCCGCTTCAGGCGTTGCGCGTGTCCTTCTTCAACATCGGCCAGATAGTGGAGGATGCGTTCCCCGCTTGGATCCATGGCGTTTTCGGCGGCCTTTCGATAAAAGTCCCGGGCATGTTCCTCCCTTTGAACAGCTAGCTCCAGGAGACTTTCAAGGGAGTCGTTCCCGTGCTCGTCGGAAACGGGTGCCCCTTCGGCCAGGTCACCCCCTCCCACAACCCTTGGAGGCCCATGGGGATCTCCGGTGAGCTGCCTGTACAGGGCAAAGAGCATTTTCCGGTGCTCCCCTTCTTCCTCGGCCAGGTGCCGGAACCGGGTTCGAACGAGCTCGTTGCCGATTCGACGGGCGATGTGGCCGTAAAACCGGGCCGCTTCCTCCTCGCTTCGAATGGCAATGCCTAAGATCTCCAGCGAGGTGAGGTCTTTTTCCATGATTCCCTCATGCCTGTGGACACATGCGGCGCAGGCCGGAAAAGGCGGGGAGGGATACCTCGGCGGTGGACGCGGAATCCCTAGGATCGCCTGCATTGGAAGGCCTTTGCCGACTCAAAATGTGACGATGTCGTAGTCCTCCTCCATAAACCGCGCCATGGAGGGGTGCCCGCTCATGTCGTCGAGCAGGGCAAGCCCCTGCTCCTCCGCAGAGGAGGCTGTTCCCATTTTCGAGGCACAGGCCCGGCAAGCCCCATGGATCAACCCCTGCTCCCGGGCCCGGGTGTAAAGCTTGAAGAGGGGACTGCTTTCGTCTTCGAGATCGGGAATGAGCCGTGTGGCCGCGCCTTCGATCACCACGCGCACCTCATGGCCCCGTTCAGACAGGTCCAGGGCGTTCAGGAGCACGTGGATGAAGCACATGGCGTCCCCGTTGAATGCAAAGAGAGCGGACTTTTTCATGGCCAGAGCCTCCGGGAAACCGGGGGGAGTAAAAAGAGACGGCAGACCGTATCCAGGAAAACGAGCTGCGGTCGAGAGGAGGGAATGTTCGCCTCAGCCTGCCGTCGCCGTGAAGGGTGGGATTTTCTGTTATTCCTTCTCGAACTGGTCCTTGGATGCCCCGCAGACCGGGCAGGTCCAGTCGTCGGGAAGGTCTTCGAAGGCGGTGCCGGCGTTGATTCCGTTGTCCGGATCCCCTTCTTCAGGGTCGTACACATAGCCGCAAACCGAGCAAACGTACTTATCCATCGTCCTCTCCCTCCTGAATGATTGTTGGAGTGGGGCCGGTCCCCCTGAAAAGCAGGACCTCCGCCCGGTGTGTCGATTCGCCCCCTGCGCTCCACAAATCTCAGGGGGCGTCCTGCGGGGCTCACCGATCCGGCTTAAAAAACATTCGTCCTCTTGAGATCGGGGCAAAAAACCCTATATTTTTTAAAATTAACGGCCCAATGCCCCCCTGTCAAGGGGTTCCGCAGTCGGACCGCCCTTCGAGGCTGTCGCAGGCCTGCTTCAGGGGTTTTTGGGCCGGCTCCATTCGTGGTAGGATGTAATCGGTTTCGGGGAAGCCTCTCTTCCGAAACGGAAGCACCGTTTCTATCGTTCATTTCCGGGATCTGCGGCAGTCGCAGACGGGGGAGTGCGGGAGTGAATGATTGTGAGGCGGAAAGACAGAGGTGAATCGGGAGGAGAATCATGGAAAAGCACCACAAGTTTTCCATTTGGTATGTCCTGCTCGGCGTCTGGATCGTTCTGCTTATTCACAACGCCCTGGGCTCGGCCATTTCCATTCAAACGATCCCCTACAGCCAGTTCCTGGCCCTGCTCGATCAAGGGAAGATCACGGAGGTGGCCATCTCCGAGAACCGGATTCAGGGGAAGATGCAGGGCGAGTCCGGCGAAGGGGAAGAAGTGTTCCGGACCGTCCGGGTGGATCCCGATATCTCGGAGCTGCTCGAGCAGAGCGGGGTGACATTCAAGGGGGAGGTGGAGTCCACCTTTTTTCGGGATCTCCTCTCGTGGTTTGTGCCCATTCTTCTGTTCGTCGGGATCTGGATGTTCATGATCCGGCGAATGGCCGGTCAGCAGCCTGGATTCATGACCCTGGGGAAGAACAAGGCGAAAATCTACATGCAGGATGAGCTGGGTATCACGTTCGACGATGCGGCCGGGGTGGACGAGGCCAAGCAGGAACTCCAGGAGGTCGTGGAGTTCCTCAAGGACCCGCAGCGGTTCACAGGATTGGGAGGCAAGATGCCCAGGGGAGTCCTCCTCGTAGGACCTCCGGGGACGGGTAAGACCCTCCTGGCCAAGGCTGTGGCAGGAGAGAGCGGGGTCCCGTTTTTCAGCCTGAGCGGATCGGAGTTCGTGGAGATGTTCGTGGGGCTGGGTGCCGCCCGGGTGAGGGACCTTTTCGAACAGGCCAAATCCAAGGCCCCCTGTATTATTTTCGTGGACGAGCTCGATGCCCTGGGAAAAGCCAGGGGCTTCGGTATGATGGGGGGGCACGATGAGCGGGAGCAGACCCTGAACCAGCTCCTGGTGGAGATGGACGGCTTTGACCCTCAGATCGGCGTGATCCTCATGGCGGCCACGAACCGCCCGGAGATCCTCGATCCGGCTCTCTTGAGGCCGGGGAGGTTCGACCGGCAGATCCTCGTGGATCGTCCGGACAAGCAGGGGCGAAAGGCGATTCTGCAGGTTCACCTCAAGAGCATCAAGGCGGCTGCTACATTGGATGTCGATGATCTGGCGGGGATGACCCCGGGGATGGTGGGGGCCGACCTGGCCAACCTGGTGAACGAGGCGGCGCTTCTGGCCGTGAGGCGGGAAAAGAGCGAGGTGACGAAGAGCGAGTTCGAGGAGGCCGTGGAACGCGTCATGGCGGGCCTGGAGAAGAAGAACCGCCTGATCAACTCCCGGGAGCGAGAGGTCGTGGCCTTTCATGAGGTGGGTCACGCACTCGTGGCCCTGTCTCTTCCCGGCACGGATCCCGTGCACAAAATCTCGATCGTGCCTCGCGGCATCGCTGCGCTTGGGTATACCATGCAGGTCCCGACCGAGGATCGGTACCTCATGACGAGGTCGGAACTCCTCAACCGCATCGCATCCCTCCTGGGAGGAAGGGCGGCGGAGGAGATCGTGTTCGGAGACGTCTCAACCGGGGCCCACAATGACCTTTCCAAGGCCACAGACATCGCCCGAAGCATGGTCAAGGAATACGGCATGAGCCCCGAGCTGGGGCAGGTTTACTTCGCCAGGGAAAAGCAGAGTCCCTACATGAACACTCCTCTGGAAGGCGCCTGGGAGTACAGCCAGAGCACGGCCGAGCTCATCGACCGGGAGGTGCGTCGCATCCTGGCAGAGCAGTACCAGAGGGCACTGGATATCCTGGGAGAAAAACGGCAGGTCCTGGACAAAGGCGCCAGGCTCCTTCAGGAGAAAGAAAAAATCGAAGGGGCGGAGCTCCAGCAATTGATGGATGAAGCGTCCTGACGGCTTCGGGCGAGGTTTCCCTCAGACCGCATACCCTTCGACCTTTCCCTCGTAGGAAGCCACTTCCGTGCGGTTTCGGCCGCTGACCTTGGAACGGTAGAGCGCTTCGTCCGCCCGCAGGAGAAGGAGGTCCAGGTCGGGCGCCTGCGCGATCTCGTTCGAGGCGATCCCGATGCTCACGGTCAGGTGAAGGGCCTTTTCGTCGAAGGCGAACGAGCATGCCTGGACGGCGCTTCGAAGTCGTTCCATGACCAGGAAGGCTTCCTCCAGCCTCGTGTTGGGGAGCACAGCGCAGAATTCCTCCCCCCCGTATCGGGCGATGAAATCGTATGTGCGAAGCCGTTCCCGAAGCAATGCACCCAGTTGCGTGAGTACGTGATCCCCGCACAGATGTCCGTGCGTGTCGTTGACGGCTTTGAAGTGATCCACGTCCAGAATGGCCACCGAAAGGGAGCGCTTCAGCCGGTTGTGCTGGGAGACCTCCCGCTGGAGCGTCTCCATCAGGTGCCGGCGGTTGGGGAGCTCCGTGAGGGGATCGGTCAGGCTCATGGTTTCAAGCTCGCGTTTGGCCTGCTCCAGCTTTTCACGATAAAGGACCGCGTCCGTGCATTCCTCGATCGTCGCACAGAGAAACGCAACCTTGCCGTCTGCATTTCGCACCGGGGAAAGCGTGACGTTCTGCTGCATGTATTCGAAGCTCGAAGTCAGGTAGCGGGTCAAGGGCAACGGGATGAGGTGGCCGTGGATTTGCTGGGAGAAGAAGGCGTACGTTCCCAGCTTGAACACGTTTTCGGCCTTCCAGCGAAAACCCTTTTGCTCCAGCTCCGGAAACAGCTCCGTGATGTCCCGGCCGATCACCTCAGCGCTTTCCATCCGGATTTGCTCTTCCAGCCAGCGGTTCCAGTAAATAATTCGCAGATCGCGGTCCAGGACGATGATACCCAGGTTCAGTGACTGCATGATTTGCGCAAAGTCGAGTTTCATGGGCCTTGTTTGCAGGTCAGCTCAGATTGCTCAGGAATCGGTCCACTGCTCGAAAAAGGGAGTCCTGGCAGTCGCTGCCGATAAAGATGAACATGTAGCCGGTGACCTCCTGCCGTTCCAGATGAAAACGGGTCACGACAAAGAGGGCCTCGTTCTCCGACAGGGACACGGCCTGCTTGAGCCGGTCCAGGTGGATGTTGTCCAGAAAAACCTGAGGGGGGTTGAAGGAAAGGGTGCAGTCCAGGATCTCGGCAAACTTCCCGAGGCAGGCGCCGATCACGATGTTCCCCAATTCCAGCAGGACCTCCAATTGAAGCTTGTCCGGGGCCATATCCGGGTGGAACCCGCAGTCGATGTCCAACATGCGGGTGAGGACCCAACCCGCCTTGCCCGGAAGAGCGAGAACGGCCTCCCCGCTGAACTCACCCCGAAACGCCTGCTGAATAAGGGTCACTTCGTCCCGGTCTACATCGGATTGCTGGAGCACATCCACGATGTCATGGGGGTGAACGATGCGAACGGAGGGGACACTGATCTGGATGAAGAATCCCACCAGATCGGCCATCGAAGCGATGGATCGACCGAACCCGATATTCAGAAGCTCAGTCAGTGCATCGCGTCGCTCTTCGGTCAATGTGTTCACGAGAGGCAGGCCTCCATGGCGGCTTGAAGCGCATCCGGTTTGACCGGCTTGGAAAGAAGGGCTTGTGCGCCCAGGTGGAGAACGCGTTCTTCCGAACCGGTCTGGATGTCGGCCGTGATGACGATCACCCGGGCCTGCGCGTCCAGTGCTTTCAAGCGCTGGAGGGTCTCGAATCCGTCCATTCCCGGCATGGTTAGATCCAGAAGCACGATGTCGGCCCTTTTCTCATGATAGAGGGAAAGACACTCAGCCCCCCCTGAGGCCTCCCGCACATCGAGGTCCCATGGAGGCAGGGCGCGCCGGACGATCTGGCGGGACACTCCGGAGTCGTCAACGATCAGGACGGATAGGATCATTCTCTTCTCCACACGCGGCAAGGGAAAGGGCACGCAGTCTCTCGGGCTCCTGTGCTCGAAGGATTGCACCGGTTCTGCGGGGTTTCCCTGACGTTCCCGCAGGACGTTTTTCACATTTTATGCACGGATCGTACCAGGAGCGAGAAAGGGCTGGCGGAAGGGTTGGAGATGAAGCATCTTTTTGAAATGAATAGGTTTATTTGAGTCAGGGCTTGCCTGGAAGAGCCTCCGGCGGCCGTCCGTTTTCTTGACGGGCGGGTGTTTTTCCCCCGCATCGAGGCGAACCGCCCGGGTGAATCAAGAAAAACGGCGTGCCGGATCCTGCAGCACATGGCCTAACAAGTCCGCAGGCGGGACCCGAAGGGTGAGGGCCACGGATGGCCCGAGTCCAATCAAGGGATTAAGCGGAGACGTACCTCTCAGAGTACGTCGCACAAGGAATCCCGAAGATTGACGCAGAGATTGTGCTACCGGGGACCCGCCCGCAGGGTGGGGTATGAAGCGAAGCGAGGACAAAAAGAGCCATTTCTGAATTGGAAACAAGCTAGTCGCCCTGCTTCGCCATGTAATCGTCGTACAGGCCCTCCAGGGCGAGCTTATGCTTGGCCTCCTCCTGAGAGAGCATTTGAAAGATGCGGAGGAGATCGTCCTGGCTCACCTTGCCGGCCAGCTCGTTGTAAAGCTTCAGGGAGGCCTCCTCCCGCTTCATGGCCAGGCGCAGGAGGTCGGCATAACCCATGCCTTCCTCATAGGCCATATCCACGGTGTAGTCGCTGCGTTTGAGGTCGGGGATCCACTGGAAGTCGTATTCGGCCACGGACTTCTCTCCCTCGAGGAAATCCTGAAGCAGGGCCTCGTGTTTTTTCTCCTCCCGGGCGAATGCCAGGAAGGTCTCGCGCGCCCCGGAAAAAGCCTCGCGGCGGCTGAGGCCTTCGTAAAAGTCGATCGCCTCTCTCTCCCGTTCGATGGCGAACCGGAGGATCCCTTCAAAGGAATCGAAGCTCATGTCAGGCACCCCCTTTCTCAAAAGATCGATACCGCGTATGCTTCCGTTTAAGAAACAGCTTACGGGAAAACCGTATCCATGTCAAAATATCCAATGCGCAGGCCCGAGGAACGAAAACGTATGCAAGGCGCCTCTGATGGCGTTTGCGCGATGACTCGAAGACCCTTTGAAGGGATGAAAGCCCGCGGGAGACGGCCGCTCCATGAATATTTTCGTGCTGGACCTGGATATTGACCGCTGCGCCCGGTACCACGCGGACCGTCACGTGGTCAAAATGACCCTGGAGAGCGCACAGATCCTCTGCACGGTGCTCTATGAAAACGGGATCTCTTCGCCCTATCGGCCCACCCACCGGAAACATCCCTGCACGCTTTGGGCCGGCCGGTCCCTTTCCAACTGGTCGTGGTTGAGGCGCCTCGCCCTGGCGCTGAACCGGGAGTATCGGTACCGCTACCGCAGGGATCAGGATCACGCATCGGCGCGTGTTGTGAGGCAGTTGCTCCCGCCGCCGATCGCGGATATCGGACTGACGGAATTCGCGCAGGCCATGCCGGAGGCATACCGCATCCCAGGGGATCCAGTCAGAGCGTACCGCTCCTTTTACATCGGGGAGAAGGCGGGATTCGCTACCTGGACGCGGAGAAGGACCCCGGAATGGTTTGTCCGAAGTGTCTGATCCTTCTGTATCCGGGCATGCGAATTACCTGTTTGTACGCGCGGTTAGGAATCGGTGTCGCCTTTTCCTTTGACCTGAGCAACTTTTTTGATTATTCTGTTTCCAAAACGACAACATGATTGTTCGAGAAGGGTAATCCAGGCCGAACTTCGCATTAGGACGGATCTGAATCAAGGCATACCCTCCGGCAGAGAGTGCGTTCACACTGGTCGGGAAGGGAGGCGGAGATGAAAGAGCTGGTCTCAATCATGGCAAAGGCTCTAGTCGATAATCCGGAGGCGGTCACGGTGACGGAAATCGGGGGCGAACAGACATCCGTGATCGAGTTGCGGGTGGCCAAGGAGGACTTGGGAAAGGTCATCGGCAAACAGGGACGAACGGCAAAGGCGATGAGAACGATTCTTGGTGCGGCCTCCGCCAAGGTTCGAAAACGGTATGTTCTGGAGTTAATCGAGTAGCGTGCAAGGAGTTGGAGTCCGAAGCGTGTTTCCGGTAAAGGCCGACGCTCGTGAAGGGTAGAGGTATGCGATCAAACGTGCTGGAACGCATCACGACCCGGCAGGGATCGCAAGCCCCCAACCCTGAATAGTGCCGACACCGGCCTGGTAAGATTCCGAAAGGGCTGCAGGAGAAATACATTCACCCCTTGATTTTCCCGTCCATACGCATTATATTCCCTCCAATCCATCATGAGGACTTCAGAAATCCTCCCTTTTCGTGAGACATCCATGCGAAGAACAAAAGATTCCGCAGCGCTTCGAAAGGCGTTGAGCATTGTCGTTGCCCTGGTCGGCGTCCTTTGCATGTTCTTTTCCCCGGTCCGGGCACAGACCGAAGCCCTGCCAGAGGCGATTTCCGCAGGAGTGGATCACTTGATGGGTCTTGCCCAGGGCGAGTCCACCTTTGAACCGAAGGCCGTTGCCCCACTGATTGCGTATGTGGCGTCGGAGAAGCCGCAGGATGCCGGACTCCACACAGGGGAATGGCAAGGCATGCCTTCCGCTTACTGCGAGTTCGATCTTCCAAGGGATCTCCAGACGGTCCTTCGCTACGCCTACCACCCGGACATTCCTAACAATGTGTTTCGACCGACCTCGATCCGCCTCACCCAATGGCTTGAAGTGGATGAAAAGGAAAACAGATCCCTGCCCACGCTCTGGGCGCACCTCCCCTCTTTGGAATCTCCTGTGGTGGTGACCGGGGTGGAGCGTGAGGAGAGCACTCCGGAGCTGGCTACCGGGGCGTGCTACGGGTACACGCTGGATCGTGCCCTCGTCCTGTTTCGGCTTGGGGAGCAAAACGTGTTCATCTCCGTCTCGAAGCAGCGGGGAAAGTCCGACAAGGGAAAAAAGGGGGCGAGCCTGGGAGGGGACAAAAACTGGGACTACGTGTACACCGGGGAGGACGGCCTGACTCGGGCGGGCCTGGGGTGGGCGGACACCCACATTTATGAATCGGCGTCCATTGCCGTCTTCTATGAGTCCGACCCTGCGCTCCCCAGGGTTCGATGCGGCGTTTTCAAATGGATCCAGGCCGGTTGGGCGGGTTTCAACATGGTGGAGCCCAGGCACATTCGGCGGGGACTCGAGCGATATGCACAGGGGTTCCGGGAAACCCTGGAGCATCCCAGGCTGCCGGACCCTGATCGTCTGGTGCGTCTGTTCGATTGGGTCCGGGCGTTGCCCCAGAAGGCCCTCTCGGCCAAGGTGAACGACTACCTGCAGGGGCTCGGCACGCGATATGCCGAAGAAAAGGTGCTTTCCAAGCCCTGCTTCGAGGAGCTGATCGAGCAGGGGGACTATGCCGGCCGAATGAACAGGGTCCAGATGGAGAGCCTCGTGGCCCTGGAGTCCATGAAATGGGCCCTGGGTCGTCATACGGTCCTGGGGGAAGCCTTTCGCCTGGCGCCGGACCCCAGGGTTCGACGCGTTTCTCAAAAATCCTCCCTTCCCTGCCGCCTTAACTAGGTTTCATCCTGGACCAGACTTCTCTTTTTTGATCGTTTCGTGTGCTTTGTGGTGCAGCTTGCACTTTCCGCCTTTCGTTTCTCCCGCTTGACGATCCCCCAAAAACCTCGTGATGCGTATTCCACAGGACTGGCTGCGGAGGGATTTAAAACAATGCCCCTCCCCAGGGGCGCCCTTGCAAGTCCATTTCGTTGGTGATAGGGTCGCGCACGAAACGGTCTAAGAAAATCCTTGTGCGTGTGCCCGAGGCGCAAGGAGACGAAAGCGCCCGGAAAAGACATGCGATTCGAACTACGGGGGGCAGCCATGAAAACCTACGCACGGGTGGACTACCGGGATATTCCGCTCTTTCGGGACGTCCCGGAGTCGGACTGGCGGGACTGGAAGTGGCAGTTCAGGAACACGATCCGGGACATCGAGACCTTGAAGAAGATTATCCGGATCGATGAACGCGAACAGCAGGATCTCGAGAAGGTCCTTCAGACCTTCAAGATGAGCATTACCCCTTATTACGCCAGCCTCATGGACCGGGAGTACGCCCGGGGCTCCGTGCGGCTCCAGGGGGTCCCGAGCATTCAAGAGCTGGCGTACGATCCCGACGACCAGGAAGACCCCTTGCACGAGGACGTGGATTCGCCGGTGCCGGGGATCACCCATCGCTATCCCGACCGGGTCCTGTTCCTGGTGACCCGGATCTGTTCCATGTACTGTCGGCACTGCACTCGAAGGCGGCTGGTCGGGTCCCAGGACGACCACCTGAGCCGGGACCATATGGAGAAGGCCTTCCAATACATTGAGGAACACGAGGAGATTCGGGACATTCTGCTCTCGGGAGGGGATCCCCTGGTCCTGGACGACGGGCCCCTCGAGGAGATCCTGAAGCGGCTTCGTGAGATCGAGCACGTGGAGATCATCCGCATCGGCAGCCGGACGCCTGTGGTGCTGCCCTATCGCATTACGGACGAACTCGTGGCCATGCTGCGGAAATTCCATCCCCTGTATCTGAACACCCACTTCAACCACCCTTCGGAAATCACGCAGGACTCCAGAGAGGCCTGTGCCAGGCTGGCCGATGCCGGCATCCCCCTGGGAAATCAGACGGTGCTCCTTCGCGACGTCAATGACTGCCCGTACATCATGAAAAAGCTCGTGCACGAGCTCCTGATGATCCGGGTCAAGCCGTACTACATCTACCAGTGCGATCTTTCCCGGGGGATCGCGCACTTCCGCACCTCCATCACAAAGGGCATGGAGATCATCGAGAACCTGCGGGGCCACACGACGGGCATGGCCGTGCCCACGTTCGTTGTGGATGCGCCCGGGGGCGGCGGGAAGATTCCGGTCATGCCGAACTACATCCTATCCCAGGGGGACCGCCGCCTGGTCCTTCGAAACTATGAAGGGGTGATCACGACCTACACGCAGCCGGAGAATGTGTTTTCCGACTGTGGCCATTGCCACATCTGCGATGATGAGCGGTACAAGCCATTGGACGGGGTGGCCAAGCTCCTGGCGGGGGAGAAACTCACCCTGGAGCCTGCGGACCTGAAACGGAGGAAACGGTAGGGGCCCAGTCGGGCGGGCTCAGTTTATCGATGACGGGTGAGCCGCATTTCCGCGTACTTGGAGGAGAATCCAAGCCGTTCGTACAGGTTTCGGGCTGGGTTGTCATAGGCGACGTGGAGCTTTACGTCCCCTTCACAACGGGTGATGGCCTGTCGAAGGAGGCGACTTCCGATGCCCTGCCCCCGCATCGTATGATCCACGGCAACGTAGACGATAACGTGCTCTGGGATGTACCCGGACATGCCCGTGTCATTCACAACGAGAGTGCCCACGAGTTCTCCGTTCTCCCTCGAGGTGAGGACAAAACCACCCTTGCCCGGCGCCCGGCTCAGGGCGTAGTCCACGGCCCGTCGAATGTCGGGTTCCTCATCCGCGGACGGGCCCAGTTCCCTGTGAAGGAAGCCCACGATTTCTTCCAGGGGAATTTCCAGGTTCCGTGCATCTTTTGAAATGTCGAGGATATCCACCATGGTGTATGTGCCTTTCAGGACTCGATCCTTCCGCAATTCAAAATCGGATTCAAGCGGAAAAAGCGCTTGAAATTGCGGATTGAAAGGGCGAGGATG
>JASFQI010000062.1:0-18584 GCA_050115555.1 Desulfobacteraceae bacterium
CCATCCAGAAATGGCTATTTTGCAAAATCAAGGAAATCAAGGGGTTCCGCGGAGATGTATATAAGGCACTTCGCACAAGGAATCCCGCAGATTGACGCCGATATTTGAAAAATAGCCATTTCTGGATGGAAACTAAATTGACACCGATCTAGCGAGGGAGCCATGTCCCGAGCCGTCTGAGACCTTGCTTCTCCAAGAGAGGCGGGGTCTTGTGCTTTCAGGGCATGCCCGCCAGACAGAACACACGCCGACAAATCAATCGAAATGGGGCACGGCCTGTGGGGAAAGCTTCAATCTTCGAGTATTCTCAAAGAGTTATAGGAAATGCGAAAATTATATAGAAAATTTATGCCATATGCCCTCATCATTTGTATCGGTTACATTGCGATAGTTGGATTCCTCGGTGTGGCGATCCGCGACGATTTTTTTGCTCTTACATTTCCTTCATGGCCTTTCTTGATTCAGTGCGCCGAAAACTGCGGTTACAAGATATTTATTGCGCTCTTCGCCAATGGAATCCTGATCGGAGTGCTGGCATTTTTCTTTATGTGCGTGATATCATTTTCCATTATGCTGGGTAAAAAAAGCTATAATATCGTCATGGATCGATATGGAAAGAAAATATAATATGACACGATCGATGAACATACTGCTTCTTGTATGTCTTTCATTCGGTGTTCTGCAGGGAGCTGAAGCAGCCGATGAGGGGATTTCTCCTCTGGCTGATCACAATAATGCGTTCGCCTTGGACCTGTATCATCAGCTTAATCGGAAAGAAGGCAATCTATTTCTGTCCCCTTACAGCATTGCCTCTGCATTCGCGGTGTGTTATGCCGGAGCCAGGGGCAACACTATGCAAGAGATGTCCACAGTAATGCATTTTCCGGAGGAGCACGAGCCCCTGCATGCCCAATTTGAAGCGCTGAACCAAGGCCTTAACGAGGTACAAAAAAAAGGTCATGTGGAATTGATCATTGCGAATTCCCTTTGGGCGCAATACGACTATCCATTTTTGCCGGAGTATCGAGCCATCACGGAAGAATACTATCATGCGAAAATGGAGAACGTAGATTTTAAACAAGACACCGAAAACTCCCGCCGAAAAATAAACACCTGGACCGAAGAAAAAACCCATCATCTCATCAAAGACATGATTCCTGAGGGGGTTTTATCCCCTGCAAGCACCAAGCTCGTGCTCGCCAGCGCGATTTATTTTAAGGGAGAGTGGGCGGAATCCTTCGAAAACAAGGATACGAAAGAAATGCCCTTCTGGGTGACGGAACGGCAGTCGAGAAATGTGCCCCTTATGTGCCAGCAAGCAGATTTTGAATATGCCGAAGACGACGATACTCAAGTATTACTGTTGCCTTACAAAGGCAAGGATCTTTCCATGGTCATCCTGCTCCCCAAAACGAAAGACGGGATCCGAGAGCTCGAAGACCATCTCACCATGGATCGTATCCATCAATGGCTCGCGGCCACGCGGCGACAGGAAATCCTCGTCTATCTGCCGAAATTCACCATAGAATCCTCCTTTGGGCTCAAAGAATATCTGACGGCCATGGGCATGCGCGATGCGTTTCTTTGGCCGGGAGCGAACTTCTCCGGCATGGACGGCACGGACCTTCTTTATATTTCCAAGGCATTACACAAAGCGTGGGTCAAGGTAGACGAAAAAGGCACGGAGGCTGCGGCAGCTACAGCAGTGATGATGACGTTGGGCGCAGCGCCAGGGCAACCTCCCAAAATATTCCGCGCCGACCATCCATTTTTATTCTTCATCAAAGAGACTGCCTCGGGTAGTATCCTGTTCATGGGCAGACTCAGTAACCCAACATAGAAAAAAATTGAATAACGCCGTCCAGCAGCTCGAAAGCGGCACTTTCCAGGTGTTGATTTTACATGCCAAATAACCACCGAGCGAACACGAAACCTCCGCACGCAAGAACCATCCTGGCCGGAATCGCCGGCGGTGTGGCCATGAATCTCACCATGCCGCTGACGTTTCGGCTCCTGGGCTTTGGATGGAATGGCGGAGACATTCTGATAAGGTCCTCATTCCTTGAACCTGTCCCGTTGGTTGTAAATATGCCTGCTCCGATTATCATCGGAATTGTGATGGAGTCGCAAAAAGCCACGACACAGAGATTTGCCCCTCGCGATTCCGAGGCCTTAGAGCGTAGCCAACAGCGGTCGAGCGAGTTTTTGCAAGACCGTCGATTGTAGGATTTGGAGTGATCCACGCCTACCTTTTTCGTGGGCTTTTTATGGCGTTTTCTGGAGGGACGATAAAGCAGGGCCTGAAATTCGCCGGTCTGGTTTTCGTCATGACGTTTTTGTTCTGGGAGTTCTTCACCCCCTTTAATTTGTTTGGCGAGCCATTGCCCCTCATTGCCCTTGAGCTTGTCTTCTGGGCCTGTATTGCAGCTTTCGATGGTCTGGTGATCGCTGCAATGATCGGAGGGAAATCTTCAAAAAATGCCATGAACTCGAATGACTTACCGCCCTCTTCCCTAACCTTTCGATATTCGTTCGGATTTGCGTTCTCTAAAAAAATGATATTGAAGATTGCCACCATTTTAGCAGGGATGTGGGCTGGCCTCAGGCCGGCATCGTATGGTTTTCTCTTTATCTTCTCTTTTGATTCGAGCATAATTTTTGACTGGCTCATACTCCTGAAAGGAGAAATTCATGAAAAAAATAGGTATCATCGGCGGCATTGGGCCGGAATCAACCGTGGATTATTACAAAATGATCATTGGAGCTTTTCATGACAAGCAAGCCTCTTCGGGTTACCCGGAAATCATCATTTACAGCGCCGATCTTTCCAGCCTGATGAGGATTCTGGAAGCCGGCGATTGGGAACATCTCACTGATTGGCTTTTGGAAAAAGTGGTTGCGCTGGAAAAGGCAGGGGCGGAGTTTGCCGTGATAGGCTCCAATACGCCACATATCGTTTTCGATAAGGTTCACGCAAGATCCCCCCTACCCTTACTGAGTATTATTGAGGAAACATGCAAGAAAGCCCAGAAAAAAGGGCTTAAAAAACTTGGTTTGCTGGGCACAAAGTTCACGATGGAAGCGGATTTTTTTGAGAAACCGTTGGAGTCAAAGGGCATGACGGTGATTGTACCCGAAAAGGAAGATCAAGAACTCATCCACCATCGGCTGTTTTCCGAGATCGGATTGGGGATTATTAAGGATTCGACCCGAGAAGAACTCCTTTCAATTGTAAAGAAAATGATCGATGTGCATGCCATTGATTCGGTGATCCTCGGGTGCACCGAGTTACCGTTGATCCTTCCCAAGGATGAATTCGGGATTCCATTTCTGAACACAACAGCCATCCATGCGGAAAGTATTGTAGAATTTTGCACGAAAGAGGACAGCTAACTCATATTTGACGGTCTCGTAAAAACCCGCTCGACCGCCTGTTGGCTACACTTAACTCACTGGAATCGTTAGAGGCAAATCTCTAGGTTTCAGCTTTTTGCGACTCCATCATATTTCTTTCTCACCGGAAAATGGAGGCCTGATGACGCCAGCGCTGAAAGACAAGTATGCCATTGTGGGATTGGGGTACACGCCCCAGGGACGTGTCCCTGGAAGGACATCCCTCAGCTTCCATTTGGAAGCTTCGGCCAATGCCATCAAAGATGCCGGGCTGAATAAACACGACATAGACGGCTTTATCTGTTACCGCCATTTCCCCTCCGCTTCGAATGAGAATGACCTGACACCCAACGTGATCGCCCAGCACCTGGGAATCTCCCCCATCTACATGAGTCAGGACGCCAACTGATCAAGGAGTCACCTTCAGCACGCAGTTGGCGCGCTCGAATCCGGTATGTGTCGTTACGTTCTGATCTCTTACGGCCACAATGCCCTCTCCAGCGACAGCATGAAGCAGATGCTCATCGATTTGGCAGTGGACGGTGCTGTGTTCGGCCATCTCGGCGCCACCGGCGGCTATGCACTGGCCGCCAGAAGGGCCATGCACGAATTCGGCACCGGGCCTGAGACCTGGAAGCAGATCGCCATGGGTCAGCGCAAGTGGGCCAACCTCAACCCGGACGCCATGATGCACGATAAGCCCATGACCGAAGAGGATTACGACAATGCCAGGTGGATCGTCGAACCGCTGCGCCTCCCTGACAACTGCCTGATCACCGATGGTGGGCGGGCCATCATCGTAACCTCGCTCGAGCGGGCGCGAGACCTAAAGCAGCCTCCGGCCGTGATCATGGGGATGGGGCAGCACCATCCCTCCACGGACATTGCGCAGTCCGGCTGGATGGCCGGGCCCACCGGCGCCAGGAAAGCCGGGGAGATCGCCTTTGCCATGGCGGGCATCGCACTGGATGATGTGGACGCATGTCAGATTTACGACTGCTTTACCTACACCGTAGAGATCACTCTGCAGGACTATGGATTTTTTCAACCCGGGGAAGGGCATGATTGGCTCAGGGAAGGAACGATCGAGCCCGGCGGCAGGATGCCGGTCAATACCTCGGGCGGTCAGCTTTCAGAAGCCTACTTCATGGGTCTGACGCCGCTTGCCGAGGGAGCCATGCAGATCATGGGACGGTGCGGGAAACGGCAGCTCGGACCTGAAACACGAACCAGATCGCCCGAGATTATTCTTTGCAGCGACAACGGCGGTATTCTGCAGAGCCACTCGTGCACCCTGCTAAGGAGATTGTAGCCCATGCCCTATGAAAAACCCCTGCCCAAGATCAATACGGACAACCGTCCCTTTTGGGAGGGGTGTCAAGAGCACGAACTCAGGTTTCAACAATGCAGCGGTTGCGGCCACGTCAGATGGCCGCCTTCCGATCTCTGCCCCCGGTGCCATTCCCGTGAAATCTCCTGGCTGACCTCCAAGGGCATTGGCAGGGTATACACGTTTGCCGTCTACCACACCGCGTACCATCCGGGATTTGCAGCCGACCTGCCCTATACCGTGGCTGTGGTGGCGCTCGATGAGGGACCCCATGTATTGACCAATATTGTGGACTGCCGACCCGATGAGGTGAGATGCGACATGCGGGTAAAGGTGGCCTGGGAGGATATCGACGAAAACATAACTCTACCAAAATTCAAGCCATTCTCGCGATAGTACCGCTTCGGCTCAATGCCGCGTGGATCGAGCGGCCCACACGCATGTCGGAGAATAAGGAGAAACGAGCGTCCCCTCGGGCGAAATGCCCTCTTTTGATATTTCAGACCATGCCACCTTTCAATTCAGTGGAAAGAACATGACTCTTCTTGAACATGAAAGAAGGGTTGTCACGCTTGAACGGAAACGAATCGGTAGAAAAAGGATAGAATGGATAAACGATTAAGGCTAAGAATAAGAAAAATCCTTTAGGACGGTGATGCATTATGAGATATCAACCAAGGGGCAAAACCTTTGATGATTTGAATATAGGCGATGAAGTTGTCACGATGGGCAGGACCATCACGGAAACAGACGTTGTGAATTTTGCCGGCCTATCCGGTGACTTTCACCCGGAGCATACTCACGAGGAATACGGCAAGAAAAGCCCCCTGCAGGGAAGGATAGCCCATGGGCTTCTCGTTACAGCCGTCTCGACGGGGATGGTGAATCAGACGGGTATTACAGAAGGAACAACCATTGCAGTTCTGGAGATGAAACAGCGGTTTCTCAAACCCGTCAGGTTTGGCGATACGATCCAGGCTGCTTTTAAAATTGTCGATAAAAAAGAGACAAAAAAACCAGATAGAGGGATTGTTTTTGCCACCCTTACCGTCATCAATCAAATGGATGAGATTGTCCTGGAAGGCGAAGTTGTGCTTATGCTTTTCAGGAAGGGCTACCCGCGGGAGGGGACAGAGGAACGCTCCTGAAAAGGCTTCGTTCGCGCATTCCTCAAGCTTTCTGCGTGGAGACTCAATATCAAATGGATTATGATGGAACCATAGGATGAGGTGAACCTGGGTCGCGGCATGGCTCACGCTCTGCGCTAAGCAGATTCACATCAAAAAATGAGGGGGTGAAAAATGAATAGGAGACACTTTTTGAGGTCCGTTTGTTTTGCCCTGGCAGGCAGCGTGGCTTTCCTTTTCTCTGGTGGGTGCGTTGCTCCGCTCATTAGTCCTACGGTGTCAGAGCAGAAATCACAGGCATGGCGATGTGGGAACTGCGGTCATCTTACGAGATCAAATCAGGATCTCACGGACATGCGGTGTCCCAGATGCAAGCGCAAGGGTTTCCTTACGAGGATCACAGAGAAAGAACTCCAAGAATACCTGAAACAGCACAATGCATCCTAGCACGAGGATCGTCGTGCCAGACTCGCCACACGTGTAAATCATGGTGTTTTGTTCCAACGCTCGTAAGCGTTATCTTTATAGGGATTTTGGTGAAGATTATGGAATGTAAATCCATTAATTTGAATGAGAAATTATCCAAATTTTCTGAGCATTGGGCCCCCAAAATTATTGCTCAAATGAACGATTATCATTTTAAGGTCGTAAAATTTCAGGGTGAATTCGTCTGGCACCGCCACGATGATACGGACGAGGTCTTTATCGTACTCGATGGTAAAATGTCAATCGCTTTCCGGGAGGGTTTGGTAGCCCTAAAAAAGGGTGAGATGTGTGTCGTGCCCAAGGGCACAGAGCATAAACCATTCGCTGAAAAGGAATGTAAAGCCATGCTTGTCGAGCCAGCGGGGACAATCAACACAGGCGATGCCGGTGGCGAAATGACTGCTGATAACAACGTATGGATATAACCATCAAATACCATACGATCATGATTGAATATGCCCTTCTTTGGGCACGATACATATAAATTCTAAGAGTTCTTCGGATACATTTCTCCACTGATGCTGTTTTCCTGCGGGTACGTAGGAGTAGCCACCTTCTTTCACCTGGTGTTCAACTCCTTCTATGGTCAGCACTCCCTTGCCCTTGATATAGTAATTTATATGCGGCCATGGATGTTTGTGATCAAAGCTATGGCCATTGGGCTCAAGCTTGACAATTCTCATGACATAATCTTCCCATCCTTCTTCTGCCCCAATGACCTTTTTCATTCCCACACCCTGGACTGAATCATCTTCAGGGATGGTAAATGCGATATCATCCTTGTGTCCTATCACCATTTGTTCCCTCCTATACGATGAGCTGATGGTATTTTTCGATGGATATTTTCAGCCTTCCTTTTTTATCACAATATCCGGAGATAACCACTCTTTTTTGGTCTCAGGCCGGCATCCTGCGTCTGAGTGTTCAGCGCTCCTGCCGAGGTAGCGATCAAAAATGATATCCTCGTGCCTGTGGCCGGTTTCGGGATCGCTCTAATCCCTTCAATTGCCCTGCAATAGTTGAAAAGGTCAAGTGAAAATCTCAGTATTTCATCTTGACAAAAATACTAATTTGATATATATTATTTTGATATAAATATAAAGCTCATATAATTTCGTGTTACAGTTTTTGTTCTTTGGTATTAGGCCTCCAAAAATCCCGAAGTAAACCTTGTAATTTGCGAACTGGAACCGGTCATTCCTCCTCTTGGGGTGGGTAGGAGAGTAATGTGAAACGGGATGAGCTTCTCCTCAAATTTATTTCGTTATCGAACCGGTATAAGCGGTACATAAAAGCAAAATCTTTAAAAAAATGTATATTATGTGATTTACCAGCAGAACATTTTTCCAGTCAATTACACCGAATGGAATACGATATATCCGCTCTATGTCAGCAATGTCAGGACAAAATCTTTCCATCTATCCGCGAAGAAAAGAATAAGTAGTGGAACCCCAAAAAACAACAGCCCCACTCCCGGAAATCCGCTCATGGGGCTGTTGTTTATCTTTTTGGGCATGAGTGCTTCGCCTTACGACTCCGCCCTTCTCTTCTCCTCGCTTCGAATCTCCCTTCTCAGGAGCTTCCCTACCTTGCTCTTGGGCAGCATGTCCCGAAACTCGATGTACTGGGGGATCTTGTAGTCCACCAGCTTGCCTCTGCACCAGCGGATGAGGTCGTAGCCGGTGATGCCCTTGACGTCCTCCTTGAGGACCACAAAGGCCTTGATGCGCTCGCCCACCTTGGGATCGGGGAGGCCCACCACGCAGGCCCCGATCACGGACGGATGCTCCTGGAGCACGGACTCCACCTCTGAGGAGGAGACCCGGTAGCCCTTGTGCTTGATCGTGTCCACGGTCCGGTCGACGAAGTAGTGATTCCCCCCTTCATCCGCCGAGATCACGTCGGCCGTGCGGTAGAAGAGCTTTCCGTCAAGCTCTACAAAGGCCTCGGCCGTTTCCTCGGGCTTGTTCCAGTAAGCACGCACCATGCGCTCGGAGTGGACCAGGAGCTCTCCAGGGGTGCCCTTTTCCACCGGCTCCAGGGTCTCGGTGTCCACAATGCGGACCTCTTTGCTGGGGACGACCTTGCCGATGCTCTTGACGGGATTTTCACAGTCCGTGGGGCACATGGTCACCCCGCCGCAGGTCTCGGTGGCGCCGTAGCCCTGATAGATGGGTCTCCCAAAGGTCTTGCGCCAGCGTTCATTCACCTCGACCGGAAGGACGTCTCCACCGTTGAAACAGTAAGTGAGGGAGCTCAGGTCGTACATGCTCAGACGATCATGCTCCAGGATCATGCGGTAGAGGGTGGGCACACCGATCAGGGTGGTGGCCTTGTAACGCTGGATCACGTCAAAGATGGCGTCCAGGTTCACCTTGGGCATGAGAATGATGGTCCCTCCCATAAGGAGCGTGCTGAGGGCCGTGGTCTGTCCCAAGATGTGAAAGAGGGGCACCGTGCCGATCACCACGGCTTTTTCCGGGGGGAACAGGCAGTCACTGCACGTGATCTGCTCCAGGGCGGACTCCATGTAGAGGCCGTGGGACATGGGAACGCCTTTTGGAAACTTGGTGGTCCCGCCGGTGTAGAGGATCTCCATGGTGTCCTGCTCCTGCTTTTTCAGGGGCAGGAGGCCGGGCTTGCCTTTTCCTTCCATGACCATAGAGCGGAACGAGACGGTATCCCCTCCCCTCCAGGAGGCCTTTCCGCGGGGCACCTTGTCGAAGGCCCAGCCGAAGAGCCGCTTCCACCAGGGCAGCATGTCCGACAGGCGGCAGACAATCGCTGTTTTCAGCTCAGTCTCGTCCTGGGCCTGCTTCACGTAGCCATAGTTGGTGTCCGCGCACACGATGAACGTGGACTGGCTGTCATTGGCGATATAGGCGAGGTCGTGAACCGTGTAGATGGGCGTGATGGGAACGATCTCGGCCCCGGCCCGCTGGGTGCCCAACCAGGCGATGACCCACTGGAGGCTGTTGGGAAGGTAGAGGATGCCGCGGCTGCCTTCGCCGATGTCCCGCTGTTGGAGCGACCAGGCAAAGCCTTCCACCAACTGAAGCATGTTGCGGTAGCTGTAACGGGTGCCCAGGTAAACGACGGCGGTTTTGTCCCCGTGTTTCTCCACCGCATTCCGAAAGGCTTCGAATGTGTTTGGAAAAGGTAGTTCCCGTTTCATAGGATCCGTCCCTATACTCCGAAGTAAGCGGCCTTGACCTCTGAGTTGTCCATGAGCTCCTCTCCCGTCCCGGTGAGCGAGAGCATGCCGTTTTCGATCACGTATCCGAAGTCGATGATGGGGAGGACGGGCCTGGCGAACTGCTCGCTCAGGGCCACGGTGATGCCGGATTCGTTCCTGAGCGCCACAATGGCCTCCACCAGGAGCTTCTGCATCATGGGGCTCAGGCCCAGGAGGGGCTCGTCCAGAAGAAGCAGTTCGGGTTTCACCACGAGCGCCATGCCGATGGCCAGCATCTGCTGCTCCCCGCCGCTCAGGAAACCAGCCTTGCGGGTCCTGAGCTTCTTGAGCGCAGGAAAGAGCTCAAAGGCCCGGTCCACGCCTTCCCGCTTCTCACTGCGGCTGCGAAGGTATCCGGCGATCTTCAGGTTCTCCACCACATCGCTCTCCGGAAAGACCGGGTGTCTTTCACGGCATAGCACGATCCCCTTGCGCACGCGCTCGTTCGGGCGAACCTGGGTGATGTCCTCTCCTCGATAGGTGATTTCACCGTAGACATTGATGCGCTCCCCGCCCCGGCGGTTCTCCTTGATCCGCATGTCGATAATCAGCCCGGAGACGGTGTTCATGAGGGTGGTCTTACCTGCGCTGTTCGACCCGATCACGCCGACGATCTGTCCCTCCTGGATGTCCATGCTGAAGTCGTTCAGCGCCAGGGCGTTTTCAAAGAACACCATCAGGTTCTTGACGGAAAGCATAGCGTATCCTTCTCTGCGTGTCCGGGATGCGGTCTAGGTTTCACTGCCGAGGTAGGCCTGCTTGACCGCATCGCTCTCCATGACCTCGCTGCCCGCCCCCTCTGCGATCTTCTCGCCGAAGTTGAGCACCATGACCCGGTCCGCGATGCGGAAGAGCTCCTTGAGCCGGTGCTCGATCATAATAATGGTCTTACCCTGGAGCACGAGCTTCTCGATGATGGGCACGATGCTCGCCACCTCGGCGAGGCTCAGCCCGGAGAAGAGCTCGTCCAGGATGACCAGGTCGGGCCGGAGGGCCATGCCCTTGGCCAGCTCCAGCCGCTTGAGATACCCCTGGGGAAGCGAGCCGGCCGTCTTGTAGGCGACCCGGGCGTCCCGCTCGAATCCCACCTCCTCGAGAAGATCGAGGGCCACGGCGTCCCGGTCTCCGTACCGACCACCGGCCAGCTTCTTCACCCTGGGCGACGAGAGCGGCACGATGAGGTTCTTGAACGCGGGAAGCTGGTAGAACGGACGGACCATCTGGAAGGTCCGTGCCACCCCCAGGCTCACGATCCGGTAGGGGGCCCAGCCCGTGATGTCCCGGCCCCGGTACTCCACTCTTCCCGAGTCCGGCTTGACAAATCCGGTGATCAGGTTCACCAGCGTGGTCTTCCCCGACCCGTTGGGGCCGATGATGCCCAGGAGCTCGCCTTTTTTGACCTCGAAGCTGATGTCAAAGGCGGCCATGACCCCGCCAAAGGACTTGCTCAGGTTGGAGACTTTCAGCAATGGGCCGTTTTCCGTGTTCATTCCACCACCACCCATCGTTCGAACTGATGATATTTACGCTGCACGTAGTGAAAGATGCCCTCGGGCACGCCTACCACGAAAATCACCAGGAAGAGCCCGTAGAAGACAATGCGTAGCGTGCCCAGGGCCCGCAGCACCTCGGAGAGCGGGACCAGGATGAAGGCCCCCACCAGAGGGCCTGCAAAGGTCCCCATGCCCCCCACCACGGCCGCGGCCACGGGCATGATGGAGTAGTCCAGGGCGAAGCCGGGCATGCCGGCGAACATGTCGAAGTGCGTGCCAAAGGCCCCGGCAAAGGCCCCCACGGATGCGCCGAGGAACAGAACCTGGGTCTTGCGCCAGTAGATGTTGATGCCCGCGCTCATGACGGCGCGGTCGCTGTCGTTGATGCCCTTGATTACCAGGCCGTAGTCCGAGCTCATGAGGCGACGGAACCCGAAAAGCGCACCTAACACAGCCAGCTGCACGACGAAGAGCGCGAAGGTGGCCGAGGGAAAGGGCGTGAGCCCGGTCAGGCCTTCGGTGCCGCCCAGGATCCGCGTGGCCTCGACCAGGCGCAGAAACATAAGCGGAAGGACCAGGGTGACCATGGCAAAGTAAATGCCCCGAAGCCTCAGGACCGGGAGCAGCATCACCGTAGAGAGGGCGCCGCCCACCACCGTGGCAATGGGCAGAGTCCAGAGGGGCCCGAGGCCCCAGTAGTAATTCAGCGAGCCGGCGATGTAGGAACCCACCCCGTAGAACAGGGCCTGGCCCAGGGAGACCAGCCCTGCGGAGATCAGGAGGTCCCAGCTGATGGCCAGGAGTGCGTACACGGACGTGGAGATGAACACCTCCTGCCAGTAAGCGCTCGTCAGCGGGATGACCACCAGGAGCCCTACCACGGGGAGGGCCCGGGGCGCGAGCAGGTAGAGCATCTCGCGCCAGCTCGTGAGGGCGAAGATGTCCTGGGAGCGGGCCTTGATTCCCCGGTCGATTCTCTCCTTGCGCTTTTCCATAATGCCCTATTCCGCTTTCCGTTCCCTTATTAAATTCGTTCCTCTAGCTCCTTCTGCTGCCCGAAGATGCCCGAAGGCTTCACCACGAGCACCAGGGCAATGGCGATCAGGCTGACCAGGAACATCCAGTGCGGCTCCAGGTAGTTGGCCGTGAAGGTCTGTGCAAAGCCGATAATGACGCTGGCCACCAGGATGCCCACGGTGCTGCCCAGGCCGCCCACGATGCAGACCGCCAGGGCGTTGATCAGGACCTCGTAACCGCCTTCCACGGCAATGGTGCCCAGTGGAAGGATGACAATGGCCGCCACTGCGGCCAGGGCCGCGCCAAAGGCCATGCTGAGCGCGCCGATCCGGTCGGAGTCGATGCCGAAGGTCAGGGCCGTGCGCTCGTCCTGTGCAATGGCCCGGAACGCGAGCCCGATCCGGGTGTGGCGGGTGAACCACCACAGAAAAACGGTGAGCGCTATGGCAATGAGCCCGATGATGATACGTTGATAGTCGATGAACACCGGCCCCATCACCAGGCTGCCGTCAAAGAAGACCGGGAGCGTGTAGCGGAACCCCACGAAATCGAAGTACCGGAAGAGCTCCATGATGGCCAGCCCCAGGCCGAATGTGGCCATGACCTCGGAAAGCGCCAGGCCCTTTACCCGAAGGATCACCACGTAATAGATCAGGAGCCCGAGGAGCCCGGAGCAGACAATGGCCGCCACCACGGAGACCAGATAGGGGACCCCCAGGGAGTTCAGAAGGATCCAGGTGAGGAAGCCCGAAAAAATGTAGAGCGCGCCATAGGCGAAGTTCGCGACCCCGCTGATCCCGAAGGTCAGATTGAACCCGAGCGCGACCAGGGCCAGAATGGCGCTGTTGATGAATCCGTAGACGAGGGTGCCCACAAACATGAATCGCCCCCTGTTCCGGAGGAGATCCCTGCTGTCATGCCGGGCGCTTCAGGGCCCGGCACGACCGCAGGGAAAAATGAACACACGCCGGAACGGCTATTTGACCGCCTTCAACCCTTCCGGCAGACGGATTTTGCCTTCGGCCACGGTCTCGGGGTACACCACCACGCGCTTGCCGTCCTGCCACTGGAACATGCACCCCAGGGCCGTCTCTGCAGGGTCTTCCCCGTAGACCACCTGGTGGCCGTCATTGAACCGAATCCGGCCCATGGCGCCATTGCGGTCCGTCTTCTCGAGCTCCGCCACCACGGCATCGCCGTCCACGGACCCGGCGCGCTCAATGGCCTCCTTGAGCACGTAGACCATCTCATAGGCCGGGGCCGGGGAGTGGCCCGCCTCGAGGGGCTTTCCGTACCGTTCCTTGTACTTGTTCCAGAACTCCACCGACTTGGGAACCTTGGGTACGGGCATGTTTCCGACCTCGAAGATGCAGTTCATGGCACCGTCGATCTTCTTGTCAAAGAGCTCCCAGGAACCGGGACCGGCCAGCGGAGAGATGAACCCGGCCATCACGGCGGGAATCTGCATGGCCTTCCACTGCTTCACCAGGATGCCGCTCTGGGGCATGTCGAAGATGGGGAGAATCACCTGGGCCCCGCCGGCGCGGGCCTTCATCAGGGACGCTGAAAAGTCGGAGGCCCCGGTCGGGTAAGCCTGCCTTCCCACGATCTCCCATCCGGCTTTCTCAAAAAATTTCTTGATCATGATGTCGCCGGTGGCTCTCGCCCAGGCCACATCCTGGTTCAGGATGAACACCTTGTTGAACCCGAACTGCTTGTTCAGGTATCCCATCGTCCCGGCGAGGTATTTTACAAGAAACACCGCGTTCAGGCAGGTCCGGAAGGTGTACTTGTACTTGTCGTAGTCCCCCTTGACCTTGGCCTCCATGCCCGGAGACATGGCCGTTCCCAGAATCATCGGCTTCTTGTACTGGCCCACGACGTCCATGCAGGCAATGGCGCACTCGGAGCGGAAGGACCCGAACACGACAAAGTCCGCCTTGTCCTCCAGGATGACCTTCTTGTGGGCCCGAATCACATCGGCCACAGGCACGCCGGGCTCGGCCCCGCGTGCATCGATCGCAACGACCTTGAACGGGCGTTTCACTCCTCCCACATCCACGCCGCCGGCTTTGTTGATTTCATCCACCGCCATGTTGACACAGAAAAGCCCTTCTTTCCCCTCTAGAAATCCAAGGGAGGTGGGCACACCGAGAATGATGGGCTCTTCAGCCTGGACAGGGTTGGCAGGGACTCCCCAAACAACCATCAGGGAGAGCACAAGGATCGAAACAGACAGGATGCGCTTCATCATGTTCCTCCTTCTTTGGTGAGCCGCCCCACCCTGGGGACCGCCCGGCAAGAGATTGGGGGTTGAACGCGTCCCTACGTTCTGCAAAGGGCATGCCGGTAAAGCGGCCCAAAACAAATCCATAATATCCATAGGTTAGCAAAACGCTGGTTCGCGTCCAGACAACAAACTGTTTCTTTTCGAAACACTGAAATCCGGTCATTTTTTGCCGTGCAGCCAAGAAGGGTATGCATCATGGCTTGCGGGCGAAAGCCTTGTGTTACCAAAAGTTACATTCTTCAAGAGAAGTCTTCACCTATCCACACATAGGCCATTGAACAGGCTTCACTCGCCCATTCCTCATCCCGCCAGAGCGGGAACGCGGGGAAATTCAACATCCCTGCGTTTCCGCTTTCTCTAAGTAAGGAATGCGTGCTCAAGACCGTTTCACTGCGTGGGGCCGGGCCCGGGAAGCGCAATTTCTCCCTCGGCAATGGACGGGGGGTACACGACGCGGCGTCCGCCCTCCCCGGTCCACTGGATGACGCAGGCCAGGGCCTCCTCATAGGGATCCTCCCCGAAGATCACCTGGTGGCCCCGGTGAAACCGAATGCGGCCCATGGCCCCCTGCCGGTCGGTCTTCTCCAGCTCTTGAATCACGGCGTCCGAATCCAGGGTTCCGGCCCGCTCCATGGCCTCGGCCAGGACGTAAACCGACTCGTACGCAGGCGCGGGTCCATGCCCCGCCTCGACGGCCTTGCCGTATCGCTTTTGATAGGCCTCGTAGAACTTCTCAGCCGGCGCATAGGCCCCGGAGGGAACGTTTCCCAGCTCAAAGACCACGTTGAGCGCACCCTCGATGCCGCCTTGAAAGGCCTTCCACGCCCCTGGACCTGTAAGGGGTGAGATAAAACCGCAGAGTAGGGCCTGGCGGCCCATTTGATTCCACTGCCGGACCAGGACCGCGCTCTCCGGCATGTCGAATACAGGGAAGATCACATCCGCACCGAGTCTGCGTGCTTCCTCGAGGCTCTCGGCGAAATCCGCTGCCCCCGTGGGATAGATTTCCATTCCCAGGACCTCCCATCCCGCCTTTTCAAAGTAGATCTTGAGCATGAGGGAGACTGTAGTCCGCGCCCAGGCCACATCCTGGTTCAGAATGTAGACCCGGCCGACCCCGAACCGTTCACGAAGGAACTTCATGGTCTGAATGAGATACTCGACCAGGTATCGCGAGTTCAGGCAGAGGCGGAACACAGGACGGTATTTTTCGGACTGAAGGATCTTGGCTTCCGATGCCGGGGACATGGCAATGGTCCCGAGGAGCGGGGTGCCATGACGGGCGATCAGATCCATTCCGGCCAGAAGGGCTTCGGAGCGGAAGAACCCCACCACGATGGCATCAACGCGCTCCATGATCAGGAACCGCTCCAGCCTTCCAAGAATCTCTTCCATGGGCGTGGACATGGAGGCGTCCTCGAGATCCACCGCAGCGACGCGAATGGGAAACCGGCGGTCTCCCACGCGAATCCCCCCGTCCCGATTGATCTCCTCGGCGGCCAGTCGAACCGCCAGGTGGCTGTCCCGCCCTTCCAAGGTGCCCAGGGAGGTAGCCACGCCCAGGACGACCTCTTCGCGGCAGAAGGCGCTTTTCGAGGAGAGCGCCCACAAGAGCGCTGGGAGGATCAGGGCCAGAATGGCGATTCGAAAAAGACGACTCATGGGCATCCCTTTGTGGCAAGGACAATGCGGACGCACGGGGTTGATTTCTTCGATCCCGATCCCGATTTCGATTTGGATGATCCCAACAGGGCCGCGGGCTCCGCTATGCGCGTATGTTTATACCACACATGGGGCCAAAGCCCAAACCGGGGAGCGCCCGGGGGTAACGGTTGACACCCCCCGGGCCATGTCCTACTCTTCATACACGAAAAACCGGGCCGGGGACCATGAAATTTCGATTCTCCATCTCCTTCAAGCTTCTGCTGTTCATTCTGCCGCTTGTCTGCCTTCCGATCGCCACGGCGGGATACTTTTCCTACCGGGCCTCTGTGGAGCGGGTCAACCGGCTCGTACGCCAGGAGCAGATGGCCAAGGTGCAGGCCACAGCGGCGCGCATCGACGACATCTTCTACACGTGTCGTCTGGACCTGAACACCCTCTCCAGCCTGCCGGTCCTCAATGACTATCATCTGGCCCGTTCGTTCCGGTTGAGCGCCGAGGCCGAGTTCAACCGGAACAGCATTGTGAGGCTGTTTCAGGACTTCATCGAGCGTGCCCGCACCTACTACCAGGTCCGCTTCATCGACCCTTCGGGCGCAGAGCGGATCAAGGTTCGAGCGAAAGGTGAAAGCGCACCGGCGCAGGAGACTCTGCCGGCAGGCTTTTTCGAACGAATCCGCTCCTCCCTGAGTGAAGAGATTCGTACCTCGGAGGTCACCTTCTCCGAAGAGAGGAAGGGGTATCTCATGCACTGGGCCAGGCCCGTTTTCTCGGCCTGGAACGAGCTCGTGGGTATTGTTGTGATCGACGTGGACTTCGATGCCATCCGTTCGGTGGTACGCAACATCCAGGTGGGTGAGGAGGGATATGCCTTTCTCGTAGACCGGGAGGGCCGGATCCTTGCCCACCCCCAGTTCGCGCCCTATGCGCACGAGCTGGGGACCTACCCGGACCCGAGCATCTCCGATCTGGTGCGCCGCATGATCACGGGATCCATCGGGTGGATGGGGTATCACTACGGCAAGGAGGAGAAACTGGCGGCCTTTGCACCCATTGCCGGTATGAGGTGGTCCCTTGCCGTGACGAATCCGAAAAGCGAGTTTCGAAAGGAGGCGAGCCTGATCCAGACGCAGGTCCTTCAGGTGGTGCTGCTCATTCTCGCATTTGCGGTGATCGGGGTGAGCCTTCTCTCCTACTATATGCTCAAGCCCGTGCGCGATCTCGTGAGTGCAACCCACCGGATCGCCGGCGGCGACCTGAGCCAGGAGATCCCGGTGCGCTCCAGGGACGAGCTGGGCGACCTCACCAGCGCCTTCAACCGTATGGTCAGGAATCTTGCCCAGATCCAGAACGAGCTGGTCCGCTCGGAGAAGCTGATCAGCCTGGGACGCCTTTCCGCGGGCGTGGCCCACGAGATCCGCAATCCGCTCAATGCGATGAAAGGCGCCATTGTGCTGCTTCAGAAACGCCGCGCGGATGATGCGCTGATTCGGGAGTACACCGAGCTCCTGAGTGAAGAGATGGACCGGTTGAACGCATTTGTGACGGATTTTCTCACCTTTGCCAGACAGAGCGAGCCCAAGCGGGTGCCCACGGACATCAACCGGATCATCCTCTCCGCACAGGGTCTCTTCGAAGAGCAGGCACGCCAGCGGAACATCGTCTTTCACAACAACCTGGATCCTGACATGCCCCCCCTTCTCGTGGACCCGCACCAGATGGAGCAAGTGGTCATCAACCTCATGGTCAACGCCATGGATGCCATGCCCCGAGGCGGAGAGATCCGCTTTACCACAGGCCTCTCAAGGGAAGGTCTGCCGCCTGAGGGTCCGGCCGAGGCCAAGATCGTGATTCGAGACACGGGCGTGGGCATCCCCCGGAGCGATTTGAACAGCGTGTTCGATCCCTTTTTCAGCACCAAGGAGGATGGAACGGGCCTGGGGCTGCCCTTGAGCCTCGGCATCGTGGAGAGCCACGGCGGAACCATCCAAATCGTGAGTCGGAAGGGCTGGGGCACGCGTTTGACCATTGCGTGGCCTGCGGCCTATGCCGAAGACAAGGCAAAAGACGTGGAGCCATTGGATTCCCCTGCGACAGAAACCGGGGAACCCGGAATGAAAAAACATTTTACGGCATGAGTGTCGCCATCAAACCCCGCCCCTTCTCCATGGGGGTTGAGGATACGCGAGAAAAGCCGTTGAACGCGGGCTCGGGAGGGGACGTGTGAGTGCGAATACCATTCTTCTCGTGGACGATCAAAAGAACACCCTGAAGGTGCTCTCGGCCATCCTCAAGGACGAGGGATACGAGGTGGTCCCGGCCGCCGGGGGGTCCGAGGCATTGAACACGTTCAAGCATCGGGAGGACGTGGATCTCGTGCTCTCGGACCTCAAGATGCCCTCCATGGACGGCATCGAGCTTTACCGCCGCATGGGGGAGATCCGCGAACCGCCCCCGTTCATCATCATGACGGCCTACGGCACAGTGAAATCAGCGGTCCAGGCCATGCGGGACGGGGTCTCGAACTACCTTATCAAGCCCCCGTCCCGCA
>JASFQI010000063.1:0-18563 GCA_050115555.1 Desulfobacteraceae bacterium
CCCTGTGAATTTCAAAACAAGGCCTGAGGTCTTTCAAACCATCAGCATGATATCCTACGGCATTTCAAATAGTTCGGCTGAAGTTTTCCACCGAGGCATGTAACTGCGCCATCATGACCCTGCAACTCTACGAGGCGATCGAGCCGTATCTATTGTACCGGCCCCCTTACCTTCCGTCCTCTTTCCGGAGCCTGGGCCTCTGGGACTCGTACTTCATCATCCACTTCTGATAGTAACTTCTCTGCTTGGACTGGATGCTCGGCATGTTGGCCTGCGCCCACAGCTCGGCATCGGGCGTTCTCACCACCCATTGGCATACCTTGGCCCATTTGTTGAACTCAGGGGAGTCGATCATGTCGTGATGCATGGGCTTCAGTGAAAACCGCGCCCTCCAGGCCCCCATCCGGGGTGTGACCAGGGCGTAATAGGTCTTGCCCGCTTGGAGATCCGCGGACATGAAATCCGCACTCCCCCCGATCACCATGAAGAGGTGCTCGCCCGGATCCGCCTGGTAGACCATCTTCTCTTTTTGCGCAAGGATCCCCGCCAGAACGGGCTGGTCATCCTTGATCACCTCGAACACGCTGGATTGAAAGCCGTAGCCCATGCTGGACGGCCGCATGAACACCACCATGGCCTTGCCGCTCTCCGGCCTGGTAGGGATCCTGTCCGGGGTGACCACCTCCCTTTTCTTCTGTGGACCGGTGCAGCCTGCCAACACTAGGACGACGAACAGAAGCGCCAGCGAAAACAGGGGATTTCTTTTCCTTTTCATGACGGGCCTCCTCCTTGATCCGAAGATCACGGGTTAAGGGAAAAGCACACCGACCCAGCCGATAGGTATTGGGGTACACGGGTCCCCCGCCTTCCATCCTACAGAAATCATAAAACACCGCCCCGCAGCGCGCCAAGACAAAACCCGTAGGACACACACAAAAATCGTTTCCACCCCTTCAGAACGTGCCTGCCGTGTAATCCATCCTCTCCGGGATCACGCCGCGCACGCCGCCCGTGGGATTATCCACGTCCCCGTCCCTCCTGGGGATCAAGTGAATGTGCACGTGCAGAATGGTCTGCCCGGCCGCGCCCCCGCAGTTGACCCCCACATTGAACCCGGTCACCGAGGGATCCTCCTCCAATATCGCCGCCCTCAGTCTCCGAAGAAGCGTCTCTGCATCCGCCCTTTCCTCGGGAAGCAGGTCAAAGTAGTCCGCCACGTGCCGCCTCGGCAGCACCAGGGTGTGAAGGGGCGTCACCGGGTACTTGTCCCGGACGGCAAAGACCGAACCCTCCTGCGCAATGCTCCTGCCTTCGATCTCCACCCCGCAGAACGGGCAGCCCTGCCGGGTGTTCCGTTCTCTTTCGTTCATGCTCACTTCTCACTCACCGATCGTTCGCCCATTTCACCTGAAAATCGATCTCCTCGGACCCGTCTTCCCGCTCGTGCTCGATGCTGCATACCGCACGAGCCGGGACACGGATCCGTTCCCCCGCAATCTGAATGTCAAACCGCTTGCCGCTCTCGAGCGCATCAGCCCCCCTTCCAGGCTTTCCCTGCATGGAAAGAGACCATCGCGCCTACATGGGCACATTGCTAACGCCATGCGTTTTCTTTAAAAATTGTTTTCTGTATCCGGAAGGGCACAAAACCGCCCGGAACGGGCGGCATTATTTCTCATATCCCGAAAGGTACAGCCACCAGCGATCCGTTGGTTTCAGAATTCCATGCTTCTGTCCCTGCGCTTTTCTTCCCGCTTTTCAATCTCTTCGGCAAAGAGTTCAAGACGCAGAGGACAGGGAGGCTGGTTAAGGTCGACATATTGGCACTCAGATTGATTACATTGAACAAATAATTCACTTCTTGATTGCAAGCCGTTAGAGGGCCTGCTTTTTAAAGCAATTTCAACCTCCTCGGACACAACCGTACAATAATATTTTCTCCATCGATTGTTTGCCAATGTTTTCTTCTTCCTTTCAAAAAAGTCCATGATGATGGAATTGCAAAAAACCAAAACCTGGTGATTTGCCTCTAGCACTTCCAATGACTTAATTGCAGCCAAAAGGCGGTCGAGCGGGGTTTTGTGAGACCGTCAAATATGAATGATAATGCATGGGAATTTCATTGAATCTCTCCGTAGCAAGCTGGAGAACTGCGCGAGCGAAGCCTTTTTAATCTCTTACTATTCAAAAAAAACACATGCGATTAATGAAAACTAGCTCAAATCTTTCCGCCAATGATCGATATAGCTGTCAGAAAAGTAGCTCTCAGCCAATTCCTGCCATTTATCATTCGTCGACATCCACTGCTCCTGCTTGAAAGGGAGTTCCCTGAGGAATTTGATGGCCTTCTCCACCATAAATTCTTCACCGGTGGCGGAGAAATGTTCTTTGACCCCTAGTAAAAATTTCTCGCTTTGCGTATACCCTTCTCGGGTTCCCCACTTTCTGATGAGAAACTCAACGTTCCCCCTGAGCAGCAACGCAAGGCCGGTCCCTTTCAATCTATCATGGGAATAGTTTAATAGTTTTTTGACGAAGGTAGTGTGGAGTTCATGGATATCCGTTGTATCCACATCCTCAAATCCTATGTTAAAAAAAACAACGAACTCCGCGATGGATTGCCGCTGTGGGACCGGCAGAGAGATGTACCATTCGATGAATTTGTCTAAAGGTGCATCCATAATCAAGATACCCGTATGGATGAAAAGGCGGCGAATAAGCGAATAAAGCTCTTATTTTCCGTTCAAGATATTCGGCAATTCGCTCATTTTTTCTATGTACTATTGAAAATCAGCCATCAATTCATCGATCTCAGCATGGTTTAATGTCTCATTTTTCAAGAGGGCATCCGCCATCTTATGCAGGGCACCGACGTTATCCCTGATCAGTTGCAAGGCCTTTTTGTAGGCCCCGATCACGATATATTGGACTTCCTCATCAATCCAACGTGCCGTCATTTCACTGTAATCCCTGTGCTGGGTGAACTCCCTGCCAAGAAATATCTGTTCTTCTTTTTTGCCGAAACTAAGGGGGCCCAGTTCATTGCTCATACCGTACTCGCAGATCATCTTTCGTGCAAGATCAGAAGCCTTTTCAATATCATTTTCCACTGCTGTGGTCTGTGTATGGAGCACAATCTCTTCCGCAGCCCTGCCACCCATCCAAATGCATATACGGTTCACGAGCTCATCTTTGGGATAGGTGTGTTTTTCGACCACCGGGAGTTGCTGGGTCAGGCCAAGAAACCGGCCATGAGGGATAATGGTCACCTTGTGAACGGGATCTGTCCCGGGAAGAAGCCTGGCCACAAGGGTATGCCCGGCCTCACGATAGGCCATGCCGTTCTTTTCTTCTTTCGTAACGATCATGCTTTTCCGCTCACGACCCATCATGACTTTGTCCTTGGCATCTTCAAAATCCACCATCCACAGCCGGTCCTTTCCGCCCCTGGCTGCCAGGAGAGCGGCCTCGTTCACCATATTTTCAAGATCAGCACCTGTAAATCCGGGGGTTCCTCTCGCAAGGGTGCTGATGTCGACATCGTTTGACAGGGGAGTTTTTTTGACATGAACTTTCATGATGCCCGTTCTCCCCATAATGTCGGGAACAGGGACGAAGATTTGTCTGTCGAATCGCCCGGGTCTCAAAAGCGCGGGATCAAGCACGTCAGGTCTGTTTGTAGCGGCGATAAGGATTACACCCTCATTGAATTCAAAGCCGTCCATTTCCACAAGAAGCTGATTGAGGGTCTGTTCTTTTTCATCATGCCCGCCCCCCAAACCGGCGCCCCTCCGACGACCCACCGCATCAATCTCATCCAGGAATATGATGCAGGGGGCATTTTTTTTACCCTGCCGAAAGAGGTCCCGAACCCTTGAAGCGCCAACGCCTACAAACATCTCTACAAAATCCGAGCCGCTTATACTGAAAAAGGGAACACCCGCCTCACCGGCTATCGCTCTCGCGAGCAAGGTCTTTCCTGTCCCGGGTGCTCCCACAAGAAGAACACCCTTGGGTATCCTTCCTCCCAACCGGGTGAATTTTTCAGGATCGCGGAGAAAGTCGATGATTTCCTGTAACTCCTGCCTGGCTTCATCGATTCCCGCCACATCCTCGAATGTGACTTTTTTCCGGGAATCGGACAGGAGTTTTGCCCGGCTTTTTCCAAAGGACAGGGCCTGTCCCCCGCCCCCCTGGACCCGGCGCATAAAGAATATCCATACCCCGACCAGTAGAAGCATGGGAACCCAGGAGAGCAGAACACGAATCCACGAGGATCTTTTTTGGGGTTCAACGGAGAACTTGACACCCTTGTGCTTGAGCAATGGGATTAATTCAGGGTCTTTTGGGGCAAAGGTTTTGAAGGGTCCTTGCGCATCCAGGCCCGATATGCTGTTTCCCTGTATCGTGACCTGGCTGACACTTCCGTTCTCAACCATGCTTAAAAAATCGCTGTAATCGATCAAGTTGATGGTTTCCGGACGATCGCATCCCCTAAAAACCATGAAAAGCATCAGCCCAATCATGATCAAAACAGCAAATTTTTTATTATATATGCTCAATTCAACACCAATTATCTCTATTCATTTTCATTCTTTTTCCCTTTTCGCCTCTCTTTAAGGGTTTTTTTAGATTTTTTTTGATCTTCTCGTTTTCCCTTGTCTTTTTTTCCTTTGTCACCCATTTTGGCCTCTTTTCATTTAAAAAATGAATGGAATGTCGTAACGACTATTGGTCAGGTATCCATTTTGATCTTCTTGATCCTACTTTGAATCGCCTGTCGAACCGCCATCTCATTCTGCCGAAGAGATTCGAATTCTCTATCTGCAATTTCCAGCAATCCGGCCAGACACGCAAATCTTCTACGAACCCGGAACGGGATTTCTCCTGGAGATTTGTAGACAATGTCGTGCTCGATCTCAGCCCATGCATGTTGTAGAATTGTCCTGACCTGGATTTCGCACTTCTTTTTTCGAAAGGGGGCAAACTCAGGAACCTTAAACAGCTCGGGACTCAATTCTACTACAAAATGAACCGATGCATATCCGAAAATTGCAGGATCTGAAGACAATCTTTTATCCACTGACTGCCTGGAATCAACATCAAACTCCTTTTCAATCAGGGGGACTATCTTATCCACATCACTCGGAAAGTATGCGATGATTCTCACCCCCGCCAAGTCAGTGATACCGTTAAACAAGACATCAGGGGCCTCCCCTTCCTTGGTGATCTTTTCTCTAAGCTCCCCCGGGCCTTTTTCCCGGCTCGTTATTGAATGCGGGACAATACCTTTAGAATGGAGAATAGACGAAAGGAGTTCTCTTATTTTCTCTGATAGAAGCCTGTAAGTCTCCCTCTGCTCTGAAATATATTGTTTTATGACTTCATCAACGTTCATAACCACAGCTTTCATTCATCTGGTCATGAGGCGATCAACCCCTGGAAAAATTGCTTCTTATGAATGGCGTCCCCCTCCCATCCAGATAAACCATTGAGAATAAGGAAAATCGTTTCAGGTTTTGTTTCAGGGGGTTTCGATCTCCGCCAGCTTAAGGGTGATCTTCATGATCGAGTCGGGATTAAGAGATATCGAATTTATTCCTTCTTTCCGTAAAAACTCGGCAAACTCGGGGTAATCGCTCGGCCCTTGACCGCACAACCCGATATGGCGGTGATTCCTTCTCGCCCCTTGGATAGCCATGGAAATCATCCGCATCACTCCAGGGTCTCGCTCGTCAAAATCGTGGGCCAACAGCGCAGAGTCACGGTCAACCCCTAACACAAGTTGGGTCAAGTCATTGGAGCCGATTGAAAAGCCGTCAAATAGCTTGCTGAATTCATCGACCAGAATGACATTATTGGGAATTTCGCACATGATATAGACCTGCAACCCGTTTTCTCCGCGTTTCAGCCCGTTTTTTGCCATCTCCGCCAGGACTTTTTCAGCCTCGTTCACCCGTCGGCAAAAGGGGATCATGATGATGAGATTGGTTAAGCCCATCTCCTCCCGAACCCGCTTCATGGCCCTGCACTCCAGTCCAAAGCCTTCCCTGTATTTCTCATCATAGTAACGAGAGGCCCCACGGAAACCTATCATGGGATTCTCTTCCAACGGTTCGAAGTAGTGTCCTCCCAAGAGATGGGCGTACTCGTTCGTCTTAAAGTCGCTCATGCGCACGATAACAGGCTTCGGGTAAAAAGCCGCCGCAATGGTCCCGACGCCATGAGACAGTTTTTCAACAAAATATTCTTCTTTATCCTGATAGCCGAAAGTGAGGTCGTCTAATTGTTTCCGTTCCGCCTCATCCGTTATCTTCTCGGGATGAATAAGGGCCATGGGATGAGCCTTTATGTAACTGTTGATAATAAACTCCATGCGTGCCAGCCCCACACCGTCGTTGGGTATCTTGGACAGGGAAAACGCCTGCTCGGGATTGCCGAGGTTCATCATGATCTCTGTTTTTGGTCGCCTAAGCTCTTTGAGGCTGTGCGTTTCGATGTGAAACGGGAGAATACCTTCATAGACCACACCTTCGTCGCCCTCGGCACAGCTTACCGTAACGTCCTGTCCTGTATGTATTTTTTCAGTAGCATCGCCCGCACCGACCACAGCCGGGATACCAAGCTCCCGGCTGACAATGGCTGCGTGGCAGGTCCTGCCTCCCCTGTTGCTGATAATTGCAGCCGCCGTCTTCATGACAGGTTCCCAGTCCGGGTTGGTGCTGTCCGATACCAGAATCTCTCCGGGCTCAAACGAGGTTAGATGCGCCACATCGGAGATTACATGGCTTTTGCCCCCGGCGATCTTTTCGCCTACGCTCTTGCCTGTCGTCAGTATTGAGCCTTTCTTGTCCAGGCGGTATGTCTCCAGGATATCCATGTTTTTCTGTGACTCGACCGTTTCAGGCCGGGCCTGAACTATGAAAAGATCCCCGCTCATCCCGTCTTTTGCCCACTCAATGTCCATCGGGCGGGCCTCTCCAAGTTTCATCGAATAGTGGCCTTCGATCTCAAGGGCATAGCCGGCCAAGGTCAGAATATCCTCGTCTGTGATACAGAACCGCCCGCGGTCCGCCTCCGGCACGGCCACGTTTCGTGTAAGGACTTTCGAGTCGCTTATGCCGTAAATCATCTTGATGGACTTCCCTCCAAGATTTTTTCGGATTATGGCCTTGTGACCTTTTACATAAGTGGGTTTGAAGACATAGTATTCATCGGGGCTGACAGTCCCTTGGACAATGTTTTCTCCCAGCCCATAGGATGCCGTGATGAAAACCACGTCACGGAAACCCGTCTCCGTATCCATGGTAAACATCACGCCGCTGGTGTCCAAGTCGGCACGTATCATCTTCATGACTCCTATTGACAGAGCTACCTCAAAATGGTCGAAGTTGTTATCAATACGGTAAGATATTGCCCGGTTTGTAAAAAGCGATGCAAAGCATTTGCTGCAGGACTCTCTCAATGCCGGATATCCCCGTATATTGAGATACGTCTCCTGCTGGCCGGCAAATGAGGCCGTTGGGAGGTCTTCCGCCGTTGCCGAACTGCGCACGGCAACATCCGCGTCCGGGCCGTACTCCTCGCACAGCCTGTCATAGGCCGTCCTTATTTCAGCCCAGAGTTCATCCGGGATGCCGGCACTCAAAATCAAATCGCGGGCTCTTTTCCCCCGCTTCATAAGGTCATCCATGTTGGTCTTATCCAGACCCGCCATGGCTTCCTTGAGTTCCTCAAGGATTCCGGCTGATTGTATTACATGCCGGTATGCATCGGCCGTTATCGCAAAACCGTCCGGAATATTGACTCCCCGGCCTGTGAGTTCACGGTACATCTCCCCTAGAGAGGCATTTTTACCCCCGACCAAGGGGACATCTTCGATCTTGATTTCATTGAACCAGCGAGTATATCCGGCATGTTGTTCCATCTTAGCCCCCCATTCCGTTCCGGAACTCAGAAAATCGGCCTTCCCCAAACATTCGGCGGTAAGCCGTGAGATCCGTTAATACATGCCTTCCGGCATGGTGGGTGCCGAGGACTTCTCCTTTTCAGGCTTTTCAGCGACCATGGCCTCCGTGGTCATGAGGAGACCGGCCACGGATGCGGCGTTTTGAAGTGCAAATCGCGTCACCTTGGTCGGATCCACAATGCCGGCCTTCATCAAGTCCTCATACGTCCCTGTTTCGGCATTGAATCCAAAGGCCCCTTCGCCCTCCCTGACGTGCTCGACCACCACCGATCCCTCAGAACCGCTATTGTCGGCGATCTGCCTCACAGGCTCTTCAAGGGCGCGTTTGATGAGGTTCGCCCCAAGCTGCTCTTCACCCGGAAATTGAGCCTTTTCAAGGACCTTCACGGCACGCATATAGGCAACACCTCCACCGGGAACAATCCCTTCCTCCACGGCCGCGCGTGTGGCATTGAGAGCATCCTCGACCCTGTCTTTTTTCTCCTTCATTTCGGTCTCCGTAGCCGCGCCGACATGGATAACGGCCACGCCCCCGACCAATTTTGCAAGGCGTTCCTGAAGCTTTTCCCTGTCATAGTCGCTGGTGGTCTCTTCGCTTTGGGCCCGGAGCTGTTTTACACGACCCTCCAAGGCCTTACGGTCGCCCCCCCCGTCAATAATCGTTGTGTTATCCTTGTCTATGGTAATGCGTACGGCTGTGCCAAGATCCTCGAGGGTGGTGTTTTCCAGCTTGACGCCCAGGTCCTCGCTGACCACCCGCCCCCCGGTCAGGACGGCGATATCTTCCAGCATGGCCTTTCGTCTGTCGCCAAAGCCCGGGGCCTTGACCGCCGCGCAATGGAGCGTTCCTCTCAACTGATTCACCACCAGGGTCGCCAGCGCCTCCCCTTCCACATCCTCTGCAATGATCAAGAGCGGCCTACCGCTTTGCGCAACCTGCTCCAGGATGGGCAACAGGTCTTTCATGGCACTGATCTTCTTTTCGTTTAAAAGGATGTAGGGCTCCTCGAGATCAATCAGCATCTTCTCGGGGTCCGTCACAAAGTAGGGACTCAGGTACCCCCTGTCGAACTGCATTCCCTCGACGACATCGAGGGTGGTTTCCATGACCTTGGCTTCCTCAACGGTAATCACACCCTCCTTGCCCACTTTTTCCATGGCATCGGCGATAATATCCCCGATGGCGCGATCGTTGTTTGCCGAAATCGTTCCGACCTGAGAGATATCCTTTTTGTCCTTTGTGGGTTTGGAGATCTTTCTCAGCTCGTCCACCACCATGCCGACGGACTTATCGATGCCCCGCTTGACCGACATGGGGTTGCAGCCCGCGGCCAAAAGCTTGGCCCCCTCACGATAGATGGCCCGGGCCAGGATGGTCGCCGTGGTGGTGCCGTCCCCGGCGACGTCGGATGTCTTGGAGGCCACCTCCTTGACCATCTGTGCGCCTATGTTTTCAAACCTGTCTTTCAGGTCGATCTCCTTGGCAACGGTCACGCCATCCTTGCTGATCTTGGGCGCACCCCAGGACCTTTCAAGAAGGACATTTCGCCCTTTCGGACCAAGGGTCACCTTCACCGCGTCGGCCAGAGTATCCACACCTTTGAGCATTTTCTCTCTTGCCTTTGCCGCGTATTTGATCTCTTTTCCCGCCATTCCTTATGACCTCCGTCCGTCACTTTTCGATGATACCCAGGATATCATCCTCTCTCATAATGAGATGTTCCACACCGTCGAGCTTGATTTCATTTCCAGCATACTTACCGAAAAGCACGCGATCATCCTCTTTGACTTCAAGAGGGATACGGTTTCCGTTTTCATCCCATCTTCCTGGACCAACCGCTACGACCTTTCCTTCTTGCGGTTTTTCCCTTGCCGTGCCTGGAATAAGGATCCCTCCGGGGGTCTTGTCCTTCTCCTCGATTCCGACAACAACCATCCTGTCGTTCAATGGTTTTATCTTCATTTAACTCCTCCGATTTACTAGGATTATGGAAAGCCAAGTGACGTATGAACTTACTCTGCAGGGTGTTTTCCCGGCATCATTCCAATCTCCTCCCTCTGCATAACTTCCTTCTGCAACACAAGATGGGCCAATTGATCCAAGACATTCCAGCGAGCGGACAAAATTTCATGAAATCAGGAGAATAAAAATGAAAAGACCCTTCAATCTACGAAACACGTTCTTTACTGGGACATCGTTAAACCTGCGTTCTTTTCATCGCCAGTTCAGCCAGGAATTCAAAAACCTCTATGCCTTCAAGATCAGCTTGTCCATCGCCCTGGTGATATCGAATGACCCACGCCAGATCTACATCACGGTGAGGTGAAAAGACTCCCTTCTTCAGGCCTAGCAATAACTTTTCGTCATCGAATAGGATAAGATGCTCAAAGGTGGAAACAGCGTTACCGTGAAGCTTTGGTCCGGCATAAATACGCAAATCCCGCGCAAGGAAGTCCAGATACAAGGGCTCGAAAGCCACCAAGTCGACAAAGAGATCCAGGGATTCCCGAATCTCCCTGATGGATTTCCGTCCCAGCGCGCGACGAGCATCCTCCACCAGCAGCGTCAGGTCATCCCTGGTATAAGACAGATCCAGCAGAGCCAAGGCGTTTGCGTGCAATTTCTTGAGTGAATCCTTCCCTTTAGTTACAATCACATCCCGATCATCCATAATTTTCCTGATATTTTTAACGCTGAACATTTCCTGCCAGTGAGGGCTTTTCCGCATGGCTACGTCATCCACTGACGTGTGATAGACGGCCAATTCGTTGTCGAGCACCACAACCTCCATGATGTCGCTTTCCATTGGGCGCACATAGAGGTGGAGACCGCTCACTTTTCTATGCTCAAAATCAGTCATCTCGAGAAGTTTCTGGGACAGGACCTTGTCCAACCATGGCTTTTCAGGTGGTTCTCTCATTGTGGAAACAAGCTTTTCCAAAAGCCTGTCGAGCTTGATTTTGGTCTTTAGGTCCTCTTTGAAGGCCATGGGCACAATCTCCTCGCAAGGTAGTTTGTGCTGATTGCTTCAGCGATCCGAGTTCAGCTTTATAACGTCGTCATATTGAACAGGTAACAGGTCATCCTCAAAGGAATCTCTGATCTCCTGGCGAATAACTTTCTGCAAGAAATCGTAGCCTTCCTTGTCAACCATCTTAATCGTCCATAAATGATGCGGGGGGTAAGGTTTCCCGTAACTACCCTCCACTCTCTTAAACAGGTGGCGAAGGATTGGCGTGTCAATGGCCCCGTTTAACATTGGCATCAGAGATCTCGCCTTTTCCAGACTTGGCATCTTGCAGTAGTAAACGTAGACCTTGAGAGCAAGATCGAGAACCTCTGCAGCTTGACAATATGATGGAGGTTCGGGGGTATCCGCCAACACGATTGTTTTAACAAACCACTGGCAGAAGTCGCTGTGCCTCTTACCGAAGTCTTGATCTGTACTGATGCAGTCAAGAGCTTCAAAGAAATCTGTCAGTTTCCTTTTGATGAGATCCGTTGAACGTTCTTGGAACAAAGGCATCATGGCGGTAAAACCGACAGCCATATTGATGATGTTTTGTTTCATTGCTTTTTCCGCCAGTTCCAGCGCGTCCATTTGGTCACCTGTGTTCTTGAGCAATTTTGATCTTCTACAGTCCCACCCATTAACCTGCTTCTGATATCTCTTCAGATATATTGGGCGACCACTCTACAAACCGGGGTGACTTCGGTGTCTCTGCGCTTATTCTAACCTCGACCGAATGTTCCTGATGGTCATTATTAAGGGGGATCTCCTTATCGCTCTGCTTTATCCCATCAACCATCACGTGAACCTCATCATTCTCATCGTGCGTTTGCATCACGTCGATGTGGTAGACGGTCTCTCGATACCGGTAGTGTATCTTGAACCCCTCCCAATCCACGGGGATGCAAGGCGCGACATGCAGCTTATCCACTTCCAGCCTCAGCCCGAGAAGTGATTCAACGATCAGCCGGTACATCCAGGTCGCCGAGCCCGTGTACCATGTCCAACCGCCGCGCCCGGTATGCGGTTTTACCGCATAGACATCCGCGGCAACGACGTACGGTTCCACTTTGTAGTTTGCAATCGCCTCGGGGGACCTGGCATGGTTCACCGGGTTGATCATGGTAAACATCTCCCATGCGCGGCGGTTATCGCCCAAGGCAGCGAACGCCATCGCCACCCAGATCGCCGCGTGAGTGTATTGCCCGCCGTTTTCTCTCACACCGGGGGCATATCCCTTGATGTAGCCGGGATTCAAATCCGATTTGTCGAAGGGCGGATCCAACAGCTGGATCAGCGCATGGTCCCGGTGAACGAGGTGTTCGTCTACCGCTTCCATAGCCAGGCGAGAGCGCTCTGCATCACCGGCGCCTGATAGAACAGACCAGCTTTGCGCAATCGCATCAATCCGGCATTCGGAGTTACTCGCTGAGCCAAGCGGCGAACCGTCGTCGAAGTAGGCGCGTCGGTACCACCCTCCATCCCAGCCGTTCTGTTCGAGGTTCCGGCGCAGTTGAGCCGTCTCCTTCCGACAACGATCGACGAAAGATTGGTCACCCCGTACACGGGCAACCTCTGTGAATTGCATAAGCACTTCATAAAGGAAAAATCCCAACCAGACGCTTTCGCCCTTGCCGTGTCGGCCAACCAGGTTCATGCCGTCGTTCCAGTCACCGGAGCCAATGAGCGGTAGCCCGTGCTCACCCACCCTGAGTCCCCTCAGGATGGCTCGCTCACAGTGTTCGTACAAAGACGCCGATTCCTCGGACCGGTCGGGCTGATCATAATAGGAGTCCTCGTCCGCCTTAACCGATCGCCCCTCAATAAAGGGAATGGTTTCATCCAACACCCCTGTGTCCCCTGTGTTTAGAACATAGCGGCAGACCGCCAAAGGCAGCCAGAGGTAATCATCCGAACAGTGCGTGCGCACGCCCCGGCCCGAGGGGGGATGCCACCAGTGCTGAACATCTCCTGCCCTGAATTGACGGGCCGCACAACGGAGTAAGTGCTCTCGCAGAAGACGCGGCTCGGCGTGGACGAGTGCCATGACGTCCTGCAATTGATCGCGGAAACCGTAGGCGCCCCCGGGTTGGTAGGTCCCGCTCCTCGCCCAAAGACGGCACGCCAGAGTCTGATATAGGAGCCAGCCGTTGGCCAGGACATTGAGTGAAGGGTCAGGTGTCTCCACCTGTACGGCGCCGAGAGTGTGCTTCCAGTATTGCCACACCTCTTCGAGTGCTTGGCGGGCCGCTTCGGAACCCCGGAAGCGATTGACCATATGGATAGCGTCACCGGCGTTTTGCCCCAAGCCAAGCATGAAGACAATCTCACGTTCTTGCCCGTCGCCTATCTCGAAGGCCACCTGGAGCGCTCCACAGGGGTCCAGAGCGGCCCCCACCTTTCCTGAAAGACGAGACCGAGTCATGGCAGCCGGATCCTGAAGTGTACCGTTTCGCCCGATAAACTCCTTCCTGTCGCCACACACAGTCCGGGCTGCATCGTCCACATCGAAAAAGGCAACCCGGCTGTCAAACTCCGCGCTGTATCGGTTCCCTGCTAAAATCGCTCCGCTTCCGGGATCGATTTTTGTGATCACATGCATGGCTGTTTTCTGCCGCAGATCTCCCAGTACCCATTCCACATACCCTGTGGCTGAAAGTCGCCGGGATCGGCCGGACTCGTTACGCACTTTCAAGACCGTGAACTTGATTGGCTCGTTCAGCGCCACATAAATCCAGAGCTCTGAGCGGATGCCTCGCTCCGTGTGCTCAAAAACGCTGTAGCCGAAACCGTGCCGAGTTGCATAAGGCATCACACCTCGGCTTGGCAATGGAGTGGGGGACCAAAAGTGGCCCCTCTCTTCATCACGGAGGTAAAAGGCCTCCCCGCTCGAATCGGTTACAGGGTCGTTGCTCCAGGGGGTGAGGCGGAACTCGTGGGCATTTTCGCTCCAGGTGCAGCATGGGCCGCTTTCCGAGACGAGGGTTCCGAAGTTTGGGTTCGCGAGCACATTCGCCCATGGCGCCGGGGTTGCCACTTCATGCGCGGTGGTAATGACGTATTCGCGCCCATCCGGGGTGAACCCGCCCAGCCCATTGAAAAAGATAAGATCTCCGCGAGGCAATGCGTCCACGGCCGGGGGAGAGGCGCGGCCGGTTCGCTTTGGGACAAGGTATGGCACGTTTGTTTCTACAACACTGCGACGGTTGATCTGATCCTCCAACGCCCCTCGGTTATCGGTTATGATGGCGCGGGCGACCGTTTGGAACAGGATACGATCCTCGTTCGATATCTGGTCCCCAGACCGAACAGAGATACCGCCCGGTCGCTCGGTCACATTGGATTCAATACCCGTTTCAATCAGCTCCATAATTTGTTCGTGGAGCCCTTGCCTGTAGCCGGTGTGATCTTCGTTCCAGATCATCAGGTCTACGGTCAGCCCTTTTAAGCGCCAGTATGCATGGGCCTTCACGAGTTGGCGCACCAAATCGATATTGGCGGAGTCCGCGATTCGCAACAGCACAACCGGAAAATCTCCGGAAACGGCATAGCTCCATAGGCCTGATTGTCCTCGGCGGTTTTTGATGAGGACCCTCTGGTCGGCACGCAGGGATGAATTGGCGTAAATGATGGAGCCGGCGAGATGTCCATAGAGCTGGGCATCCGCCTCTGCGGCGTTAATATGCCGTAAAAACACCTGGTTATGAGTCCATGCCAGCTCGAATACTCGATCCGTAATACGCCGGTCTTGGTACTTCTCAACCAGCTTCAGGCAGATGTCGCGGGTTTCTCCGATGCCGAAGACCATATTGATCGTCGCCGATTCGTGCGGGTCGATTTCGATCCGGTACCGGATGGAGGCAATAGGGTCAAGTACGGAGCCTTCGCTGCCCGAAAGCTCCACGGGACCACCCATTGCCTGTGGGTCGACAGCAGAGTTTCCACGGCCGATGAACCGCATGCGGTCAGTCTCATATGAGACATCCCCAATGTCCGCTCCGTGCACGGCCATCAAGTGAAACATCCAGGGCGGGTGCTCGTCTGGAGAGCGCGGCCTGCGGGTGCAGAGAATCGCCCGCTGTGAATGGAGGATTTCTGTTTGAACAAAGAGATTGCCGAAAGCAGGATGCAGGGCATCCCCCGTCTGCGAAGCCAGAACCACTTCCGCATAACTCGTGACCTCGATCGATCGGGAGGTTCGAGCGCGGTTGGTGATGGTGATTCGCCGCACTTCAATGTCATCTTCCGGCGAAACGGTGATCTCCGTATAAGTGTCGAACTCGCTATAGCGGTTTCGGAACTCCGCCTTAGACTCCGAAAAAATGGCCTCGTAGCGGTCCGTTCGCTTGAGTGTCGGTTGATGAGCGGCCGACCAGAACTCCCCGCTCGCAACGTCACGGAGGTAACAAAAGGTGCCCCAGTTGTCGCAGGTGCTATCTTCTCGCCAGCGCGTGACGGCCATGTCCTTCCACCGGCTGTACCCGCCACCCGCATTCGTGACCATCACGTGGTACCTGCCGTTCGACAGAAGCTGCACCTCGGGTATCTGAGTGTCGGGGCTGTTGAAAACGCGCACCGCCGCCTCCGAACCGCTTGGAATCAAGGGTTCATCGGAAAGCTCCGCCGTGTGCCAAAAGAACGCCGAGGCCTTTGGGATCCGCTCCTGTAGCAACAGCGTCGTCGCCTGAAACATCGGATCCGATTCAAATCGCTTTTGCATCGGACGGTCCTGGAGCAAATAGGCCAGGGAGAGAAGGCTCATGCCCTGATGATGGGCCATGTACGAGTGGACTACGGCGCTCGATTTTCCTCGGGGCACACGCGAAGGAGTGTAGTCGATGGCTTCATAGAGACCGTACTTTCCGTCCAGTCCATCGGTTGCAAGTCGCTGCAGATTCAGGCACGCCTCCTCGGGCGACACCATAAGCGCCAGCGCCGAGGCATAGGGCGCAATAACGAAATCTTCGGCCAATCCTCTTTTGAGTCCCAGGCCGGGCACGCCAAAGGCACGGTATTGGTAGTTTCGATGAACGTCGATCGCATTGTAGCCGGATTCCGATATACCCCACGGCAGCCCTCGGTTCCGCCCATACTCGATCTGCCTTTCCACTGCTGCCTGATAGGTTTGGTCGAGCAAGGTGTCTTCGTATGTCGGCATCACCAGAAGCGGCATCAGGTACTCAAACATCGAACCGCTCCACGAAAGCAGGATTGGTTTTCCTCCGGAATGGGTGATCAGGCGCCCCAGGGAAAACCAACTCTCCTGGGGCAGTTTCCCCTGAGCAATTGCCACGAAACTGCACAATCTTGCCTCTGAAGCCAACAAATCGTAATAACTCGAGTCCAATCGGTTTTCCGAAACGTTGTAGCCGATCGCCAGCAGATGACGCGCTTTGTCTAACAAAAAATCATACTCCATATCGGCAAGCTCGCACGATTTGACAGCCAAACGTTCGATGGCCGTAATCCTTGCTTTTGCGCGGCGGCTCGCTTGGGTGATAAACCGGTGAAGTGCACGTAACCGCTCTTCTTCCTGAAGGGTTGCTTCCGAGGCCAGGCATTCATCAACGCAGGGCAGCCACTCATCGTCAAACCCGGCCAGTTCGCGTAGTGTGGGAATTTTATCGAGGCCGCCAAAATCCATTCGCTTGTCCGGAGAGATCGGCGACAGCACTGCCCAAGGCGCTAAAAAAGTCAGCTCGTCGAGAGCGCCTCGGCATTGCCGGGCAAAAGCATCTGCCCACCACTTTGCCTGGCTCTCCGCATCATCCTCGAGGCTCTCTACCAACTCCCCTGCGGCTGTGGTAAGCCGTTCAAGGCACAACCTCGCCGTCGTCAGTGAAGTTGGGTGGGAAACGCATGTTGACTCCAACTCCTTGTTGAGTTGACCGAGCTGGACTGTCACGGCTTCTCCTGCATCGGCCGCGAGAATCCTAAAGGTATCCTTGAGCCCGTCAAACCATCGCGCTTCCAGGATTCGTCGATCGGAGAGGGCAAGCAAACCGGGCCGCAGGGTCAAAAGATGGCCCGCCAGGTTCCCGCTGTCCACCGTCGAAATGTAAGCCGGCTGCAGCGGTTTCAGAGACTGGGTGTCGTACCAGTTGTAGAAGTGACCTTGGTAACGTTCCAGGGCTTCCATGGTGTGGAAAGCCTTCCCCGTTCGTTCTATGAGTTGGCCCGCCGGAATGTAGCCGAAATCGTAGGCTGCCAAATTCGCAAGGAGTGCCATCCCCATGTTGGTTGGTGAAGTTCGATGCCCAATCACGACGTCGGGATTTTCTTGATAGTTATCCGGCGGAAGCCAATGATCTTCCGGGCCGACGAAAGCCTCGAAGAACGCCCATGTTTTTCGTGAAAGATTCCGGAGAAACAGGGTCTTGTCAGCCGTCAATCTTGCTCCACCTCGAGCAAGCGGTCGGCTGATCCACCAGGCGATTGCCGGGGATGCAAACCAAAGGACCAGAATGGGCCCGGCCACTGAGAGTGCGGCCGGCCTCGAAAGGGTCAGATGAATTCCCGCAACAGCGGCGAGGACGGGGGCAAACCACATTATCCGCCAGGAGGCTGCAAGGTTCGTGCGGATTCGGCGATCCCCGTCGCTCGACGGTTTCCACTCCAGAAGTCGTTTATGGGTGATCCACATTCGCCAGACCGTACGCAAAACGGCATCCAGACTGAAATAGGCCTCATAAGGAAGACAGGTGAAAGTAAAGGCCGCCTGAGCGAAGTGTCGGCCGGCCGAGCGCACCGTAGCCGCAAGATGCTGACGCATCAGCATATCGCCCGATTTCTGAAACAAGCACAAAAAAGAGACCATCCCGGGAGGTAGAAAGACGGTTGCGATTACAACAAGGGTCCATAGCCAGGGCGGGGACAAGACGGTCCAGCCGAGAAGCAGTGTGGAGATCAACGCCGCAGGAACGAGACTCCGACGAAGATTATCGAAAATCTTCCATCGGGATACTCCGGACAGCGTATTCTTCAGGCGGCCTCCCTCGATGCCGGGAATGCCCGGAAGCAGCCAGCGCGCAATTTGCCAATCCCCTCGAATCCACCGGTGCCGGCGGCTTATGTCCGCGCTGTAGGAGGAAGGAAATTCCTCGTATAGCAGTACATCGCTCAGCAGACCCGCTCGTGCATAGCATCCTTCCACAAGGTCATGGCTGAGAATTCGGTTCTCGGGAAAGCGCCCCTTGAGGGTCTGCTCGAACGCATCAACATCATAAATCCCCTTGCCGATGAATGAGCCTTCTCCGAACAGGTCCTGGTAGACATCGGAGACAACCCTGGTATACGGATCGATGCCCGGCTCGCTCCCGTACAATCGCGCGTACCGAGATCGGTTCATACCCGGCAGGCTCACAGCTACTCGGGGCTGAAGAATGCCGTACCCGCCATCGATCCGCTGCTTTTTTTCGTCGTACCGCGCCCGATTCAGGGGATGCACCATGGCTCCAACAAACTGCCGTGCCGAGTCGCGTGGAAGTTGCGTATCCGTATCCAAGGTTATTACGTACTTTACGTTCGATAGCACGGAGAGATCCCCAACAATGAGGGAGAAACGATTCCTTGTGTCACCGCGC
>JASFQI010000064.1:0-18483 GCA_050115555.1 Desulfobacteraceae bacterium
TTCTCCTCCTGCCCGGCACGGGCACGAGCCTTCGGCGGAACGTCTTGACGCGCCTGTGGAACCGGATCCGGTGCTGGTCCAGGTACAGGTCCTCCCCTCGCAGCCTGAGGACCGGGATGCCCGGCTGATCGGTCTGCCAGGGGTACTCGCTTCCCGCCTCCCAGACCTCGTAGGAGAAGTTGTCATCCGCTGCTCCGCGGGCGGCCACCACGAGCTGGTAGAAGTCCGGGGCCAGGCCGCCCGAGACCAGGGCGTAGTTTCGGGCAAACTTGAACAGGACTCGAAGCTGGTTCCGGGTGAGCTCCTCCTTGCTGTTCTTCCAGTAATTCCTCTGTGCGATTCGGACGACCTCGGGGTTGACCAGGAGCCGGTCCGGGGCATGCTTCGAGGCACCGGAGCGAAACGATTCGTACCGGCCCGCGAGAAAGGGCATCTCTGTCATCACTTCCCGGCTGGAGTCCTCGTGGAGATGGGCCAGGGAAACGCCCTCCCGGTGACGCCGGCCGATCACCTCGGTCTGGCGCCGCTCCATGAGCTTCAGGATCCCGGGCACGTGGTAGAGGCCTCCCACAAAGAGCACGCGAAGTCCCTCCTGGCTCAGCCGCCTGAGGTGAAAGGCCGTGGTCCGCTCGCGGAGCTCGTCCTCTTCGGTGTACAGATCGTGTTGAAAGGCATCCAGGTAGGCCCGGCAGTAGGCGGCATGCCCGATGCGCGTGATGGCATAGGGTTCCGGCATGGGGGATCGGTCCAGGGGGTAGTCCTCGGTGTCCCGGTCCACGAAATGAATGGGCAGGTTGTGCTCCTGGGCGAGGCGGATCGCTTCCACCTGGCCGTCCGTGGGCTCGATCAGGAGGTAGATGAACATGCCGTTGTCTTCGACGTAGTGGACCACCGAGAGGAGCGGCAGGCGGCGCACACCGTCCAGGATCGCCTGCTTCAGGGTGGGGGGATACTCCACGGCCACGCAGTCGGGCCGAAACGCCTCGAACTGCCGCCTCACCTCCACGGCGAACTCCAGCCGGTTGTGAAGGATGGGGACGAAGCGCACGCCTCTGGACTCGATGGCCCGGTTACTCGTCTTCATCTTCCTCGAGAATGATGTGGAAGTACTCGGCCGCAGACTCCTCTAGGACCATGGAGGCCGCCTCCTTCATGTACTGCATGAGGCGTTCCCGTCGAATCCCGGGAAGGGCGTCCCCGTCGCTCTGGAGGCGCTTGAGCGCGTACCGGGCGATGTTGATGCCGTCCCGCACCGAGTACCGTTCCTCGGCCTGGTGGGCCGCCTGAAGGAAGTCCACGACATACTCCAGGATCTCCTCGTCAGCAAAGGGGAGGTTCTCCTGGAGGATCAGGAGCTCTTCGTCCCGCTCCGGGAAGTCGATGAAGATCTGAGGCTGTAAACGGGAATGGATGTAGTCCGGGAGCTCGAAGGTGCTCGCATCGTCGTTCATGGTGGTGCAGAGGCGGAAGTCCGGATGGGCCTTGATCTTGACGCCGGCCACGACCGACTCCACGTAGCGGCGGGCGTCCATGAGCGGGGCCAGGGAGGCCCAGCTCTTCTCGCTCATGCGGTTGCCTTCGTCGATCACGGCCACGCCCCCCTTGATCATGGCGGAGACGATGGAGCTTGCCATGTACTTGATCCTGCCCGCCTCGGAGATCACCGGGGTGACGATCAGGTCCTCGGGCCGCGTGTCCATGGTGGCCTGAAAGAGGTACACCTCCCGGTGGAGCATCCGGCCCGAGTGATAGGCGAGTGTCGTCTTTCCAACACCCGGTTTTCCCACCAGCCGGGGATTGAGCGGGAAGTCTCCCTCCCCGATCACGAGCCACGATGCCAGCACCTGGGCGACCAGCTCCTCCCGGCCCACCCAGGCCATGGGTATCTCGTCGGGCTGGGTGAGCTGGAGCTCGACCCCGTCGACGGTCACTTTCTCCATGACGGTTCTCCTTGATTCGACACGGCGGGGACGCGCATGCAGGGACAGCGTGAAAACCCGTTCACGCCCCTGGAGCGACCCGGCAAAACACCCGGACGGCCCCTGCTCATGAAGTCCCCTGCTCGTAGTCCTTGATGATCTTTTCCACCCGTTCGGAGACGAAGCGTGCGAGCTCCTCCATCTCCTTTCTCGTTGTGGAAGGCACGGTCTTTGCCAGCTCCTCCACCTGGTCCTCCGGGACGTCCGAAGAGCGGTTGACCATGAAGGCGTCCACCTCCCCGTCCTCCACCAGCTTGCCGCAGGCCCCGGCCGCTCCCACGAACTCGTCTTTCACGAAAATGGGGACCACGACCTTGATGAGGCCGGCGTCGCACTCCTCGATCACGGGCTGTTTGGTGTTCTTGGCCATGGTCGCCATGTTGTTGTGGGCCACCGCGCAGATGAAGGTCTGAGCCTTGGGGGTCGACTGGATCATCTTGCACAGGTCATTGCCGAAAAAGGACACGTCCGTAAATCCCACGCCCTTGGTGTCGTATACGCGCGGGCGCATCCCGAAACGCTCCCAGATCTCGTTCTCCAGCTCGGCCCATGTTTCCTTCGGCGAAATATCCGTCAGCTTCATGCGATCTCCTCCTTGTTTCTCCTGCTCTTTCGGGCCGCTCCCCGAAACGGCCCTCATCTCGTGCGGGGGAAGTGAATACACGCTGCACGGGTGCGGGGAACCGGCGAAACCGTAAACGCTCAAGCCGGGACTCCTGCCCTGGATCGGCCCGATTCATCCCTTTGGAATCACCGAGTCCGAGCCTCGAAGAGTGAGTCGGCGAGGCGTAGCATACCACATCGCAAGATCGCGTCAAACGGAACGCGCCTGCAAGAAAAAAATAAAAAGGGAGTGTGTAAAAGGTTCCCTATGAAAAGGGGGCGACACATGAAAAGAGGCCTTTGAACCCAGTCCAAAGGCCTCTTTTTTTGAAATATATGGCACAGAATGCGGGCAGCGAAACTTCAGTCGCCAACCGGAACCGCCCGGGATGCATCATCCATGCAATTCTTCAAATCCTCTTCATCCACTTTCTTTGGGTCCTGGAGATCCATCACACGGCAAACATACTCATTTCCTGCTTTGTCCTTTACCCAAACAAATCTTTTTTCATGCTCGGCCATAACACCCTCCATACGTTCCAAATCCGTTCTTGTTTCCCCCATCCCGGCGAACGCGACCCTTGAGATGGGGCAACCTGATCCACCAACCTTTGCCGAATTCAAAGGATTCGACGCACATGTTGTTCCATGATAATCGTTCGCCGTGGGGTGTAAATGGGGGGTTTCCCTCTTTTTTAGTAGGAAAAGACCCCAATGGTCCTCAAGCGGATGGGGAAAGCGTGCTTTGAAGGGGGATGAGCAGAGTGGGGGAGAATGAAAAGCAGTGACGAGTGTCAGGCGTGTTCAAGGACCTCGTTCAGGGCCCTGGGGATGGTGTCCACGATGTCGAGGATTCGGGTGGCCGGTGTGGGCCGCGCATAGGAACCTGCCAGGCGATTGGCTCGCGCTGCGATCACGGCGGCCTGTTCGAGGTCCATGCCGTTACCCAGGCCGTGCTCGGCCAGTGCGGTGACCAGGCCGGTCAAGGTGTCGCCGGTGCCCCCGATGGCCTCCATGGCCTCTTCCGAAGGATGGCCCACGGTCTGTAGGATGCCGCTTTGGTCGGCCACGCTGTCCCGGGCGCCCTTGATCAGGAGAAGGCGTGCGGCGTTTCCGTGTGCATACGCACGGGAGACCAGCTCCGGGACCCGGTTCTCCTCGTGCAGAATAAAGCCGCGCGTGTAAAAGGGGTGCGGCGCGTCCTCATCCGCCAGAAAGGCCAGCTCCCCCACATCCGGTGTGAAAAGATCAAAGGACTCGGCCTGGCCGCTCATTTTGGCCGCGTACATGAAACCGGCGTCTGCAATGAGGAGAGGCCTTTGGGCCATTTCCTCCACGGCGAAAAGCACCCGGTTGTGGCCGTCCACGTCCGGCTGGAGGTAGTGAAAGGCGAGGCAGCGAAACGAGGTGTCTCTCAAGACGTCCGCCAAGTACTCATAAAGCCATCTGCTGCCGTGACCGAGCCCGATGTCGCCCACGAGATACACAAAAGGCGCGGGTGCGCCCAGGACCTCGCAGGCCTTGATCGCGGCAGCCGCCAGGGCCGGGGTCCCCCGGTTCACCTCCACGCGGCGGCCGTTGACCGCGAGCTCCCCGTCTTCGAGTCCGGCTTCCCCCTCCTCGAGGGGGAAGTCCGGGTCCGGCACGGTTCCCACTATGGCGAGCATCGTCGGTTCATCTCCTCCCAGGCCAGGTGAAGCGCATACCCGCACAGGGTGTGGCCGATCTGCCGGGGGTTGGGGGATTTCGACAGGGTTTTGTCTACCATCTCCCGGGCCAGGTAGGGCACGTCCGGGCATCCGCCGCCGGAGATGTTGACGATGACACGGGTTCGGGTGTCCACGGTGATCTTCATGTTGGCCGCCCGGACCATGAGGTAATCTCCGAAATCCTTGACCTGGAACAGGTCCACCGGCTTGAGCAGAGGGCTCGTCACCGGCACCACATCCAGGGGAGGGATCCCTTCCCGGTCCAGGGTGCGCAGGATGTTCAACTCCTCGATGAGCGGAAACTCGACCACCAGGTCGCACCCCCGCTGGATCTCCGGCGGGGGTCCCATGACGCGAATCTCCCACCCCTCGGATTTGAGGGAGTTCTCCGCGCGGATGACCTCGCTCGTGTTCTCAAAGAGCAGGATGCCGCGGCCGGTTTTCCGCCGCGCCTGATCCGCGCGATCCCGAGGCGGGCGCTTCTTTTTCAGGAAGGCCGGAAGGTGCATGAACGATCATCCCTTCTCGATCACGAGCCGGTACCCCTCGCCTTCCGGTTCCAGCCCCTTCACGTCCCATCCCTTACTGGCCGCAGCCCGGGTCACGTTTTCCTTGGACGTGTCCGTGTCCACCAATACCACGATCTCTCCTGCGCCCTGCTTCTTGATCTCGTCCAGGGTCATCAGCACCGGCTGGGGGCATGACAGCCCTCTTGCATCCACGGTCGTGCTCATGCTCGAATCCTCCTTCCTCTACTTTCTCCTCATGGTGAACCCGATAAACAGACACACGGCCAGACCGATGATCACGGCGGCGATGCCGTGAGGGCCCACGCCCTTGGGCGAGCTGGCCAGGCCGAAGTTGTGGGCGAACCCGGCTCCCACGATCATCCCCAGGACAAAGACCGCAGCGTCTCCGTCCCCTTCTCCGGCCAGGAAGAGCTGCCGGCCGGGGCACCCTCCGGCCAGGGCGAACGCCAGCCCGGCCAGGACCATGCCCGCTGCATTCCACACGTGCATGGTGTGCGCCACGGGCTGCCCTTCAAACCCCGGATGGAACTGACCTAGGACCAGGTTGGTGAGAAAGGCCAGGACCACGAGCGCCAGTAGGCCCATGAACAGATGGGTCTGCCGAAACAGGATCAGGTCCCGAAACGCCCCCATGGTGCAGAAACGGCTCCTTTGCGCCAGGAAACCGATGCCCAGCCCCACCACGAGGGAGATCAGGATCGAGGCATGCATGGCGCCCGGCCCCTTCAGGCTGTAGAACAGGACGCCGCTCTTCCCCTCTCCCTCTACCTGGGGGAAAAACAGGAGGAGCAGCAGAAACCCGAATAGGATCAGGGGCAGGAGCCAGCCCACCGAGGTGTAGGTCTTTTCGGCCCGCCCCAGGTTGTAGCCCTTTTTCAGGAACAGGGTTCCGATCCAGATACCGATGATCAGCCCGAGAAGCCCCAGGATGGCGTTTCCGTCACCGCCGGCCAGACGTAAAAGGGCTCGCCACGGGCATCCCAGGAACACCAGCGCCCCGATCATGGCAAAGGCCCCGAGCACGAAGCGTGTGATGGGTGCGGAACCGGTGCGGGCTCGAAACTCCCCGAAGCTGTATGCCGCGATGAGGGATCCCAGCACGAAGCCGATGATCTCTGGCCGCATGTACTGCACCACGCCGGCCCGGTGGAGCCCCACGGCCCCGGCGATGTCCCGCTCAAAGCAGGCCACGCAGATTCCCATGTTGCCGGGATTGCCCAGTTTCTGAAGGAGTGCAGCCAGGATTCCAATCGCTGCCCCTACGCCGATGATGCCCCATTTCGTGGCAAACACGTTTTTTCCCTTTGCCATGCCCACCTCCTTGAAAGGATGTTCCGCTCGTATCATCCGATGGACGGCCGACTTCAGGGTCCGCCCCGGGCCGTATTCCGGGGTGAAGCCTACTTGGGAAAAACCAATGAGTCAAACTGGATTTTCCTATAATTAAAACCCGACCCATCGGAAACAACGATAAATCGGCTGGAAGGAGTGGCGAGTGCTGTGGCGGACTGTGACCGGGAAGCCCCTTGAGCTCTATGGCAGCATGGGTGGGGGGATGATGAAGGAAATTAGATGGTTGTGCTCACGGGTGAGGCTGAGGGGTGATGGAAAAAGGAGGGATCTCACAAAAACCGGGCCTTCCTCACGCACCCGAGATGGGTGTGCGTTGAAAGGCCCGGTGCAGGTTTTCGTCCATCAGGACGAGGTTTCTTTGGACTCCAGCTCTTCGATCCGCCGCTGGATGGCATCGAGCTCCGAACGCATGGTGTCGGCTTCCTGCTTCAGATAGCTCGCCTCATCCGCAGGGTTCGCTGCGCCGTACCCGCCATAGGGATCGGCGCCATAGGGATCGTACGCGGGACCCCACGCAGGCCCCACTGCGGGGCCCATTGCGGGACCATAGCCGCCACGCCCCCGTCCGAAACCGAATCCTCCGCCTCTCCGGAAACCCCGGCCCCAGCCGCCTCCGCGGCCGAATCCAGCACCCCGGCCCCAGGCGGAGCCAGCAACGCCTCTTCCAGGATTGCAGTACCCGCGACCCCAACCGGTCATCGGGCCGTATCCTGCAGGTCCTCTTCCGTCAAATCCAGGCATCTTGTACACCTCCTTTCAAAAAGGTCCGCCCCTTCCGCGGCGGCGCCTTCGTCTTCCGCCCCTCGGCGGCAGGGAGTAGTGCCCCCCCTCGATGCGAAGGGCCTTTCCCCCCACCAGGGCGTCTGCCACAATGGCCCGGGCCTCGGCCAGGATCCTGCCGAAGGTCTGTCGAGAGACGTTCATGACCCCGGCGGCCGTGGCCTGATCCAGGCCCTGGTAGTCGCTCAGGCGAATGGCCTCCAACCCCTCGATGGAAAGTACGACTTGCTCTCGTCCCCAGGGAGGCCATGGGTTCGGCTCAAACACATTCGCTACAGGGTGTCCCTGAACGTATCTGGGGATTCGAGGTCTCGGCATGTCGCTCCTCCTGTTTTGAGCGATTGCCCATAATATAAACCCCTGACTCAAAGAGTCAAGGGCTTTTTTGGGCATATGCTCATTATTTTTTGTCGCCCGGCTGGCGCCTGCTTCATCGGGCGAGTCGAATCAGGCCCTGCCCCCAGTCGTTTTCCGCTCCCGCTCGAACATGCGGCCCCGATCCAGGGGGCGCACCTGCTCCACGATCCACTCGCGGACCTCGGCCCCGGCCGGAAGGGACTGCTTGTAGCACATGAAATCCAGGGAAACGCCCAGGGCGTCGGCCGCACGAAGGGCCAGGGCCGGCCAGATCTCCCCGATGTCCCCGATCACGGGGAGGCTTCCGGGAAGCCGGGCAAACCCGGACATCTCCATACGAAACGGGATCTCCAGGGACTTGGTCTTGGGAAGGCCGAGGTGAACCGCATCGGAAACCGAGCGGTCCTCCCGCTCACGCTGCCATGCGTGCTCCAGGTTGGGGTCCAGGTCGATGCGGATGATGGTCTTTTGGGCGAGGGAGTAGGTCCAGCCCCCTTCCCAGTCGGCCCAGATCCCGTGGCCCGTGCACGTCTCGAACGGACCGTCGTGGATCTCCTGGGACAAGGCCAGGGCGGACTCCACGATCACGTCGGCCCCGGCCAGGAGCTCGGCAATGCGGCCGCACCGCTCGGACAGGGACATGGAGTCCCCGACCGCAAGCCCCACCTCGCCTCCGCCTACGAGCTGCGGCACGGTCACCAGCACGGGCAGGTCGCGGGCGGCACCGGCGCCGAGCATGGTCATGGGGTCGGCTCCCCACCCCGCCACCCGCTCGAAGGGCAGCCCTCGCCTCTTGGCAACCGAGAGCGCGTCCTTGGCCACCCTCTCGGTACGCCACCCCGTGGGATAGGCCATGTTCCCGGCGGCCTTGATGATCGTGGGGCCTTGGGCCTCTCTCATCCGGTGGTAGAGATCCAGGTCCACGGGCATCTCTGCAGACAGCGCGGTGAGCTCCTCGTCGGAGAGCAGGCTCACCTCGAACACCCCGTCCAGCGGAAGCTTCTCTTTGGCGAGCCCCAGGGACTCCCCGTCAATGCGCTTCACCTTCTCCAGGGTGCCGCCCATCTCGTGGTTCACCACGGCCGAGCTGGTGGAAACGCCGTCCACGATCCCTTTGTGCATCAGCTCGGCCAGCAGGGTGGTGACGCCCTCGTGGAGGTTCGGCCCGCTCCCCACCACGGCCACGACCTTGCCCCCCTTTTCCTTGGCACGCACGATCGCATCCGCAGCCGAGGCCACCCGCTCTCGAGTGACTTCGGAAAACCCCTCTTCCATGTGTTGGATGACATTGCGGTCTATGGCCATGGTTATCCAACCCGACCCTTTCCGCGCATTTTGCGCTGATTCGCGTTCTCTTATCCTCGCGCAGCCCGAGAAAATACCGGCCCTGCGCACGGGCCTCCGGTCTCCGCATCCTATCGTGTCGAGGATGTGAGCAGATCGACGATCACCCGGGCATGACGCTCGGCAGCGTCCCGGTTGCCGAGCACCGCGCGCCGGGCGCGCTCCCCCTGATCCCGGCGCTTCGCCGGGTCGCCTAGGAGCTGCATGGTCCTCTCCGCCAGCATGTCCGGCCCGTGAATGAGCCCGTCCGCGCCTTCCTTTTCCAGGAATGCCTTTGCATCCAGGAAGTCCTCCATGGAGGGCCCGTAGAGCACGGGTTTGCCCCAGGCCGCGGGCTCCAGGGGGTTCTGCCCGCCCAGGGGCACCAGGCTCGCCCCGCAGAAGACCAGCGTGGCCACGCTGTACAGGTTGAAGAGCTCGCCAAACGTGTCCAGGATCACCACGGGCGCGGTCCGTTCCTCCCCGTTCTCGTCGAGCCGGGTCCTGAGCTGACACCCAAGCCCGCGCCGCTCCACCTCCCTGGCCACGTCGGCCGCGCGTTCAATGTGGCGGGGGGCCATCACGAGGATCGTGTTGGGGAACGCCTTGCGGATCCGCTCAAAGGCGTCCAGGATCTGGGGCTCCTCTCCTCCCCGGGTGCTTCCGCACACAAAGACCGCTTCGTCCTCCCCGAGGTTCAGGACCCGGCGCATCTCCGGTTCCGCCCTGTCGTTCACCTGTTGTGCAAGCCCGTCGTACTTGGCATTGCCGTTGATCCGGACCCGTCCCTTTTTCGCGCCCATGGAGCGGATTCGATACGCGTCGTCCTCCATGATCATGCTGAAGGCGTCGATCCTGGCGAGCACGTGCCTGAAGAAAAACCTGAGCCTGCGGTACCCCTCGAAGGAGCGTACGGAGATACGGCCGTTCACCAGGGCCGTGCGAATCCCCTGTGCATGGGCCTCGGCGATCCAGGCCGGCCAGATCTCGGTCTCCAGGAACACCAGGGCCTGGGGCCGGACCCGCTTCAGGGCCTTTCGAACGGAGAACACCGTGTCGATGGGGGCGTAGACCACCGGGGTCTCGGGCCCGAAGGCCTCTTGAGCCTGGTCAAAGCCGTGATCCGTGGTGGTGGAGACCAGGATGGAACCATGCGGCAGGAGCTTCCGAAGGGAGGACACGATGGCTTCGGCCACGCGTATCTCACCCAGGGATACCGCGTGCACCCAGAGCCGCGGAGGGCGCGACAGACGCTCCAGGGCCTCAGGGGGAACGAACCCCAACCGCTCGCTCAGTCCCCTTTGATAGCGGCCGCTCAGCCGCGAGTACGTCCAGAAGGCGGGAAAACCCGCGGCAAAAACCGCAGTGGTTGCGGCGTTGTATGTGGCATCGAGAGGGTTCATGACGTCAGGGGCCTCATCGGGCATTTGTACACGGAATCGCAAGGGGTGTCAAAACCCTTGCCGGCGTTGGAAAAGGACCCTTCCCGGTGAACGTGAGGCGAATGGGGCTTGATTCGGCCGCCCCGTTCGGAGTAGATTGGTGCATTCAACACCCCTGGCACGTCGTTTAAAGGAGGAGATCCCATGAAAAAAATCGAAAGAGCCATCATCAGTGTCACCGACAAGTCAGGGGTCGTGGAGTTCGCCAAATCCCTGGCCTCGTTCGACGTGGCCATCCTCTCGACCGGAGGCACCGCCCGGGCCATGCGCGAGGGAGGGGTTCAGGTGACGGACATCTCCGAATACACGGGATTTCCCGAGATGCTGGACGGGCGGGTGAAGACCCTTCACCCCAAGGTTCACGGGGGCCTCCTCGGCATGAGGGACAACCCGGAGCACGTGCGCACCATGGAGGCCCATGGGGTCCTGCCCATTGACATGATCGTGGTCAATCTCTACGCGTTCGAAAAAACCGTGGCCAGGGAGGGCGTATCCCTGGAGGAAGCGATCGAGAATATCGACATCGGCGGGCCTTCCATGCTTCGGTCGTCGGCCAAGAATTTTCGGGACGTCACCGTGGTCGTGGATCCGGCCGATTACAAGCTGGTCCTGGATGAAATGGCCGCGAATCAAGGCGCTACGACCCTGGAGACCCGGTTCCGACTGGCCCGAAAGGTCTTTCAGCTCACGAGCGCCTACGACGGGGCGATCAGCCGATACCTGGAGTCCGTATCGCTTTAGTCCTTCTTTGAATCCCGCTTCTCCTTGTCCGGGCAGGGCGCGTTCTTGGGTACGACGCGTCCTTTTTTCTCGCAGTAAAGCGCCTGAAAGGTGCGACAGCTGCCGGACCCGTCCAGGGCTTGGGAATCCGGCCACCTCGCGTACCGGCACGTCAAGTCGCAGAACTCCATCTCCCCCTCCGCGGGTGTTGACCGTTACTCGGCCAGGGCGGCCTGGAGCTCCTCCTGGATGTAGTTCACCGCATCCACATCCCTCTCGCTGATCTCTTCCTCGGACTTCATTGCAATGCGCCGGCGCAGTGCTTCCAGCTCGCTTTCCAATGCATCGATGGAGCGGGACAGCTCCTGGGACAGGTCCGGCCCCGCCTCCTCGGCCCCAGGTTCCTCGGTGAGCACCTCCCTGGCCTTCATGATCAGCCGTTCCTTCCACTTGGGCACGTGGGCCTCCAGACCGAGATCGGCCTTCAGCTTTTCGGCCAGGGCCTGGCTGGCCGTGGTCTCTCCGTGGACCACGAAGACACGCGGTTTGGACTCGGCAAAATGCGAGGCCCAGGTCATGAGGTCGGCCTGGTCCGCGTGGGCCGAGAACCCGCCGATCGTGAACACCCGCGCTCGGACGGCCACGTTCTCCCGGAAGATCTTGACGCTCTTCTCGCCGTCCACGATCCGCCGGCCCGTGGTCCCCTGGGCCTGAAACCCTACGATAACGAGGCTCGCCCCGGGGCGCCACAGGTTGTGCTTGAGATGGTGCTTGATGCGGCCCGCCGTGCACATGCCGTTTCCCGCGATCACGATGGCCGGTCCCCTCTGCTCGTTGATCTTGATGGATTCGCGCGTGTTCGGGGTGAAGGTCAGGTTGGGAAGATCGAACGGGTCAAACCCCTGATCCACAATGGCCTGGGCCTCCTCGTCGTAGTACTTCTTGTTCTTCCGGAAGATCTTCGTGGCCTTGATTGCCAGGGGGCTGTCCAGGTAGATGGGCATGTCCGGCAGGAGCCCGTCCCGGTAGAACTCAGCAAGGATGTAGATGATCTCCTGGGTGCGTTCCACGGCAAAGGCCGGGATCATGACCTTCTCCCCGTTTCCATGGGCGTACTGGATGGCCTCGAGGAGCTCCTTCTTGCTGTCGTCAAACGTCCGGTGAAGGCGGTTGCCGTACGTGGACTCGATGAAAAGATAATCCGCGGCAAAGATCTCGTGGGGATCCCGCACGATGAGCTGGTCCTTCTTTCCCAGGTCGCCCGAGAAGACGACCTTCACCTCTTCGCCCTCCTCCTCCACCCAGAGCTCGAGAATGGAAGAGCCCAGAATGTGCCCGGCATTCCGAAGACGGGCCTTCACACCCGTCTCCACCTCGACGATCTGGTCCCGCTCCACCGGGGAGAAGAAGGTCAAGCTCCTCTCGGCGTCTTCGGTGGTGTACAGGGGCTCGATCTCCTTCCGGTTTTGTCTCTTGTTCTTTCGCGTCTGCCACTCGGCATCCATCTCCTGAATGTGGGCCGAGTCCAGGAGCATGATGCGACAGAGCTCGGCCGTGGGCGGGGACGTGATGATCTGCCCCTGGAACCCGTCCTTGACCAGCCTGGGAATGCGTCCGCTGTGGTCGATGTGGGCATGGGTCAGAAACAGGGTGTTGATCTCCTCCGGTTTGAACCCCCAGTCGGACCAGTTGCGGCTCTCCATGTGCCGCCCGCCCTGGAACATGCCGCAGTCCACCAGCACCTTTTTGCCCTGGGGGCTCTCCACCAGGTAACTGGACCCTGTCACGGATCCTGCCCCACCCAGACAGGTCACTCGAATCATCCTCTTCCTCCTTTTCTCGGGTTCGATGGGTGCATCTTCCTTCACCCATCGCGTTTCATCCTACTTGAAGTTGTAGTGCTTCCTCACCGGCTCCTTCACATCCCAGATGCAGGAAAGCCCCTTGGGAAAGGTCACGAAGTCGCCCCGGCCGAACTCCACCGTCTCCCCGTCCTCGGTCTCCACGACCACGCGGCCCTCCAGGAGATAGCATTCCTCGGTGTCGCTGTAGGACCAGTCGAAACGGGAGGTCTCCTTTTCCCACGTCGGCCATGTTCGCACACCCCGCTTTTCGAGCTCCTCTTCGGTGGGCTTTCGAACTTCGATCTTGCTCATGCCTCCCTCCTTTCTTCAACGCCAAGAGGGCGTAGAGCCCCTTCAACAGGTGAGGTGAAAACAGGCACCCACGCGCCTTTCAGGGGCCAGCTCGTTGAAAATCTCCATGGCCCTTTGGTTCGGCGCGATCAAGAGCCGAATGCCCTTTTCGCCCAACCGGTCCTCAAGATCCGGTTCCGGCTTCACGAGCCCGTGAATGCCGGAGCCCGCCACGATGATCTCCGGACACGCGAGCACGAGCCCGCGAATATCCTCCATGGACAGCCTGTGACCGCGCTTTCGGCGCCATCCCTCCTCCACCCGACCGTCCGGGTAGATGATGAGATCCGATCCATAGAGATGACCATCCACCTCCAGGGACCCGAAAGCGACCCGATCGATCTGCATGGCCTGACCCTTCCGTGCCGTGCCGGCGGGGTGAGCTGCCCCACCCGAATCCGTTCCCAGGCATTGCCCGGTTTTCGTGTGCCGAACGCCACGCACCCTAGCACAAATCGAGAACAAAAGCACGGAGGCGTGAATTCAGGGAACAGGGCCCGAATCGCCATTGATCCTTGATCCCTTGCGAGATTACATGTAGAAGTCTGGGTGAACCGGAAGCGTTTGAAACCGCCCTTGATCCATCGATAGAAGGCAGCCGATGCTCCTCTACATCCTACTGTGTCTCCTCGGGTTCCTGATGCTCTACTACGGGGCGGACTGGCTCGTAAAGGGCTCCTCGAGCCTGGCGCGAAGCCTCGGGGTGACGCCCCTGGTGATCGGCCTCACCGTGGTGGCCTTCGGGACCTCCGCGCCCGAGCTCGTGGTGAGCCTGGTCTCCTCGATCACGGACAAGAGCATGATCGCCGTGGGAAACGTGGTGGGGAGCAACATCTGCAACATCGCCCTGGTCCTGGGAACCGCGGCTCTGTTTCAGCCGATCTCGAGTCACCCCTCGGTGGTGCGCAGGGACATCCCATTGATGCTGGGCATCTCCCTCTACCTCCTGATCCTCTCCCTCAACTCCATGCTGGGGCGCATCGAGGGCGCCACCCTGATCGCAGGAATCATCCTCTACACCCTCTTCAACTTCAGGGCGGCCAAGACGGAAACGCTAAAGGGTCTCTCCCCGGAGGAGATCCTCGACGAGCTCGGCGTGGAGGAGGTGGCGCAGGTGGGCTCGCGCCCCAGGCAGGTGTTCCTGATCGCGGCGGGGATCCTGGGGGTGGTCTTCGGAGCTCAACTCGTGGTGGACTCGGCCGTGGTGATCATGAAAGCGCTGGGCGTGAGCGAGAAGTTCATCGGGTTGACGATTGTGGCCTTCGGGACCTCCCTTCCGGAGCTCGCCACGTCCGTGGTCGCCGCCATTCGCAAGGAAATGGACATCAGCATCGGCAACCTGGTAGGGAGCAATGTGTTCAACCTGCTGAGCGTCCTGGGGGTGGCTTCGCTGGTCCGCCCCATTCCCATTCCCGGCGGCTTTTTCGAGAGCGGTCTCTTCATCGACTACCTTGCGATGATGTTCACGAGCGCCCTGCCCTGGTTTTTCATGCGCAGGACGAATACCCTCTCCCGCTCCGGCGGGGGAGTGCTTCTTTTCTGCTATGCAGTCTACGTCACCTACCTGATCGTTACCGCCTGACCCGTCCTTGTAACGAAAAAATCATGTTTCTCTCATTCAATTCTCACAACACCGGCGTAGTTCCTCGGTGCAAGGCTCGACACCGCGATCCTGAACGCCCCACGGATTCGAACCCCGAGGAGGTCTCTCTTGACGCCGGCGAACGCCGCCGAGCTTGAAGAAAATGGCACGCTTCTCGCGTTCAGATGAATCACGAGACAGCGCCTCCCTTTCGATCCCGGGAAAGCCGGCAGCCTTTCCGGAGCCGTTTCCCTGACTGGGGTCGCAGTCCTTGTACTGGGAATCAATGACCTGATCCAATGATCCTCTCCCTGCCTTCAGCCCCATAGAGGGGTCGTTATTTTCTTGACGGCGGGAAATGCTCCCCCCTACCCTGAGTGGAAGAAACCCGTCCCCGTGGTCTCGCTCCCGCAGGAGAGTCGTTGCGGGAACGAGTCGTATGTCCACGGCGGGAACGCACACCCGGGAGGGACCCCATGAAGCGAGACCTTCTGAACCGCCTGGCCGAGCAGGTCGAAAAGCTCAAGCAGGGCGGCCTTTACAAGGACGAACGCATCATCACCTCGCCCCAGCACGCCGCCATCACCACCCGTGACGGCCGCGAGGTGCTCAACTTCTGCGCCAACAACTACCTGGGCCTGGCCAACCATCCGACGCTGATCCAGGCGGCCAAGGAGGCACTGGACCGGTACGGTTTCGGCATGTCCTCGGTGCGCTTCATCTGCGGCACGCTCGACATTCACAAGGAGCTCGAAAAACGGATCAGCGCGTTTCTCGGGACCGAGGACACCATCCTGTACAGCTCCTGCTTCGATGCCAACGGCGGCCTGTTCGAGGCATTGCTCGGGGAGGAGGACGCGGTCATCAGCGACGCCCTCAACCACGCCAGCATCATCGACGGCATCCGCCTGTGCAAGGCGCAGCGGTTCCGGTATCAGAACAACGACATGCGCGATCTCGAAAAGCAGCTGATCGAGGCGCAGTCCTGCCGCGCGCGTCTCATCGTGACGGACGGCGTCTTCTCCATGGACGGGATCATGGCCGACCTGAAAGGGATCTGCGATCTGGCCGACCGCTACGACGCCCTCGTGATGATCGACGACTCCCACGCCGTGGGGTTCGTGGGTCCGGAAGGCAGGGGCACCCCCGAGGCGTGCGATGTCCTGGGCCGCATCGACATCAACACGGGCACCCTGGGCAAGGCCCTCGGCGGGGCATCGGGGGGATACGCGTCCGGCCGCAGGGAGATCGTGGAATGGCTGCGGCAGCGCTCCCGGCCTTATCTCTTCTCCAACACCCTCGCACCGGTGATCGCGGCTACCTCCATCGCCGTCCTGGACCTCCTGGAATCCAGCGGGGACCTGCGAACGCGCCTCAAAGAGAACAGCAGGACCTTTCGAGCCGGCCTGGAGCAGGCCGGGTTCACACTGGTTCCCGGTGAACACCCTATCATTCCGGTGATGCTGGGAGACGCCGTCCTGGCCCAGAACATGGCGTCCGGGCTGCTCGAGGAGGGTATCTATGTGATCGGGTTCAGCTACCCCGTGGTGCCGAAAGGCCAGGCGAGAATCCGCACCCAGATGTCCGCGGCCCACACCCCGGAGCACCTGGACCGGGCGATCGATACGTTTCAGCGTGTGGGGAAAAAGCTAGGCGTCATCGGGTAGGGACCGAAAAAAAAGCGAGGCCGACGCAGCTCCCCGGTCTTCAAGGGGATCTCCCTGGCGCCATGCCGCGGGAGCGGCTCCCCAACCCCCGCTTTCCCGCTCGAGCGGGGAGAGGAAAGCGCGGGCAAGGCATGTTCCTCCGGCGCACTCTGAAGCGCGGAGGCGGGAGAGGACCATGAAGCAACGCACCATGAAGGTCCTGGCAAAATCACGACCCCAAAAGGGCATCTGGATGGAAGAGGCGCCGGTCCCCGAGGCCGGTCCCAACGACGTCCTCATTCGAATCGTCAAGACCGCCATCTGCGGTACGGACATCCACATTTATAACTGGGATGCGTGGTCGCAGCGGACCGTTCTCGTTCCAATGACCATCGGGCACGAGTTTGCAGGGGTCATCGAAGTCATCGGCAGCGAGGTCAAGGGACTCAAGGTCGGCGACCGGGTGTCGGCCGAGGGGCACATCACGTGCGGCCATTGCCGCAACTGCCGTGCCGGAAAACGGCACCTGTGCCGCAATACCATCGGGGTGGGGGTTCACCGGCCCGGTTGCTTTGCGGAGTACCTTTCGGTCCCTGCGTTCAACGTCTTCCGCCTTCCGGATTCGGTCAGCGATGAGATGGGAGCCATCCTGGATCCCTTTGGCAACGCCACCCACACCACTCTCTCGTTCGACCTGGTCGGCGAGGACGTCCTGATCACGGGGGCGGGTCCGATCGGAATCATGGCCGTGGCCATTGCAAAACACGTGGGGGCCCGTTTCGTGGTCATCACGGATCGAAACGACTACCGCCTGAATCTCGCGCAATCCCTGGGAGCCACCCGGACCGTCAACATCACCCGTGACACGGTGGCCCGTACCATGAAAGACCTGGGCATGAAAGAAGGATTCGACGTAGGGCTGGAGATGTCCGGGAGCCCTGATGCGTTCCGGGACCTGATCACCACCATGAATTACGGAGGGCGTGTGGCCCTTCTGGGTCTCCCACCCGATGAAATCCAGGTGGACATGACGCAGATCATTCTCAAGGGCCTCATCCTGAAGGGTATTTACGGTCGGGAGATGTTTGAGACGTGGTACAAGATGATCACCATGCTCCAAAGCGACCTGGATATCTCGCCGGTCATCACCCATCGTTTTCCGGTCAGCCGGTATGAGGAGGCCTTTGAGGTGATGGACTCCGGGCTTTCCGGAAAGGTGCTGCTGGACTGGACCGCCCTGTAATCCTGCCTACGGCCGCAGGGGGCCGGTGTCGGCCTTTTTCTCCCCGCCAAAAAAAGAAATGACCTCTGCCCCGGGGCCTCTTTGAGGGCCGGGGCGGAGCGTCTCCGCCAACCTTTCCAAGCGGACCAGGAAACGCACGACCGAGGCCTGCTCACGCCCGAGTCCCGACACCTTTTTTCCTGGCTCCGTAGTATTGGATCTTGCGTTCCAATGCGGCAATACGGCGTTCGACCTCTGCGATCTTTTTCTGCACCTCCGGGGATTGGCTTTGGGTGGGAGGGGCCTTGGCGCTCTTCGCACCCTTCGAGCCCCCTTCCCGGACGATTCGCGTCACGCTCGAAACGCTGATGCCGAACCGGTCTGCAATACTCTTCTTTGAATGCCCCGCGTCGTGGGCTTTCGCTACCCCCTGTCTGACTTCTTCCGAAATTCTTTTTGCCATGAGACCGTCCTTTCTGTTTAAAAGCGATCTCATTATGGCCTATTCGTCGCTTCTATGCAAATGGGATTGCGTTCCCTCTTTAAAGGGAGGATGAGGTTTTGCAAGTGGTTGATTTTGCTGGTTTAGCCCTTGAATGTTAAGGCTGAAATGAGGCTGAAACGAAACTGGAATCACAAGGAACTACAGAGTCTTTCCGGAAAATGATACCGTTGAAATAGATATTTTAAGAACAAGATCCCGGGAATTTCTACAATTGTGAGAAATGCCCGAGTTTCGATCCAGAGACACGGGAAAGCGCATTCCGACCGGGAAAGATGAGCATTGAAATCAACAAGAGGATTTGCGAAGAATGCGCGGAAAGGGAGACCATCACCCCCCATCATACACTTTGCCCGATACGCATGGGAAAGAGAGGCAGGCAGCCAGTTCAAAAACGCAGGAAAACGGCCCCAGGAAAAGGCAGAGCAATCAGATACTCAAAGCCCGAACATGCTTGACAAGTATCTGAAAATATGATATTTTTTCTTTGTTTTATTGCGCTCGAACGATTCCCAAACCTTATTTAAACCTGATGGGGGA
>JASFQI010000065.1:0-18460 GCA_050115555.1 Desulfobacteraceae bacterium
GGCGTAATTCATTACTGTGTGGCCAACATGCCCGGCGCCGTAGCAAAGACATCTACCCTTGCCCTGACGAACGCTACGCTTCCATATGCCTTGGAAATTGCCAATAAAGGCTGGAAGCGGGCCATGCAGGAAAATCCAGCCATAAGGCTGGGGGCCAATGTCATCCAGGGGAAGGTGACATGTGAAGGCGTCGGGGATGCCTTTGGCCTGGAGTGTGCTCTGATAGACGAACTCATTTAGTTTTATTCGTTATCTGACTGATTTAATTGCATTTTTTTGGGGCCGGAGATATTCAAAATCTGCGGATTGTGTGGAGGCTGAGTTCCAAATGGAGCCGCTCTTTATCGAGATACCCCCGGTCCATGATGAAAAAAGCCCCCGGTTCGGGAATCAGATAATCGAGGACATGACGCCGTAAAGCTTCCCGTCTCTCACGTAGATGAAGGGAGGATGCTACCGCGGAAATCCAGGCGGGTGTAAAGGTTGACGGCGCCTCTGCTTCGTCTGAATTTTCCCAAAGAAAAATGGACGGGCACGGATCGACGGTGGTGGAGACGAGGGCATAGACGGCTTCCTTACTGGCAGGTGATACCTGAGCCTAACTTTTCCTCCCACCCTTCTATCCCTGCAAAGCGGAGTCCGGCAGGACTACGGCCAAGGGACCGCAGATCGTTAAACCGGAGCCTGAGACTGTCCTTTCGCATAAGAAGAGATGAGAGGGAAACCGCCAAAGATCAAGGGTTTAATTATTAATAGACTTATTAAATAACCCTTTGTTGAATTTTGTTACCTCACCATAAGGATGAATATACTGGTTTATATTATGCATAAATTGAAACTATATTTCAGATAAATTTTACTAAAACATGATATTTTAAATGAATTTCAATGAACTATATTAGGCTGAACATTGTCCAAAATTTCTCATAAAGTTCATTCCTTGGTAAATTGGTTTTCAAAAGCAATCCTAATGGTCATTAAATATTATTAATTATATCAATAGATTTTTCACAAATGGGCGAGAAAATTGCTTGACAGGGGAATATTATTAATATATTAATATTAAATAAATTTTAAAGGATCTGCAGCCATGAATTTTTTTAAAAAATTAAGAGTGTTGGCATTGGAGCAGGCTACTGTGGTCCCTTATCTGACCTATCGGCTGGCCCATGATGGGATGGAGGTGATCCGTATAGAGCATCCGGTTCACTGCGACCCGAACCGTAAAATCGGTTTTGACGTGCTGGGTGAGGAGCTGATGAACGCCTACTACCTGTGCATCAATGCAGGGAAAAAGGCCATCACGCTCAACCTGGCCGAGGATGATGGCAGGGAGTTGTTCCATTCTCTTGTCGAAAAGTCCGATGTCTTTATCACCAATCAGTTGCCACGGAACTACCGCAAGCTGGGGATCGACTATGAAACCCTCAAAAAGGTCAGGCCTGACCTCATATGGCTAGGGGTAACCGGCTTCGGACCGGAAATCAACGAAGGGGCTTACGACCCCATACTTCAGGCCAGGTCCGGCCTCATGGAAATGACGGGAGAACCGGGGGAAACGCCTCACACCATAGGTATTCCCCTCCCGGATATGGGAGCCAGCGAGCATGCCTACGGACTGATCATGAAGGCCTTGCTCGCCCGCCATATGAGCGGCGAGGGTGAGCGGATCGATCTTTCCATGTTTGAGTCCTCCGTTTCCTGGTTGACGGTCCCCATAGCCTTGACCGCCAGTTTCGGGGAGCACGTGAGCAGACGCGGGAATTCCCACTCCTTTTTTTGCCCCGTCAACGTCTACAGAACGCGCGACGGTTTTATCTATGTTGCGGTGGGAAACGACCGACAGTGGAAGGCCCTCGCCTCCCTGGAACCCTTCAAAGAGCTCGACAAGCCAGAATACGAGCTTAACAACGGTCGCCTCCAGGATGTGGAAAATCTCCATCGAGCCATAGAGTCCATCACATCCAACCATCCAACCGCGTATCTGATCGAGCTTTTGAACAGCATCACGGTCCCTGTGAGTGAGATAAAGGAGATTCCGGACGTCATCCGGGATCCACTTGTGAAAAAGCGCCTCCTGACGAGTCTGGACCCAAAGACGTCCAAACGCCTCATTCTCTCGCCACCGCCTTACAGGACGAGGTTCCTGGAAGAATCCGGGCAGGCGCTCTCATTTCCTCCCAGGCATGGGGAACACAACAGGGAGGTTTACGGCGATCTCCTGGGCTTGTCGGATTCGCAACTGGAGAAGATGGGAGAAACAGGCGTCCTCTAGGGTTTAGAATGGTTGCAAAATCGGCAACTTATCATATTTTTTCAAAATTTAGGAGGTAATGAAAATATGAGTGCCAAAAAAATACGCATAATAGTAGCAAAACCAGGCTTAGACGGACATGATAGGGGCGCTAAAGTGGTTGCTCACGCACTCAAAGATGCCGGTATGGAGGTTATTTATACGGGTCTTCATCAGACGGTCGAGGGGATCGTGAACCAGGCAATCCAGGAAGACGTCGATGTGATCGGGCTGTCCATCATGTCCGGGGCCCATATCCCCATCTGCACGAAATTGATGGATTTGATCCGGCAGAGGGGTATCGGGGACAAAATGGTAGTCGTGGGGGGAGTGATCCCCAACAGGGACATTCCCGCCCTGGAAAAAATCGGCGTGAAGGGCATCTTCCCGGGAGGAGTCAAATTTGATCAGATAACATCTTTTATTCAAAACAATTTAAAAATTAACAGCTTGGCCCATTAACATTATGAATTATTGAAAATAGAGGTGATATAATGGGAGTAGCAACTTATATAAAAGATAAAAAAGATGTTATAAAAGAAGTTATTCTTCAATCTGGAATCAAAGTAAAGCCTGTTTATACACCGAAAGACCTTGAAAACATAGGGTTCCAATATGACAAGGATCTAGCGGAGCCCGGAGAATTTCCCTTCACCCGCAGCATACACCCTCTGGGATACCGCAGCCGAAGCTGGACCATGAGGCAGTATACGGGATTCGGAACGCCGGCGGAGACCAATGAACGGTTCAAACTCATGATTGCAAACGGGCAGACCGGTTTGAACGTGGCCTTCGATCTGCCCACCCAGATGGGCTATGACTCGGATAGTCCTATGGCCGAAGGCGAGGTCGGGCGTGTAGGCATGGCCGTGGATTCCCTGAGGGATTTTGAGATCGCCTTCAAGGATATCCAGCTCGATCGGATCGGGTCCGGGCTCACCATCAACGCAGTGGCCTCCATCATGCTCGCCATGTATCAGGCCGTTGCGGAAAAATACGGTTACGACAAGAGCCAGATATCCGCAACACCCCAGAACGATATTCTCAAGGAGATGATCGGGAGGGGGGCCTGGATCTATCCGGTAGAACCTGCGGTCCGTTTGATCGGGGATACCATAGAGTACAGCATGAAATCCCTGCCCAAGTGCAATCCCGTCTCTGTCTGCGGCTACCATGTCCGCGAATCCGGCGCCACCCCCGCCCAGGAAATCGCCTATGCCCTGATGATAGCCTTTGCTTACATCGACAACGTCGAGGCCCGGGGTTACAAGGCGGAGGATTTCGTCGGCCGCTTCTCTTTCAACCTGAATATCTATGGGAACATCTGGGAAACCGTAGCCAAGTTCCGGGCCGCCAGGAAGCTCTGGGCGAAACTCCTCAGGGAGCGCTACGGCGTGCAGAACAAGAAGGCCCTCTTCCTGAGAGGCCTGTTCGGTGGAGGAGGGTCGGGCATGACCAAGGAACAGCCCGAAAACAACATCATGCGGGGTGCCTACTACGAGCTCGCCGCAGCCCTTGCCGGCGCCCAGACCACGGCGTTGTGCAGCTTTGACGAGGCCTTTACCATCCCGACCGAAAGGGCCACGCTCCTTTCACTGAGAACCCTCCAAATACTCATGGATGAAGTTGGTCTGCGGGACACGGTCGACCCGCTGGGTGGATCCTATTTCGTGGAAACCCTCACAAAGCAGATGGAAGACAGGATTCTGGAAGAGATGGAGGCTATCGAAAAAGCGGGAGGCATGGTGAAAGCGGTCTCTTCGGGCTATGCCCAGAGAGAGGTGGCGCGCCAGGCCTACGAGTATGAAAAGAAGCTTCAGGACGGGACGGTAACGAAGGTTGGGGTGAACAAGTACACTGAAGGAGTGGACATGGAGGTAGAACTCCATGAGTACAATGAGGAATGGGCGGATCTGCAGATCAAGAGCCTGCGGCAGTTGAGAAAGGAAAGGGATAACAAGGCCGTTCAAAAGAGCCTGTATGCCCTGAAGCATGCCGCAGGTGACGGGACGAATGTCATGCCTTGTCTCGTGGATTGCTGCAAATGTTACGCAACCGTGGGTGAGATGGCCGGCGTTTTCCGGGACGTTTTCGGGGAACACGTTGAGGCCAATATCTTTTAGGCACGGTTGCTCCACCTCTTTGCCGGCGCTCCACTCCGTATAGTGCCAATGCCCAGCGGACCGAACGGATGAGCACGGGGCATTGAAAGGCATCATATTTCCAGATTGGAGTAAAAATTGGAAAGAACGTTTCTCCCCTCGGTGAAGACAAAAGAAGAGCTTCGAGCGGTCCAGGAAAAGGGCTTGAGGTGGACCGTGAAACACGCCTATGAAGGCTCTGAAATCTATCGGAAAAGGCTGCAAGACGCCGGTCTGTCCCCTGCCGATATCCAACACCTCGGCGATCTGGGAAAGCTGCCTTTCACGACCTCCAAAGATTTACAGAAAGGGTACCCTTTTCCGCTCCTTTCCGTGCCTTTTGAAAAGGTTGTTCGCATTCACGCCTCATCAGGAACCACCGGCAAGCGAAAGGTCCTTTGCTACACGCAAAAAGACATTGATGACTGGACCCATTTTTTCGCCCGCTGTTATGAGATGGCGGGGCTCACCCCGGAGGATCGTGTCCAAATCTCTTCGGGCTACGGGGTTTGGACGGCAGGGGTCAGTTTTCAAATGGGTTGCGAGGCCTTTGGCGCCATGGCGATTCCCATCGGGCCGGGAAACATCGAAATGCAGTGCCAGTTCATGCTGGATTTTCAGACCACAGTAATGACCTGTACGGCCTCCATGGCGCTTTTGCTTGCTGAAGAGGTGACCAAAAGGGGGATCTTGAACAAGCTCAATCTCCGCAAGGTCATCTTGGGGTCCGAGCGCTCGAGTGACTCCATGCGTAATCGCATCCGGGATTTACTCGACGTGGAGCACATATACGACATCACCGGCATGACGGAGCTCTATGGCCCGGGGGCCGGGCTGGATTGCCACCACCACTCCGGGATTCACTATTGGGCGGACTATTACATATTGGAAATCCTCGATCCAGAGACCCTAAAGCCGGTTCCGGAAGGGGAAACCGGTGAGATGGTGATCACCACCTTACGAAAGGAGGCGGTCCCACTCATCCGGTACAGGACAAGGGACCTGACGAGGCTGATCCCCGGAGAGTGTCCCTGCGGATCCATCCTGCCGAGACATGACAGGCTCTTGGGGCGATCCGACGATATGGTCATTTTCAGGGCTGTCAATGTCTATCCCGGACAGGTGGATCACGTCCTGTCGGGAATACCCGGCATTGGCAGCGAGTACCAGCTTGTGCTGGATCGAAAAGACGATGGAAAGGACTACATGACCGTCCGTGTGGAACGGGAAAGCGGTGTGGACAGCAGCAGGGATCGGAAGCTGTCGGATCGAATAGCCGCGGACATCAAGAAGCAGATCCTTGTGAGCGCTTCCATTGAAATAGTGGATTACGGAAGTCTTCCGCGCTCAGAGAGGAAGAGCAAGAGGGTTTTCGACAACAGGGATTCATGATGTGCGCCTGTTCTGGTACTGGGACGGTTTGATAACGGGGATAATCCATGAAGAAGTTTGACTACTATTTACCGAAGAACCTCGAGGAAGCCTTTGTCCTGATGGAGAAACAAAAAGGCCATGCCCGGTATGTCGCCGGCGGCACGGATTTGATCGTCCGCATGAAGCAGCGTGCCATCCAGCCTGACACCCTTATCTCCCTCAGAAATATCCCGCAACTACAAGGGATTCATTGGAATGGAGGCCTCAGGCTCGGGAGCACGACCCTGTTTCGGGATATTGAAAGGGACGAAGAGATCGCCCGTTCCTGCACGGCCCTGAGCCAGGCGGTCCGCGTCCTGGCCAACCCGCAGGTGCGAAACGTGGCCACCATCGGGGGGAACCTGGCCAATGCGGCCCCCTCTGCGGACTGCGCGCCTCCTCTCCTGGTGTTGGGCGCGACCCTTACTCTGAAAGGCCCGGGGGGTAGCCGGGATGTACCGGCGGAAACATTTTTCAAGGGCCCCGGCCAGTCCTGCATGGATGGAACTGAGGTCCTCACTTCCATCCATGTGCCGCGTCCGGGGAAGAATACGGGGACAGCATTTTTCAAGGCAGGCAGGGTTCACCAGGACATCGCCCTGATCAATGCGGCGGCCCTGGTGGCGATGGAAGGAAAAACCTGCACGGTGTGCCGTCTGGCAGCGGGTGCCGTGGCCCCGGTGCCGCTCCGGCTCACCAAGACCGAGAAGGCGCTGGAGGGACGAGAGGTCACGACGGAGCTCCTGGAAGAGGTCATGGGACTTGTGGAAGAAGAGGTGAGCCCTATCACGGACGTGCGTTCCACGGACTGGTACAGGAGAACCATGTCCGGGGTCCTGGTCAAGCGGGCGATCCTCCAGGCCTTGGAGAACGTCTCATAATGCATTGCAAGAAACGGGAACGACAGAGGGTTTGGCCGGCACACATCCGGTTGCGCCCCTGCTGATTCCCAAAGGGGCTGTGGAGGAAAACGGATGAAGAAAACCATTCGCTTTAACCTGAATGGTCACGAGGTCTCTGCAGAGGTGGAGTCCCACAGGATGCTCCTCGAGGTCCTGAGGGACGTCTTCGATCTGAATGGGACCAAGCCGGGGTGCGGCCAGGGGGAATGCGGTGCGTGCACGGTTCTCGTGGACGGGATCAACGTGGACTCCTGCCTGTATCCGGTCTTTGAGATCGAAGGCAAGGCGGTGACCACCATCGAAGGGTTGATCGGGGAAGGCAATAAGCTCCACCCGGTACAGGAGGCCTTTGTCGCAAAGGGCGGGATCCAGTGCGGTTTCTGCTCTCCCGGCATGATCTTGTCGGCGACGGCGCTCCTGAACGAGACCCAGAATCCGACCGAGGAAGAGATCAAGAGGGGTATCTCCGGAAACCTCTGCCGTTGCACGGGTTATGTCCAAATAGTGGAGTCCGTTCAGGAGGCGGCCGACGCCATGCGGGAAAAAGCCGGCTGAAACGGGTGAATGAATCACAGGCTAAATAGGCCCGGCAAAAGGCGTCCCTTCAAATGGGGAGTTGAAAGCCTCACATCAAAAACACATGGAGACGCTGAATCCGGTGCCTGAAACCTTATTAGTTATAAGAGGCTACAAATGACCGCGAAATACAGTTTCATAGGTACCGAATACCCCAGACCGGACGCGCCGGACAAGGCGGCTGGAAAGGCCGTTTACATTCACGACCTTGTCAGGCCCGGCATGCTTTATGGGAAAATCAAGTACAGCGAATACGCACATGCCAGGATCAAGAATATCGACACGTCCAAGGCGGAGCGCCTGCCCGGGGTTCGGGCCGTGCTGACCGGGGACAACTCCCCCATGATTCGCCATGGCTTTATCAAGGACAACTTCATTTTCAAACGAGACAAGGTCCGGCAGTTCCGTGACGAAGTGGCGGCGGTGGCGGCCATTGACCCGGATATCGCGGCAGAGGCCGTGGACCTGATCGAGGTGGAGTATGAAGAACTCCCCGGGGTATTCGATCCCGAGGAGGCGCTCAAGGAAGGTGCCCCGCTCATCCACGAGACCGACCCCAGGGGCCGGCCCAAGAAGGACAACATTGTTCCGGTACCGTGGAAATTCGTCTCTGGGGATGTGGAAAAGGCAAAGCAGGAGTCGGCCTACATCGCCGAGGACTCCTTTGAGACGCAGCTGATCCAGCAGACCTGCATGGGAACCGCCGGGTGTGTGGCCGAGTTCGACATTCAGAACAACCTTATCATCCACACCAAGACGCAGATTCCATTTCTCGCCCAGAACGACTTCAACAAGGCCCTCAAGGCCATGGGACTCAAGGGTAAAAATTCCAGGGTGATCCTGCCCACCCTGGGAGGCTCCTTCGGGACCGGTCTGGATACCCATGGTTACGAGTACATCACCATCCTCCTCGCCTACAAGACAGGCAAGCCCGTCAAGATCGTCCTGAGCCGTGAAGAGGAGTTCATCACACTCTCCCCCCGCCAGCCCACCCGGAGCCATATTATTCAGGGTTGCAACAAGGATGGGAAGCTGACCTTCAGGGAGGTAAGGATGCTCCTGGATAACGGCGCTTACACGTCCTGGGGGGCCACCACTCCAAGCGTCATGATGCTTCCTATATCGAGCATCTACAGGGTCCCCAATGTGTTTTTCGAAACCAAGATCGTTTACACGAATAACACCTACTGCCAGGCCATGCGGGGATACGGGAACCCCCAAGCCGCATTTGCCATTGAGAGCAATCTGGACCACCTGGCCGAGGAGGCGGGGATCGATCCCTATGATTTTCGCCAGCAGAACAGGAACATCCCCAACGACATCACGCCCATGGGTCTGAACATCACCTCGTGCGGACACGATGAGTGCATGCGGGTGGTTGCTGAAAAGCTCGGCTGGAAGAACAAGAGAGGTAAGGGACGGAATGCAGGGAACGGAAAGGCCCGGGGCGTGGGCATGGCGTGCCTGTTCCATGTAGGCGGCTCCGGCAGGGTCTACAAGTCGGACGGTTCCGGCGTAATCATGAAGCTGGACGACTTCGGGAATGTCACGGTGATGGCCGGGGGCGTGGAGATGGGGCAGGGATTCGAGGTCTCCCTGAGCCTGGCTGCCGCCGAGGCCCTGGGCGTGACACCGGCCAAGGTGAAGGTGGTCACTGGAGACACGGCCACATGCCCGTGGGATGTGGGGACCCATGCAAGCCGGGGGGCGTTCACGGCGTGCAACGCTGCCATCCAGGCGGCCCGGAAGGCCCGGAAGAAAATATTCGATCTTGCTTCGGAGCACTTCATGCCGAGGATCGAGTTCAAGGAGAAGAAAAAAAAGAGGAAAAACCCGGAATACGACACTCCTGATATCGACTTCGGGCGGGTGCTCCAGCCGTCGGACTTCGACATGCGCGAGGACGTGGTCTTCCTTAGGGCGGACCCGGACAATCCGCTCCTTCGGCTGCAGCTCGAGGAGATTCTCCGGGAGGCACACTACAAGGAGCAGGGAACGATGATCATAACCGAGGCTTTTTACGATCCCTGCAACGAGATGATCGACAGGAAAACCTGCAGAGGAAACACCTCCGCAGCTTACATTTTCGGCGCCCAGGGTGCTGAGGTGGAGGTGGACCTGGAAACCGGCAAGGTCAGCCTCCTCAACTTCGTGGCCGCCCACGACGTGGGCAAGGTCTTGAGCAGGCAGGCCATCCGCGGCCAGATCTACGGCGGCGTCCTGACGGGGATTGGCTATGCCCTCTCTGAGGAGTACAGGTCGGAGAAGGGCAAAAACATGAACCCCAATTTCCTGGATTACAAGGTCCTGTCAGCTCCTGATGTGGACTTCCCGATCCACGTGGAATGCGTCGAGACCCATGACGAGGAGGGCCCCTTTGGCGCCAAGGGCGTGGGTGAGCCCGGTCTGGTCCCTACGGCGCCCTCCATAGCCAACGCAATATTCGATGCCATTGGAGTGCGCCTGAAAGAGCTGCCTATGACGCCGGAAAAAATTTTGGAAGCAATAAAGAGTCAGGGTCAGTAAACGGGTTTTATACCCGAAGAGATCAGGCAAATCCGGAACGGAAAGGATTGCAGTCATGGAATCACCGGTGGAGTTGAAAGGAAAAAAGGTTCTGGCAGTGGACGATGAGCCGGATGTTCTCGACTCCATAGAGGGAATTCTAAGCATGTGCGAGGTGGAAAAAGTTCAGAGCTTCAAGGAGGCGAAACATCTCCTTGAGACAAAAACCTACGACGCAGCGATCCTGGATATCATGGGGGTGGATGGTTACAGGCTTCTGGAGGTGACAACGAAGCTGGACATTCCAACGCTCATGCTGACGGCTCATGCCCTGAACCCTCAGAATCTGGTGAAGTCGGTTAAAAAAGGCGCAAGCGCTTATATCCCAAAAGAGAAGTTGACTGAAATCTCTGTATTCCTCGCTGATGTACTGGAGGAAAGGCAAAGTGGAAAACGCCATAGAAGGTGGTTTCAGAGGCTTGAGTCCTTTTTTGAGGAAAAGTTCGACAGGTACTGGAAGGAGAGAATGGATGAAGGCAAGGAGTTTTGGAAGAAGTATTTTTATTGATACTTCAAACTCAAATCAAAGGAGGGTTACCATGAAAGATTTTGCCAGATTGGGGATTTGCTTTCTTTGCGTGTTCTGCTTTCTTTTTCTCACGGTCGGTTCCCAGCCCGTCGCCGCGGAAACCATCAACTTGAATTACGCCTCGGGATCGCCCAGTCCAACCTTCCCTTCTATCCAAATGGAACACTGGAAAAAGGAGATCGAAAAGAGGACCAATGGTAAGGTTTCCATCCGGACCTTTCCGGGTGGGTCCCTTCTGAAACAAAAGATGATGGTGGACGGCGTGGCACTTGGTCAGGCTGACATGGGTGTAATGTGCATGGCCTACCAGCCGGGGCGCTTCACCGTGACGAACGCCACCAGCTTGCCCCTCCAGTTCCCCAATTCCTATGTGGCCGGGTTGACCCTTTTTGATCTGTACAAGAAGTACCAGCCAAAGGCGTTTGATGGACTCAAGGTGATTACCATGTTTACTTCGGCTCCGGCGAACCTGATGATGAGTGTGCCCATCAGGACTCTGGACGATTTGAAGGGTGTAAGTGTCCGGGGATCCGGCATGGCTGCCGAGGTATTGAAAATTTGGGGGGCCAATGCGGTGGGTATGCCCATGGCGGAAACGCCAGAAGCCTTGCAGAAGGGCGTGGTCAAAGGGCTTTTTTCTTCTCTTGAAGTGATGAAAGACTTTAAATTTGCCGAAATCTGTAAATATTCAACGATAACAAATGCGGTTATTTACCCATTTTCAGTGGTAATGAATCAAAAAAAATGGGATTCATTGCCTGATGATGTCAAAAAAGTTATTGAAGATATGTCTCTTGAGCATTGCAAATGGGTTGGAAACTACATGGATAATCATGTTTTGGAATCCATTGAATGGTCAAAAAAGAATCAGGGTGTTGAATTCATTGAGCTCTCGGATGCGCAACTGGCTCAATGGAATGCCATGCTGGATCCTATGGTCCAGGGATGGGTCAAGGATGCAACCGCGAAAGGATTCCCCGGGGCCCAAATTATCGAAGATATAAAGGCATTCAGGGATAAGTACTCGGAATAACGATTTAAAAAGTATGTGTAGCGCTACTTGTCGTCCCGCCGCCCCCCTCGTGGAGCCGACGCCTTTGGAAGGTATTTCCCGAGTGGGGGCGTTCTTCAACAAACGCACAAATCGGCAATGGGTGCGGAGTCGCATGGATTTACCACGGGTTGTCCCTGGGAGGGGGAGGTGAAATGAGAATACTGCGAAAGATCTGCCGGGGCTTGAACAATTTCATGTTGTGTCTCGCGGGTCTCGCCCTTGTGGTTTTGGTGGCTCTCATCTGTTCCAATATCTTCCTTCGCACTGTCTGGGTCCCCATCAAGGGCACTTTTGAACTGGTGGGATTTCTGGGGGCCCTCGTGACGGCCTTTGCATTGGGCTTCACCCAGATGGAACGCGGGCACATCGCAGTGGATATCCTTGTAACCTATTTTCCGGAAAAGCTGAAGCGTGTCATAACGGTAGTGAACTCGATTGTTTGTATTTTCGTGTTCTCCATTGCGGGTTTTCAAACGATGAAATGGGGGACTCTTCTGAAGGACAAGGGGGAGGTCACCGAGACCCTTCGCATCATCTTTTACCCATTTGTCTATTGCGTGGCCATTGGTTGTTTCATGCTTTGTGTCGTTTTAGCGGTGGACATGCTGGATGTATTCTTTGGGCCTGAAAGGGATGATAAATGAGTCCTGAATTAGCCGGTATAATAGGTATTTTTCTGCTCCTTTTTTCCCTTTTCTTTCTTGGAATGCCCGTGGGCTTTTCAATGGCTGTGGTGGGCTTTTTCGGGTTTGCCCAGTTGATCTCCTTTGAAGCGGCCATGGGCATGATAAGCGCCGATCTCTGGGCGAGCTTTTCCAGCTATGGCCTGACCGCCATTCCACTCTTCGTTTTCATGGGGTACCTGGCTTTTTACTCAGGAATTGCGGAAAAGCTTTACAAAACGGCGTACACGTGGTTCGGGAGCTGGCGGGGTGGGCTAGCCATTGCAACCATCGGGGCGGACGAGCTCTTCGCAGCCATCTGCGGATCCAACACGGCCACGGCCGCTACCATGGGGGCCATCGCCCTACCGCAGATGAAAAAGTACGAATACGACCCGAGGCTCAGCAGCGGCACCGTGGCAACCGGCGGAACCCTGGGTTCCGTCATGCCGCCCAGCGTGATCCTGATCATCATCGGACTTCAGACGGAGCAGTCCATTATCAAGCTTTTTATGGCGGGGATATTACCTGCTGCTATTTTGGGCCTCCTCTTCATCCTCACCATCATCGTATTGTGCCAGCTTCACCCGACCTACGGGCCTGCCGGACCGAAAACCGACTTAAAGGAGAAAATACTATCCCTCAAGGGATTGTTCGATGCCATCGCCATCTTTGCCCTGGTCATCGGCGGGCTCTACATGGGCCTGTTTACCCCCACCGAGGCCGGGGCCGCGGGTGTGTTCCTGACCCTGCTCGTGACGGTCCCGGCGAAGAAAATAGGGATGAAAGACTTCCTCAAATCTATAAGGGATACCATAAAGGTATCCTGCATGGCCTTCGTCCTGGTTACCGGCGCCATCGTTTTCGGTCGCTTCATGGCCGTAACAAGAATTCCATTTGAACTCGCCGAGTTTGCAGCGGGTCTTCCTGTCTCAAACTATTTAATATTATTAATTATTTTAGGCATTTATTTTATTGGGGGTTGTTTTGTCGATGCCTTGGGGTTCCTGGTTTTGACGATTCCAATATTTTTCCCATTGGGAATGGCACTAGGATTTGATCCGGTTTGGTTTGCAATTATATTAACAATGGTAACAACTATGGGGGCAATAACGCCACCGGTAGGCGTGAATATATATGTAGTAAAAGCCCTTTCAATGGATATTAGCATAGCTATTATATATAAAAGTGCAAGCTATTTTCTTCTTGCTTGCCTCTTGTGTATCATTATATTGACTATTTTTCCAGATATCGTTTTGTATATTCCAAGTTTTATGAAATAAATAGATCATGCAGAGATCCTTCTTCTCCTTGTTCCTACACAATGCCTTCTAATCGACGAAAGGTTTCACTCTTTAACGTAACCACTCTTGTCGATGGAAGGCAAAGAAACAAAAGGATCAGAGAGAAAACCGGGGCGGACGCGCATGGAGTGGGTGCGATGAATGGAATGAACCTTGATCTGTCCTTTGAATCAGCATACTCCCATCGATTCATCCCTTGCCCCATTGAACGACGGCCTTTCACCCACGTAAATCGTTCTTTGCCCTTACCAGGGGAAACGGCCGGGGGCCTTTTCCCGCTAACAAGAGTACGAAGCATAGCATGGAGAGGGACGCGGACCCCCCCGGCCGTTTCCCCTGGTAAGGGCAAAGGCTTTTAACGCAGGAGGATTCCATGTCACAAAAGCGCTACCGTTTGGGTTGCGATATCGGCGGAACATTTACGGATTTTGTACTGTTGAACGATGAAACAGGAGAAATCAGGATCAACAAATGCCTGACCACCCCCCAGGACCCTTCGGATGCCGTGGAGCAGGGCATCCGTGAGCTGGAGAAACGGGTCCCCGATCTCATGGGAAAACTAGAGGAGATCATCCACGGCACCACTCTTGTGATCAATGCCATCATCGAGCGAAAGGGTGCGCCAACCGGTCTTATTACGACCCAGGGTTTCCGAGATGTCCTCGAGCTGGGACGCGAAATCCGCTACGCGCCCTACGACATCTTTGCAGAGTTTCCCGAGGCCCTGGTTCCCCGACGGCTGCGACTGGAAGTAGATGAGAGGGTTCGCAGCAACGGAACCGTGCTCAAGCCTCTAGATCCTAAAGAGGCCCGCACAGTGGTCCGGGAACTCCTCAAAAGGGGCGTGGAGTCCATCGGGGTCTGTCTTCTCAACTCCTTTGAAAACCCTACCCATGAAATGATGCTCCAGGAAATCATTGAAGAAGAGGCACCGGGAATTTCCGTGTCGGTCTCCTACAAGGTCCTGCCCCAGATTCGTGAATACGAGCGCACGAGCACGACCGTCACCAATGCCTATGTGAAACCGCTCACCGGCCGTTATCTCTCCAAGCTGGAAGACCGCCTGAAATCCATTGGAATTGACGGCAAGCTTTTCATCATGCTCTCAAGCGGCGGTATCACTTCCGTGGACACGGCCGCGGAGTTTCCGGTCCGGATCATCGAATCCGGCCCCACCGCCGCCGTTATCAGCGGGCAGTACTATGGAAAGATGTTCAACCTGCCGGAGATGTTTTGCTTCGATATGGGGGGAACCACGGCCAAGAGCTGTCTCATCCAGGGTGGTGTGGCAGGGATCGTGCCCACCTTTGAGGTCGGCCGTGTGCAGCGATTCATGAAGGGAAGCGGTCTCACTATCCAGGTGCCGGTGGTGGACCTCATGGAGATCGGGGCGGGCGGCGGCAGCATTGCCAAGGTGAGCCGGCTGGGGACACTCCAGGTGGGACCCGAGAGCGCGGGTGCCGACCCGGGCCCGGTGTGCTACGCACGGGGAGGCGAGAACCCCGGCGTGACGGATGCGGACCTCCTTCTGGGCTACCTGGACGCGGATTACTTCCTCGGCGGAGAGATGAAGCTAGACAAGGAGGGAGCCGGAAAGGCCATTGAGGAAAAGATCGCCAAACCCCTGGGGGTTTCCTTCATTCAGGCGGTATGGGGTATCCACGATCTCATCAACGAGACCATGGCCGCGGCGGCCAAGACACACATCGCTGAAAAGGGCGGAAACCCAAAAGTGGTGTCGGTGGCGGCCTTCGGCGGTGCAGGGCCTGTCCATGCTTACGGCCTAGCCAAAAAACTGGGGTCCCCCAAGCTCATTGTGCCGCCCAACGCAGGAGTGGGTTCGGCATTAGGGTTTTTTACCGCCCCCCGGGCCTTTGATCTGGTGAGGAGTCACAAGGTTTCCCTGCAGGATGCCGAATTCGCAGAGATTGAGGATGTCTTCCGGGACCTTGAAACAGAAGGAGCGCGAACCCTTCAGAAATCCGGCTCGGCCGATGACGTTCAACACGAACGTTCCGTGGATATGCGCTTTGTGGGGCAGGGCTCCGAAACGAACGTCTCCATTCCCGAGGCGGACTTTACCTCGATTAGTAAACAGACCGTCCGGGAACGCTTTGATGGCATCTATCAGAAACTTTACGGCCGCACCTATCCGGACAGCCCCGTTGAATTCATCAATTTCAAGGTTCGAGCGAAACTCCCAGAGAGGCTGCTGAAACTGCCCCGTGCGGAAAGGATCAGGGGTTCCCTCAACGATGCCGTCAAGGGGAAAAGAAACGCCTTCTCCGGAATCGCAAAAGACTTTATCCCCTATACAGTCTACGATCGATACAAGCTCTTCCCGGGTGCCGAATTTCAAGGGCCCGCCATTATTGAGGAGCGCGAATCCACCATTATCGTGGGAGAAGATGCCACGGTCTCCGTGGATGAATACGGCTTTGTATGGCTCGATCTTCCCAAGAGCGAATAGCCCGGCCCTGGGGGCACTCAGCACTACTCATAGGAGGACAAGAATGGGACAGAACTTTGATCCTGTAACCCTGGAGATACTCTGGCGCAGGCTGATCTCCATTGTCGACGAAGCCGATACCACTGTCTCGCGGACGGCCTTTTCAAGCCTTTTGAGGGACGCCCATGACTACACCTGCATGTTCACCGACAGGAAAGGCAGGGAACTGGCCCAGGGAACCTTTGCCACCCCGGGGCAGTCGGGGGCCATGGCCCTTGGCATCAAGAGCCTTGTCAACAAGCTCCCCACGGATGAATACAAACCCGGGGATGTCTTTATCACCAACGACCCCTGGGCCCTTGCGGGACACCTGAACGATGTGTGCGTCATGAGCCCCATTTTTTACAAGGGAAACCTCGTGGCGTATACGGCCTGTGTTTTTCATCATTCCGATATCGGCGGCCGTGTCTCCTCGGACAACCATGACGTGTTTGAAGACGGCCTCTTCATCCCCCTGGTAAAGCTGGAGGACGGGGGTGTTATCAACCACGCGGTCATCGAGATGATCCGTTGGAACGTCCGGACTCCGGATGAGGTCATCGGCGACATACGGAGCCAGATTGCCGCCAACCACGTATGCTCCGAAAAGGTCTGCCAAATGCTCGAAGAGTATGGAATGGAAAACCTGGACGACCTTGCCGACGAGATCATAGGTCGCACCGAGAAGAGTATGCGGGGGGCCATTGCCAAGGTTCCGGACGGAATCTACCGGGCCCAGGGGATTGTCGAGCAGATGGAGGGAAAAGACGACATTGTGATCAAGGCGGCCGTGGAGGTTGAGGGAGACGGAATCACTGTGGACTTCGAGGGGTCCTCGCCCCAGGTGGACTGGGGTGGCAATGTTGTCTTCAACTTCACTTACGCCTACGTCCACATGGCCATGAAGAGCATGTTCGATCCGGAAATTCCAAACAATGATGGATGTTCGGCTCCTGTCACCATGAAGGCCCCGGAAGGGAGCATTGTCAATTGCAGGTTCCCGGTAGCCGTTGCGGCCCGGATGCAGGTCGGTCATTTCATCACGGAGATTATTTATCGGGCCATGGCAGAGGCGCTGCCTGACAAGGTACTGGCCGCAAGCGGGGGCACACCGGCTTCCATGAATGTTTTCTACGGACGTCAAAGCGATAACACTCCCTGGCACAGTGTCATCATTCGAGGGGGGGGTATGGGCGCAAGCTCCCGGGATGACGGAAATTATACCTATACCTTTCCAGCCAACGGCGCCAACACTCCCGTGGAGATCTTCGAGAGCGACACTCCCCTCATCGTGGAGAGGCGTGAACTCCTCCCTGACTCAGGCGGTCCGGGTAAGATGAAGGGCGGATTGGGACGTACCATCGCCTTCAGGATCCCGGACGATGAATACGCCCCCAAGCCCCCGGTCAACCTGGGGATACAGTCAGGCCGGTTCCGCTACCCCCCGGAGGGCCTTTTCGGCGGAAAGCCGGGCGCGCGAGCCCGGTTCCTGGTGAACGGAAAAAACGGCAACCCATACGGCATGACAAGGCTTAACCCCGGTGACCTTATCGTCATGGATGCGGCTGGGGGCGGGGGGTATGGAAATCCCTATGAAAGGGACCCCCAAAGAGTCCGGACGGATGTGCTCAACGGTTATATCACCATTGAAAAGGCAAAGGAAGACTACGGGGTCATCATTGATCCGACAACAATGATGGTCGACACCAAGGCTACCGCCAGGCTGAGAGAATAGAGGATATGGGGAGACCCTTCGCATTCTCTGCGGTCTTTTGTGCCAAAGGGTAAGACCGACTTCGATCATGTCCAGGGGTTTCGCCATTGCACGTTTTTTCGCGACTCCCTCGGTTCAACCGAGCGCCCTCCGCGAAAACCCTCCGACAGCGGTCCTAACATGGCCACGGAAGGAGTTCTTTTTGATCGGCCTCTTGGTTTGCGGCTCACTGTTGATGGATCATCGACGCTGAAAGGGCCATCAGCTCGATTTTTTGCCCCCTTGATGTATTGCAGAAAGCTGTCAACGAAAACGGCTCAAGGATTTTGATGGAATCTCCAAATCGTACTGTAAGTGGATCTACTGGAGCTAACCATGAATACTCCATATTTATTAGATTATTAATATATTAATAAAGTGCCCCTATCAATTGTACCATCGAAAGGAATAAACTCATTAATTGCTTATTTTCAATATATTAGCTTCTTTTCTCCTGTGAGCAGTATGCCGAAGCCATGAGACGCGTAGGAACTCATCCCCTATGAGGGCGGGCTTGAGTGGGCGGAGGGGCGCGGACCCAACTCGGAATCCTGAGAGTTTTTCTGGGCATTCAACGCTTTATCCGCTTAATATCATTATTTTATAGCATATTCCCACAAACTAAACTTTAAATATTAAGAGGAGAGGTCATTACCCGTAATTCATTTTTATTGACATTTCTAATAAATTAAGTAGGGCTTCCTGAATAACGTTTAAGCTCTTGTATTTATTCTCGATATATGCTAAAAATTGCCGAAAAAGTGAAAAACAAATCCTCCT
>JASFQI010000066.1:0-18342 GCA_050115555.1 Desulfobacteraceae bacterium
GTTGCTATATAAAAGGCTTGCTGCGAAATTGGCGGAACAAGGCGCACGGATTCCGACGTTCGGAGATTATGGAATTAACCACAAGGATGTCCCACGGGTGGACATGCGGTTGGTAAAACCATCTGCAACAATCCGCTACACAATTGACGACGCGTGGTTCATCGTTAAGGGGCCCAATGTCCGCGATCACGGATTTGAGCAGTACCGTAATCACTGCCGGACCTTGACCAAATCGCCCTACTTCAGAAATTCTGATTTTTCGATGGGGGACGCATACATCCAGAATTGCAGCCTGGGCAAAGAGAAGACAGGCAACCTTTCTACTTGGCGCAAGGTCGGGACAAACCAACACTTGGAGAAGGTGGTTCAGGATATCGCCAACCTGTTCGGGCCTTAAGGCACATGCGTACCTGTCTGCGAAGTTCGGATATATCGATCTCTGAGGCAAGGCAATGGTACAGCACCTTCCTGGGCGATCGAAGGGTCTTCTTCTCGGCGCCTAGCATTTCGAGCACCCCCGCCACCTCGTCTCGCCACAGGAGTTGGGCTACCGAGAATGGGTCTACCGAGCGATTCAGACTAGCCTTTCGTTCAACGGTGAATGTCACCCCTCCTCGCGGTCCCTGTGTTGTCAGGATCAATCCCCACCATCCCGGGATCAGGGATTTAACGGCACAAGCGTGCTTTTCTCCCACGATCACCGATGCACGGTCAAAGACTGCACTATAAACGTTGATCTGCTCAGGAAGCCTGCGCAGGGAATCTTTGTCGCTCTTGATTTCGTATCCGACGAAATGGCCATTGATAACGGCTATATCGGCCCTGCATCGACCATGCTTGAGCCCTAATTCGTCCACCACAACCGTTTCGGAGTCTTCGTGTTGCCTGCGCAACCTCTTGCGATGGAACTGCAGACGTATCTTTTCATCATTCATAGAGTGCGACCTATGCACAAAGTTCGCAGGTTAGAATTTGCGTTCAGTATATATCAAGCGAAAAGAGATTTAAACCGCATGATCGAATTCACCACCCGAAGTGCCGATCAGCATAACTCTACCACCAAAAGTCATCTATTTTCAAGGTGGGGGCGGAAATTTTTGCGCAAAGACCTTTCAAAAAAAAGGGCCGCGCTCAACAGCGTGCAGCCCTTTTATTGTGCGATGACAAGGAGCGCCGTCCAAAAAACGCCCGACCTGTAACTCGTATTACCGGAACACGATCTCCTCGCCCTCTGCGTCCACGGTGACGGTTTCGCCCTCCTGAACCTCTCCGCCGAGGATTTTCATGGCGAGCGGGTCCTGGACCTTGTGCTGGATGGTCCGCTTGAGAGGACGCGCGCCGTACACCGGATCAAAACCGGCCCGGGCCAGGAGTTCCTTGGCCGCGTCCGTGAGGATAAGGGTGATCTTGCTGTCGGCCAACCGCTTCTCCAGGATGGCCAACTGGATGTCCACGATCTTCTTGATCTCCTCGGTTCCAAGGGCATTGAAGAGGATGATGTCGTCCACGCGATTGAGAAACTCGGGACGAAACGTGCTCCTCAGGGCGTCCATCACACGCTTTTCCGTCTCCTCCCGGTTCTTCTCACCCATTTCATGAATCCACTGACTCCCCACGTTGGAGGTCATGATCAGGACCGTGTTCTTGAAGTCCACGGTGCGACCCTTGCCGTCGGTCATGCGCCCGTCGTCCAGGATCTGGAGCAGCGCGTTGAATACGTCCGGGTGGGCCTTCTCGATCTCGTCGAACAGGACCACGGAGTACGGGTGGCGTCGGACCGCCTCGGTCAGGTACCCTCCCTCATCGTAGCCCACGTACCCTGGGGGCGCGCCAATGAGCCGGGCCACGGAGTGTCGCTCCATGTACTCACTCATATCGATACGCACCATGAACTGCTCGTCGTCGAAAAGGAACTGGGCCAGGGCACGGGCCAACTCGGTCTTACCCACGCCGGTAGGTCCCATGAAAATGAAAGAGCCCACAGGCCGGTTCGGATCCTGAAGCCCTGAGCGGGCCCTGCGTACGGCGTTCGAAACTGCTATGATCCCTGCCTCCTGCCCGACCACGCGCCGGGAGAGGCGCCCCTCCATTTGGATGAGCTTTTCCCGTTCCCCCTCCATGAGGCGTGAAACCGGAATGCCCGTCCACTTGGCCACGGTCTCGGCCACGTCTTCGGAGTCCACTTCCTCCTTGAGCATCTTGCGCTCGCCCTGAAGCTCCAGGAGCTTGTCGTTCTCTTCCTCCAGGCTCTTCTCCAGCTCGATCAGTGTTCCGTACTTGAGCTCCGCAGCCCGGGAGAGATCGCCCTGGCGCTCGGCCATCTGGGCTTCCGCCCGGGTGGACTCCAGCTTCTCCTTGATCTCCCGTATTCGGGTGATCCCCGCCTTCTCCTCCTGCCAGTGAGCGACCATGTCGTCGGTCTGTGCGTGGAGATCCTTGAGCTCGTTTTCGATTTTTGCAAGCCGCTCCTTGCTTGCCTTGTCCTTTTCCTTTTTCAGTGCCTCCCGTTCGATCTCGAGCTGCGTGATCTTGCGCTTGATGTCGTCGATCTCCGCAGGCATGCTGTCAATCTCGATGCGAAGCCGACTCGTGGCCTCGTCGATGAGATCAATGGCCTTGTCCGGAAGGAACCGATCCGTGATGTAACGGTGGCTGAGAGTGGCTGCGGCCACCAGCGCGGAGTCCTGAATCCTCACCCCGTGGTGGACCTCGTACTTTTCCTTGAGCCCCCGCAGAATGGAGATCGTGTCCTCCACGGTCGGTTCCTCGACCATTACCGGTTGGAACCGCCGTTCGAGGGCCGCATCCTTTTCGATGTTTTTTCGGTACTCCTTGATGGTTGTGGCACCCACACAGCGGAGCTCGCCGCGGGCGAGCGCGGGCTTGAGCATATTGGAGGCGTCCACCGCCCCTTCGGCCGCACCCGCCCCTACCAGGGTATGCATCTCGTCAATGAACAGGATGATCTGCCCCTCCGCGTCCGTGACCTCCTTGAGCACCGCCTTGAGCCGGTCCTCGAACTCCCCGCGGTACTTGGCCCCCGCCACGAGGGAACCCATGTCCAGGGCCACGACGCGTTTCTCCTTGAGCGTCTCGGGAACGTCTCCCTGCACAATCCTCTGGGCCAGCCCTTCGACAATGGCGGTCTTGCCCACGCCCGGCTCACCAATGAGCACGGGGTTGTTCTTGGTCCTTCGGGAGAGCACCTGAATCACGCGACGGATCTCATCGTCGCGTCCGATCACCGGATCCAGCTTTTCCTTGGACGCCATCTCAGTCAGATCCTTGGCAAAGCGCTCCAGGGCCTGGTACTTGTCCTCGGGGTTCGAGTCCGTGACCCGCTGCCCCCCTCGGACGTCCTTCATGACCTGAAGCACGGTATCCCGGGTGATCCCGGCATCCGCCAGAATGCGCGCCGCCTGCCCCCCTTCCTGTGCAACAGCCAGGAGAACGTGCTCCAGGCTCACGTACTCGTCCTTGAGATGCCCTGCCTCCTCAAAGGCCTTTTCGAGCACGGACTTGGTTCGCTGGGAGATGTAGGACTGTCCCACGCCCCCACCGGACAAGCTGGGGAACTTCTGCAAAGCCTGATCCAGGGGCTTCAGTACCTGCTCACTCTGGACCCCGATCTTTCCGAGGATGGGCGGAATCACCCCGTCCTTCTGGGACAGGATAACCCGCGCGAGGTGCTCGGGCTCAATCTGCTGGTGCCCGAACTTCTCTGCGAGCTGCTGGGAATTCTGAATGGCTTCCTGGGATTTCAGGGTAAACTTATCGAAACGCATGATCGCCGGTCCTCCTCAGGCTCTTCGAGGGCTTACGCCTCGACGAATTTCGCTTGAATACAATGTAAAAGTAAGGTCGTTTGGCCTTTTGTCAAGGGAGGTCCGTGCGGATGCCCTGAAAGAGCCGAAATCATCATGAAATATCTGAATATACTTCATTTCGGATAAGTTATTATTCTATTTTGTACCGATAAAATATCTATAAATCAGGATATAATAATTGAATGTTTTTTAATCGTATCCTATAAGATTCGATAAAGACACGCTATGGTTTTTGAAATGCATCCTTTTTTGCTTCCTGACGAGGCCGGCATTCCTCAGACGGGCGCGTCGGAACCCGGCAAAGCCAGCGAGAAAGCCTGGACAACGAGATCCGGACTGGACAGCCCCCGTTCACGACCTGTAGAATACGGCACTTGTACAGGATGTTCAGGCCTGTCCTTTACGGAATCAGCCCACTGGATCCGGCCGTTGATGCGCGGACCCAAAGGCGTGTCGCTGCAGGGCGCTTGCGTATGGAATGGACGAGGGGAAACCGATATGGACAAAAACCGACGAGGAATCCGGTTCGGCGTGGCGGCGGTGGAAAAGGGATACATCACTCCGCAGCAGCTCGTGGAGGTCCTGAGGATTCAGGTGGAGGAGAACCTCAACACGAAGCAGCACCGCCTGCTGGGCATGATCCTTCTGGAGCAGGGCGTTCTCACGCTCGACGAAGTCGACGACATCCTTCAGTATATGGAAGGATAAAAGGCGTTCCCTGTGTGTTTCTTCCGATGATGTCCTTCGGGGACGCGCGGGGGATCCTCGCCCCGGGAGAAGGCGATTGAAAGATCATCTCGTCCGGATCGTGACGAAAACAGGCAACCTTCGGGGCATCGCCTGCTCTGCCACGTCGCTGGTGAAAGAGGCCTGCCGGCGACACCGGACTTCTCCTACAGCGTCTGTGGCCCTGGGTCGCGCCCTTGCAGGCGGGGCCTTGATGGGAGCCCTGGTCAAGGGCGACCAGCGCGTTGCCCTGAAGTTCGAGGGGAGCGGACCTATCCGGAAAATTCTGGTGGAGGCTCAAGCGGACGGAGCGGTTTGCGGATACGTGGGAAACCCGGAGGCGGATCTCCCTCCAAGCGAAAACCGGTTCGACGTGCCCGGTCTCCTGGGACGTGCAGGACTCCTGACGGTAACCAAGGACCTTCGTCTCAAGGAGCCATACTCAGGCACCGTCGAGCTCCTGACCAGCGAGATCGGAGAGGACCTGGCTTACTACATGACCGAGTCCGAGCAGATTCCATCCGCTGTAGGCCTGGGTGTCCTCCTGGGGAAAGACCTGGAGGTTGCAACGGCGGGAGGTTTCCTGGTTCAGGCGCTTCCTCCGACCGAGGAAGCGGAAATCGAGGGTGTCACCTCACGCATTGCAGGCCTATCTTCGATTGCAGAGATGGCAGGCAGGGAGAACGGGCCCGAGGAGATCCTGGAGCACCTTTTCCGTGACCTGCCGTTCGAGGTCCTGGAAGAACGCCCCGTGTTCTTTCAGTGCCGTTGCAGCGTGCAGCGCATGAAAGAAGCCTTGGTTGCGCTTGGACCGAAAGAGATCGCGTCCCTTTCTCAGGAGAGACAGGCCATCGAGGTACGTTGCGAATTCTGTGGGGAGACATATCAATTCTCAACCGAAGACCTGAAATCCCTTGGAGAACCATGGCACTGAGCAGCATGTCCAGACGAAACTACATATTGAATCTCACCGCAGCAAGCTGCAAAGCGACCTTTCTGAAGTTGGTCTTCACCCTCGTCATCGTCGTTTTTCATGGGGTTCCGGCCTCAGCCTACGACGTGCCCGAACTGCTCGTTCGCCTTATCTCCGCTCACAACCTGGAAGTTCACTCAAAAAGCCTGGAGGACGGGACCTACCGGGGGGAGGAGGGCATCCTGCGGATTCGCCCGAAGACGGGAATGGATCTTGGTCTCGTGGTGCATTTGAGCCCGGAGTTCGAGCAGGGCATGAAGCTCTTCGATGAGGCGGATAAGAATCTCGAAGCCGCAAAAAGGGCCATGCGGACCCAGGCTGTGGAAAAAGCACCCGGGGATTATGCCCGCACCATCGCCGAGCGATTCCTCGAGCACAAGGACAAGATTCTGAAGGCACAGACTCTTCTCCGCACCTATGCCTCGGAGCTGGATGCCACCGTGGACGAGCGTCTCAATGCCATGCGCTGCGAAGCCCTTGCAGCCGAGTTGCTGAACCGCTGTCTGGCGAAAACCGGAAACCGGCTTCGAGACGCGCTGGGGTGCTTCGCCAATATCTGTCAGGGAGTTTCGTCACCTCCATTTCTCACACCGGAGAATGTCCGCTTCGTCAACTCCATCTTTCAAGACTTTGTGAAGCAGGCTCCCAAGGAACTCCTGGAAGGCCTCGACCTGGATCGGCTGGATCCGAGGCAGGTAACGGCCGATTGGAAGAAAGCCACCGGTGCCGAGGAGGCACGCATTGTGCCGCACCTCGAAACCGGGCTTCAAAAGCTGGACCTGGACCACCTCGTTTCCGTGGACCCGCTCCTTTTCCTCGCCCTCATACGCCGTGAATCCCAATTCGATCCCCGCGCCATCTCTCACATGGGTGCGGCAGGACTGACCCAGATTATGCCGAAGACCGCAGAGAAGATGGGCATGGAAAATATCTACCGGCCCCGTTACTTCGACAAGGCCTTCTCCCTCCTTCAGGAGGAGCGGGATGCGCGACGTGCGGCCATGGACGCCCTTTTCGCCATCACACCCGAGAACCGCTTCGAAAACGCAGCTCGTGCGAGAGAGCGAATGCAGGCATCCATCCGGCTGAGCCGTGAGCGAAAATCTTTTTTCTCCCGCTACCGAAAAGAGCTTCGTATGCAGTCCTCCGATCCTCGCCTCCAGCCGGCCAAGGCCGTGGAGTATGGCCTTCGCTACTTCAGCACCCTCATGAACCAGCAGGAAAAAGACATCAGCCTCGCCCTCGCATCTTACAACGCCGGACCGCACCGGGTCCGGCAGTACCAGGGGATCCCCCCCTATGCGGAGACGGTCCGCTTTCGAAACCGGGTGCTGGAGTTCTACCGGGAATATCTGGACAAGCTCGACGGGAAGTAGGACCATCGAAAGCCCGTACGTCAGCTCAAAAATGATTGCCCCTCGCCCCACGGAACGTGTTTTCCTCCAGGCCTCCAAAGCAGGGGCTTGACCTTTCACCGGCACTTCCACCGACACAGGTTTTATGGGCGAAGGGGTGGGGAGAGGGGATCGTGACTTTGCGGAAGGACCTCGTCTTCGCCGGGCTTGTCCGTGGGGGACCCCCTGGCCATGCCCCGCCAAACAGGTGCTGGGCGACAGGCGCAAACTTCACGAAAAGCGGAGGCGGTGGTTGGCTGGAACGCGTCGCCCGGCGGGGATGGAACAGGGAGGGGGCGGACTCTCCCGCGGGCAAGTCCGTAGCGAAGACCGGCCCGGGAGCTCAGGAGCGATCCCCTCTCCCACCCCGAAGCCCGGAAGCTTTTTCAAACCCCTTCACCTACCCCTTCACCTACACCATCGTAATGCGGATGATCATGGCATCACGGTAAGGGCTCATGCACCAGGCTTCTCGGTCCTCGGCTGCGTATGATACTCCTCGATCCAGCGCAGCCAGATCTTCTTGCGATTCTGGAACTTGAGCATGACCCGCTCCAGTTGCTTACTGAGCTCCAGGTCCGGAATCTTCCGCTTGGAAAAAACCAGGATCTCCCGCTCGAGCGCCTGCCACTCCGGCATCTTCCGGGCGTCTCCTGTGCGGTACTTCTGAAACTCCAGATGCATCTCCTCGATTCGCCGATCAAACCGCACGACGGCATCTCGGATCTCGCGGTTCTGTGTGGAAATCAGCATGGGGCCTCCCGGCCCCGGGAAGAATGGATCAGCCGCTCCCGGAGCCCACCCCTTTCTTAATCCATCACGCGTATGCTTTCAATACCGAATGGGCGGACAACGAGAGGATCGCTCCGCTGCGCTGAAACCTCGGGCTCCGGGAAAAAGCCGTCCCTTTGAGGTTGCGGGGGGGGTCATCGACCGGTTCAATACTTGACTTTTGCCCTGTGCCATGGGAAATGTCCGGGAAGGCCACGGCGCCTGTCAGGGCTTCAGGGAGCAACCTCGAGCCCGGAGGGCACAGAGAGAGGGAAAGGGGGCGAACATGGCGGGAAAGACGCTTTTACGGTCGGAATTCCAGGACCTGAAACTCGTCAAGCGAGGTAAGGTCAGGGACGTCTACGAAATCGACGACATGCTGCTCATCGTGGCGAGCGACCGCATGTCGGCGTTCGACGTGGTCATGGACGACCCCATTCCTGACAAGGGACGCATCCTCACCATGATCTCGAACTTCTGGTTCCGAAGGCTGGAGGGAGTCGTGGAGAACCACATCGTCTCCACAGACCCCGCCGACTACCCGGAGCCGTGCCGCAAGTACAGGCAGGACTTGGAAGGCCGCAGCATGCTCGTGCGCAAGGCGGATCCCCTTCCAGTGGAATGTATCGTCCGGGGGTACATCTCGGGGTCCGGCTGGAAAGAATACCTGCAAAAGGGAACCGTCTGCGACATTCCTCTCCCCACGGGGCTGAAGGAATCCGACATCCTCCCTCAGCCGATCTTTACACCTTCGACCAAGGCGGAGTCCGGGACCCATGACGAAAACATCTCCTTTGAAGCGGTGGTAGGCCTGCTCGGGCAGGAGGCGGCCGAGAAAATCCGGGAGCTCAGCCTGCAGATCTATGAATCCGGCCGCGACTTTGCCGCGCAAAAAGGAATCCTCATCGCGGATACGAAGTTCGAGTTCGGCCGCATCGGCGATCGGCTCATTCTCATCGACGAAGTGCTCACGCCGGACTCTTCCCGGTTCTGGCCCATGGCGTCCTACCAGCCCGGAGGGCCGCAAAAAAGCTTCGACAAGCAGTTCCTTCGGGATTACCTGGAGAGCCTGGACTGGCCGAAAACGCCGCCTCCGCCCAAGCTGCCGCAAGACATCATTCAAAAAACCCGGGAAAAATACATCGAGGCCCTGGAGAAACTCACGGGTCAGAAGCTCTGATCCCACGGCAAACGCAGCAAGCACGCACCGCATCCTTTCACAGGGAGTCTCCATACGATGAAACCCTCCATCTGCTTTATTGACGATTCTGAATTCGAACACGAGCTCGTTCGGGAAGAAATCGCATCACAGGCCCCGGAGTACACCTTTGTTCAAGCCTACACCTTTGAGGAGGCCAGGAAGCTCCTGGAATCCGCTCCTCCGGCCCTCTTCCTCCTGGATCTCTGGGGCCAGGACCCGGACGTGGCAACGCCCGTGATCACGCCGAAGCCCGCCCTTGCTGAAACGGCATCCCGCATCCCCGACCTCGATTCCGTGTTCGAAGGACTGGACACCTTTCCGGGTGACCGGCCCAACGAGTACCTCAAGCGATTGTTCCGCATCGTGGACGGCTGGCGGGACCTCTTTGAAGAGGCGTGTGCAGCGGTGGGACAAAACCGCAAGTACGGCCTGGCCAATCTGAGACAGGTACGGGAGATCTACCCCGGAGTGCCGGCAGTGTTCTACACGCGGAAATCCCTGATCAGCGATGCCGTGGCCATGTTTCGTGCCGGATGCGACGGGCTTTTTATCAAACCGACCGGTCCGAACGACGAGGAAACGCACCGGCTGACCCGGGAAAACGCGCCGGGGCTCCTTCGAGACCTGACCCGCATTATCGAGGCCTCCCGGGCCTCCTGAAGCAGGGACTTCTTCGCGGCTTGAGAATGCCCCTTTCAACTTGAGGCGCGTCGGCGCATCTCTCGCAAAAAATGCAACCTTGAGCGGTCCAGGGACCCGATAGCGAGATCGTTTGTCGCGGTTGGGCCCTTTTTCGGGGCCTACAAGCTCCCGTTGCCTCTTCCGTATTCCGAAAAACACACCCCGTTTCCCTCTGAAATCCCATCAAAAAGTTCGCCCTGGGTCGGGTTGACAAAGAACTTGGCGATGCTTAACGTAAATTTCGATTAACGCCGGGAAGGTGGCACTCGAATACCCGGTGTGCAGCTTCAGCGGAAAAGGACAGTCGGGTTCAAACTATGAATGAGGAAAAGAGACAGAATCTTGCGAACGGTACAGAAACCGGTGATCAACCGGGCGACGGAGGACAGCACCCGGTGAGCGAGGACCATTCCGAAGGCACCTCCACGGATGAGACCCTGCCGGTGGAAGACCTTTCCAAACCGGAGCTGATCCAGAAAATCCAGCAACTTCAGGAAGATGTGAAAGCACACTACGATCTTTTCCTCCGCGCTCAGGCGGATATGGAAAACCTGAAGAAGCGCCAGCAGAAAGAAAAAGAGGACTGGCGAAGATTTGCGACGGAAAAGCTCATCAAGGACCTGCTGCCTGCCGTGGACAACCTCCAGAGCGCCATCGCCCACACCCATGACGAAAACTCGGCGGACTCTCTGCGGGAAGGCCTTGAACTGACGCTGAAAGGACTGCGGGGCGCCCTGGAAACGGCCGGGCTCGAGGAAGTCAGGGCCGAGGGTGAACCCTTTGACCCCTGTTTTCACGAAGCGATCTCCATGCAGGAGGACGAAAACCTCCAGGCGGGACACGTCCTGAAGGAGCTCCAGAAAGGATACACGCTGAACGAGCGATTGCTCAGACCTGCGCTCGTGGTCGTGAGCAAAGGGAAATCCGGAGAAGATCAGGGACACCCCTCAGATGAAACGTGCGAATCTTGAAGCAAATAAATCCTAGGACAGGATAAGAGGAGGACAACATGGGAAAGACAATAGGAATCGATCTTGGCACGACCAACTCCTGTGTAGCGGTGATGGAGGGGGGAGATCCCGTGGTCATCGCCAACGCGGAGGGAAGCAGAACCACCCCTTCCATGGTGGCGTTCAACGAAAAGGGAGAGCGGTTGGTCGGCCAGATTGCCAAACGCCAGGCCATTACGAATCCCGACAACACGATTTTCGCCGTCAAGCGTCTGATTGGAAGGAAATATGGGTCCCAGGAAGTGCAGCGGGACATCAAAATTCTTCCTTACAAAATTGCAAAGGCCGACAACGGGGACGCGCACATTGACATCCGCGGCAAAACCTACAGCCCGGCGGAAATCTCCTCCATGATCCTTCAGAAGATGAAGCAGACCGCAGAGGACTATCTCGGCGAAGAGGTCACGGAAGCGGTGATTACGGTCCCGGCCTATTTCAACGACAGCCAGCGGCAGGCCACCAAGGACGCCGGCAGGATTGCAGGGCTCAAGGTGGAGCGGATCATCAATGAGCCCACTGCCGCATCCCTGGCCTATGGACTGGAGAAAAAAGGCGACAAGAAGATCGCGGTATTCGATTTGGGTGGAGGCACCTTTGACATCTCCATCCTGGAGATCGGTGACGGCGTGTTCGAGGTCAAATCCACAAACGGCGACACTCACCTCGGGGGTGAGGATTTCGATCTTCGCGTAGTCGACTACCTCGCCGACGAGTTTCATAAGGATCAGGGCATCGACCTTCGAAACGACAAGATGGCACTCCAGCGCCTCAAGGAAGCTGCGGAAAAGGCCAAAATGGAGCTCTCGGGTTCTCAGGAGACCGAAGTGAACCTGCCGTTTATTACGGCCGATTCCAGCGGCCCTAAACATATGAACATTAAGCTGACACGAGCCAAGCTGGAATCTCTGGTAAGCGATCTGATCGACCAGGTCACCCAACCCTGCAACATGGCCCTTAAGGACTCCGGAATCAGTACAGGGGAAATCGACGATGTCATTCTCGTTGGGGGGATGACCCGGATGCCCAAGGTCCAGCAGAAGGTCAAGGAGATCTTCGGAAAAGAGCCCACCAAGGGGGTGAATCCGGATGAGGTGGTGGCCATCGGGGCCGCGATCCAGGCCGGCGTGCTCACCGGGGATGTCAAGGACGTGCTCCTGCTGGACGTCACACCCCTGTCCCTGGGGATCGAGACTCTCGGCGGCGTCTTTACCAAGCTCATCGAGAAGAACACGACGATTCCCACAAAGAAGAGCCAGGTATTCTCGACCGCTGCAGACAACCAGCCGGCCGTGGAGATCCACGTGCTCCAGGGTGAGCGTGATATGGCCGCAAACAACAAGACCCTGGGCCGCTTCCAGCTGGTAGGAATTCCACCGGCACCGAGGGGGGTACCGCAGATCGAGGTCACCTTTGACATCGACGCCAACGGCATTGTGAACGTATCGGCCAAGGACCAGGGGACGGGCAAGGAGCAGTCCATCAAAATCACCGCATCGAGCGGTCTGGACGAGAACGAAATCGAACAGCTCGTCAAGGATGCGGAACTCCACGCGGAAGAGGATAAGAAAAGAAAGGAACTGGTAGAGGCCAAGAACATGGCCGACAGCCTCATCTACTCCACGGAAAAGTCTGTCAACGAGGTCGGTGACAAGCTGGACGCCACGACCAAGGGGGAAATCAACACGGCCATCGAGAACTTGAAAAAGGCCATGGAAGGAGAGGACACTGCAGATATCAAGCAGAAGACGGACGAACTGACCCAGGCCTCTCATAAGCTGGCCGAAGCCATGTACTCCCAGGCCTCTCAGCAGCAACCCGGCCAGGAACAGCCCGGCGGCGGGGACCAGGGCGGGCAACAGGGAGCAGACGACGACGTGGTGGACGCGGACTTCGAGGAAGTGAAGAAGTGATGCGTTTTGAACGCGGTTTTCGATTCCGGGCTATCCCCGCCCTCACGGCGGGGATAGCCCTTTTGTTTCTGATCGAGGGATGCCAGCCCAAGCGCCCCCCAGAGGAACCCGCACCCGCCGTGCCGGAGGCAGAGGCCGTCTTTGAACAGGCACAGCAGTATGATCGACTCGGGGCGTTCGATCGGGCCTTTGACGCCTATGAGGCCTTCGTACGCGAACAACCCCACGGTGAAAAAACGCGCCAGGCCCTTTACCGCATGGCGCGGATACGATATGGGGACCGTCTATTCGCCGAGGCCCTGTCTCTCCTGGAACGTATTGCCAGGGAGTACCCGGAGCATCCCGACGCGCCCCGCATCGAGCTCGAGATCCTGTCCACTCTGTACCACATGGGGAATCACGCATCCTGCCGCACCCGGGGAAATGCTTGGCTGAGAACCCATTCCGGGCATCCCCTCGAAGGGGAGGTTCGCTTCCTCCTCGGGCGGAATGAACAAGAAGCAGGCGAACCCGTCGAGGCCTTTTCCCAGTGGATGCGAGCAGCGGACCTTTTCGCGGAGGACGCGGATGCCCTTAAAAGGCTGGACCAGGCCGTTACGGACCTGATTCAATCCGCCTCCCTGGACCAACTCCAGGAGATGTCCGATATCCCCACGGCCCACCCGTACCTCCCGCTGATCCTTCTACGCACCGCTCACCTGCACGTGGACCGCGAGGAACTCGCAGAAGCGCAGGAAGCGGCCTTTGCCCTTTTGGATGCCACATCCGATCCCGACCGAGTAATCGAGGCGAGGCGCATTCTGGCCCGGATAGACGAAAAGCTTTCGGTAACCAAGGGGCGTATCGGCTGCCTTTTGCCCATGAGCGGTCCTTTCCGCATTTACGGCGAGGAAACCCTGAACGGCATCCAGATGGCAGCCGCCCCGTGGCTCGACGAGAGCTCCGGTCCGGAAATCGAGCTTCTCATTCGGGACACTCGCGGGGATGCAGACGTTACGGCAGCGGCCGTGGAGGAGCTGGCTCGAGAAAGCCGGGTCATGGCAATCATAGGCCCCCTTTCGAGCAAGGCAGCTCAAGCCGCCGCCGCAAAAGCCCAGGAGCTCGGCGTTCCCATCATCACGATGACTCAGAAGGAAGACCTCCCTCGCATCGGAGACATGGTGTACCGAAATTTCCTGACGCCTTCCATGCAGGTGGAGGCCCTCCTGGACAGAGCCGTACACATCCTCGGCCTCCACCGCTTCGGCATCCTTTATCCTGACAATCCTTACGGCCACCACTTCATGAATCTTTTCTGGGACGGCCTGGAAGCATTGGGATGCGAGGTGACGGCGGTTGAATCCTATGCACCCGATAAAACGGACTTTGCCGACGAGGTTCAGCGAATGTTGGGGTTATACTACCCCAGACCGGCCTCGGTGGTCCGCATGCTCGAAGAGCGCAAGGCCGCTATGGGCATGGGCGAGGAAGAGGAAAAAGCGGACACTGAGGACGAGCCTGAGCCCATTTTGGACTTCGACGCCGTGTTCATTCCCGACAACAGCGAGCGTGTGGCCCTGATCGCCCCGCAGTTTCCCTTTCACAAGGTCCTGAACATCCGTTTCCTTGGGACCAGTCTGTGGCAATCTCAGGCCCTGATCGAGCTGGCAGGTGACTACGTTCAGGGAGCCATTTTGCCGTCGGGCTTCTTTTCGGAGCTCGATACCGAGCCGGTGCAGTCCTTTGTCATGGGATACGAAGCAAGCTTCGGCCAGGCACCCGGACTCCTGGCAGCGGTCGGGTACGACACGATGCGGTTCCTGAGAGAAACCCTGAGCGATCCCCTGATTCTGACGCGAAACGACATTCGAAGAGCGATTTATGAGTTCGACGGTCTGGAGGGCGCAACCGGAAGGATACGGTTCGACCGGTACGGCGAGTTGGAAAAGCCTCCCCGTATCCTCACCGTGAAGGGAAACCGTTTCGTGCCTTTCGACGATTCCCAGGCCGCCTCCGGCGCAACCGTACAATTCACGGACGGCCCCTTGAGATAGCTGCCGGAGGTACGGTTACTTTTCCTCGTCCTTCTCGTCCCGGGTTTCGTCTTCTTCGCTTTCCTTTTTCTTCCTGGCCATCCGGACCACCACAATGCTGATCTCGTAGAGGACGATCAACGGCCCGGCCATCATGCACTGGGTCACCACGTCCGGCGGTGTGAGGATCGCTCCCATGGCAAAGGTCAGCAGGATCGCGTACTTTCGCTTGGCGCGCATGAGCTCCGGCGTGATGATTCCCAGCTTTCCCAGGAAAAACGCCACTACGGGAAGCTCGAACACCAGGCCGAAGGCAAAGAGAAGCTTGATGGCAAAGGAGAAGTACTCCTTCACCGACGGCAGGGCCTGTATGGACTCATTGGCAAAGCTCAGGAAAAAACGGAACCCGAAGGGGAACACGATGAAGTAGCCGAAGAGACTGCCTCCAACGAAAAGAATGGTGGAAACGATCACAAAGGGCACCACGAGCTTCCTCTCGCTTCGATAAAGCCCGGGCGCCACGAACATGTACAACTGATAGAATATGACCGGTGCGGAGGCCAGAATTCCGGTCACCAGCGCGGTCTTGAGGTAGGCGAAGAACATCTCCGGGAGGTTCGTGAAGATCAGCTGCTGATCTTCCGCCATATTCTGCTTCAAAGGAAGCGTCAGGATCTGGAACAGATACTCTGCAAAGAAGTATGCCGCCACGAACCCCACTCCAACGGAGATCGCACAGACCACGAGCCGTTTTCGCAATTCCTCCAAGTGACTCATGAACGGCTGTTTCTCTTCACTCTCCATTCACCGGGTCTCCTTTGAACTGTCGATCTCCTCGGGTTCGCCCTCTTGCTCGCCCTCGGTCTCTTTGCTCTTCTCGTACTCTTCCAGCACCTCGTCGAACGATCCGTAGCGCGTCGTCCCCCCCGATTCCGCCGTCTCTTTCACGGGCTCCCCAGAGGGTCGTTCGGCTTCCTCCTCGTCCGAAGCCGGTGCCCCCTCTTCGGAAACCTCCTTCCCAAGGGATGCGCCCTCTCCGGCCTGTGTGCCCGTGTCATCCAGGGGACTGTCCAGGCCGCTCACCGTGTCGGCCAGATCCTGCCGCACCTGCTTCAGGTCGTCGTCCACATCGAACGAGTCCTTCAGCTCCTGGGTGGCCTTTTTGAACTCCGCCATTCCCTTTCCCAGGGCCCGGGCCAGGTCGGGCAGCTTGCTGGGCCCGATCACAATCAGGGCGATCACCATGATGATGATCAATTCGGGCATGCCGATGCCGAACATAGCGTCCTCCAACGAAAAAGAAATGATTTCTCTCTCGCAAAGTCGCAAGGATCGCAAAGGAAAATGGAAACAAACCTTCTCTCTTGGCGGCTTTGCGTCTTGGCGAGAGGCATAAGAGGTTTTGAAATCACAGCTCCCGGATCAGGGCCAGCTCGTCACAGTCCGGAAACTTGGGGCACTTCAGGCAGTCCGCCCAGACCTTATGCGGCAGCACGGACTTCTCCACGTCCACGAATCCCATACGGTGAAAAAAGGCCTCCACGTACGTGAGTGCAAAAACTCTTCGAATGCCCAGGACTTCCGCTTCCTCAATGCACGCCTCCACGAGCCGTCCCGCGTAGCCCCGCCTTTGAAGTCCCTCGGCTACGGCCAGGGAGCGGATCTCGGCCAGGTCTTCCCAGCACACACCGAGTGCGCAGCATCCGATCATTCCACCGTCGTCCCCCTCCTCCACCAGGACATAGAAATCCCGAATGTGATCGTAGAGCTCGCTCAAGGACCGCGCAAGGAGCAAACCCCGGCCCGCATACCCCATGAGCAGCTGATGGATGGGCTTGACATCCTGAATCAAAGCCTTTCGCAGGACAGGGCTATTCGAGCTCGGAGACAAAGCCATTGATCCCCTCTTTCTTTGCGAGCTGCCGGACATAGGCCTCGGCATCCGAACGAGTCAAAAACCTCCCGCATCGGACCCGGTAGTAGGTCTTTCCACGGATGGTCACGTCGTAGTGGTACGCCGGGTGCCCTCGGTTTCGAAGACGTGCGACCATGTCCTTTGCCATTCCCAGGCTCTCCAATGCGGCCACCTGCACGGTGAAACGCGCCTTGGCCGCGAGCGCCCCCACCCGGGGATCCATGGCATCGTCCGGTTTGGGCTGCGGTGAAGCCGGTAGGATTTGAGAGGGAGCCTTCTTCTCCGCTTCAGCGCGGGATTCCGGACTTTTCCGGGGAGTTTTCTCCTTTGGGGGTGCCGATGCCTCGACGATCACGGGCTTCGGCCGATCCAGCTTCAGCCGATCCCCTTTTTTACGGGCTTCCTCCTTCCGCGCCTTGTTCTTCTTTGTCGCCAGCTTTTCATAAAACGCCAGCTTGGGATTGTCCTCGGGTTCTTTGTTCGCAGCGACAGGCTCCCGGGAGTCATCCCGTCGAATGATTTCCTGAAGCCTCCCGATTTGCGCCTTGAGCTCGGATACAGCCTGAATGTCCGCCGGGAAAAACCCCCTCCCCACGAGGATTCCCAGTGCGAAAATCCACACGAGCAGGAACAGCAGGAGCCCCCCCCAGAGCAGGATGCTCGAGGAGCTCAGATCGATCTGGATCTTTCGACCTTCCTTCTTGTCGCGTGGTTTCTTTCGGGCCATGGGAACGCCGCGTGTGCCCCGCCTCCATCTCCCCGATACCGTGGCCGGGGCTTCTTACATCCGCTCCGGCGCGTGCACGCCGAGAAGCGAAAGGCCGTTTCTCAGGATGGTCCGAATGCCATCCACGAGGCAGAGACGGGCCTGGGTCAGGGAAACGTCGGCCGTGACGATCCGGTTTTCGGGCACCTTGGTGCCCAGGTTGAAGTACTTGTGAAACATGGAGGCCAGCTCCATGAGATAGTAGGGTATCCGATGCGGTTCAAAACGATCGCACACCTCATCGATCAGAGAAGGAAAACGCGCGAGAAAACGGATCAGAGCCATCTCCTCGTCAAGCACCAGGCGATTCAGGACCGCCTCCGGTTCGGTCGGCAGGGAAATCCCCTCCTCGGAGGCCTTCCGAAATACGCTGCAAATCCGGGCGTGTGCGTACTGCACGTAGTAAACCGGGTTGTCGCTGTCCTGGCGCTTGGCCAGATCCAGGTCGAAGTCCACCGGGGAGTCGTGGTTCTTCATCAGGAAGATGAACCGCGCGGCATCCACCCCCACCTCGTCCATGAGTTCTCGAAGGGTCACGTAGGTTCCTGCCCGCTTGGACATGCGGATTTCCTCGCCTCCCTCCCACAGCTTGACAAGCTGAATGAGAAGGACAGAGAGCCAATCCTTTTCCAGACCGTTCGCCATGAGAGCGGCCTGAACCCGTTTCACGTACCCATGGTGATCGGCCCCCCAGATGTTTACGGCCTTGGAAAACCCACGCTCCCATTTTTTCAAATGATACGCAATGTCCGTGGCAAAGTACGTGTTCTGCCCGTCGTTCTTTCGGATGACCCGATCCTTATCGTCCCCGAAGGCAGTGGTGCGAATCCACCAGGCGCCGTCTTTCTCATACACCTCTCCCCGCTTTCGGCTGCGATCGAGGGTTTCTTCCAACAGGCCGGAGGAGACCAGGTCCGACTCGGAGGTCCACACGTCAAATGAGGTCCGAAACGCTTCCAGATCGGATCGGATCTCTTCCAGCATGTGCGTCCGTCCAAAAGTGGCGCACCGCTCCACCGCCTTCTCGGGCTCCAGAGTGTCCAGGTTTGTTTCCTCGCTTACAGCCGAAGCCAGGTCTTCGATGTAGGCGCCCCGGTATCCACCCTCAGGGAAGGGAAAGGACGGGTCTTGCCGTTGCCGCCAGCGGCTGTACACG
>JASFQI010000067.1:0-18248 GCA_050115555.1 Desulfobacteraceae bacterium
GGGGTGAGGTGGTCCACGATCACGCCCCGGCCTCTTCGCTTCGCCTGGATGGCCTCGCCCACGTCGTCCACGATGTAGGGGTAGATGTTGGGGAGATCCCCCAGCAGGACCTCGGGCGGGCAGGTGTGGGAAAGACCGGACTGCTTTCCCGGAAGCCACTCGTGAGTGGCGTGGGTCCCCAGATGGATGACCGCGTCCGCGTGAAACCCTTTTCGAAGCCAGAGATAGGCGGCAATGTACTGATGGTGGGGCTGAAGCTCCGGATCGTGGTATAGCTTCATGGGCTCATCGCCCCAGCCCCGTGAGGGCTCCGGCATGAGCACGACGCTTCCGCAGCGGACCGCCGGGATCACGAATGCACCGTCCTTGACCATGATCCGGGAGGCGTCGGGAGGCCCCCACTGCTCGACCACACGGTCCCGAAAGTCCCTTGGAAGGGCCTCGAACCAGGAGGTGTACTCGGCCAGGGGCACCCGTACCATCTCCCCTTGAGTCGTCATCCGGTCCAGCTCTCCCGGGGCCCAGCTCCCCACATTGCGGCCGGAGCGAAGGATCGACGCTCGAAGGGCTTCTTCGGAGAGCTCCTCCTCTCCCTTGATGTGAACCCCCTCGGCCTCGAGGCGGGCCAGAATACGCTCCAGGCTCTGAAAAACATTCAGGTAACTCGCCCCGATGTTCTGCTTTCCCTGGCTGTGATTGTAGTAGAGGATGGCGATGCGCTTGTCCTTGTCCTGCTTTCTCTTCAGCCGCACCCAACGCTTCAAACGCGGGATCAGCAGGTCGAGGTTCTCCTGAATCACCCTCCGCACGTACACGGTTTTATCGGATGCGTCCTCCAAGGGGACCTTGGCCCCCAGGGGTGTAGGCTCCACCAGGCCGGAGATCTCGGGATTGGCCAGGGTCCAGGCCACCTCCATGGGAGGGATGCCCTGGGGGTCGCGCCTCCAATGATCCAGGGTGGAGGAGAAGAGGTGGATGCCGTTGATCACAGGCACGTCCAGGGAGGCCAGGGCCGACCGGACGTCTTCGTTGAGTGCGGATTTGAACTTGAGCGAGAAGGCCAGGATCCCGTCCAGGTCCACGCGAGGCCGCCCCTCCCCGTCTTGAAGGACCGAAGAGAGGACCTCATTCACTGGCCCGAAACCGGCCAGGACATTGAACCCCGCCTCTTCCAGGCCGCGAATCACGGTGTCCAGGGCCTCCTTCTGACCCGGTGCCATGGCCGAGGCATAGAACGTCACGCCGATCCACGGTTTGCCCGGTCGAAGACGATCTGTCTCTCCGTACCACTGGAGGAAACCGTCCGGGTCGCTCCAGGGGCGATCGCCGTCCGGGTGGTACACACCGCTACCGGGGAGGAGCACGGGCTCGTCATAGGCGACCGATGGGTCCAGGGCCTCGTGGACGGACCGAAGGATCATGTTGCGGACATTGGGGACAGTGAGGTTATCAAAGTACGCGCGCACGGACGGGTGAAACCGGAACCCCTGCTTTCGAAGCACCTCGTCGTTCCGGGAGCCCCGGAGCGCATACACAGGAACGCGATTCGCGTCCACGTGGTCGCATACGAACCGGGCGAGCGGCTCCATCATCACGTCCACGAGAATGAGGGAGGAGGACCGCACAAAGTCTGCGGCCTCCTCGGCCTCCTCCAGATCCTTTGCTGTGAAGAACCGGACCTCGACGCCGGAAGGGACCTCCATCCCCTGAAGGGCCTCGGAGGCGGTGACCGTTTCCCCGTCGATGAGCAGGAGGGAGACGTGCTCGGCCAGGACCGGCGGGGCCGCCGTGAGGAGCCAAAGACCGAGGATGGACAGAGCCACGCGCATGGACCTACTTCCCTTCCTCCGCGATCCCGTTTAAAAGCGCATTCAAGGCAAGAGCCAGGGGCTCGGGCAGTTCCGCGGTCACCAGGTCCTGAAGGGGCTCCACCGGCCGTCCTGCCAGGGACTCCGCCACCAGACCGCACTGGGCGCGAAAGAGGGTCAGGTCCTGAATCAGGCCACGCTCTGCATCGTCGCTCACAGCGAGCGCCGAGGCCACGAATGCAGCATAGTGCGGATCCAGAAGCACCTGCTCCAGACGCTCGAGCCTCGAGGCGCGCACGTCCCCAGCCCAGGGACACGCCGCCACCAGGGCGTAGGGCGAGATTCCCCGCTCGTCCAGGCGGGAGATCACCGGACGTTCCCTTCGAAGCCCGTTTTGAAGAAACACGGCCTCCTGCACCCCGCGGTACACGGCCCGGGCCATGAGCTCGCCCATCTTGGAGTGGCCGCCAGCATTGTCGATCCGGGGCCCCCGCCCCTCCACCACCAGAATATTGTCCGTTCCCGTACCCGTGGCCTGGTGGATGAGAGGACGCTCCCGGCTTCGAATGTCCAGGTCCTGGAGGGCGGCTGTCTTGGCCTCGGTGGCGCTGATCACGGCGCGGCTCATGGCGCGGGGTGTGAGCTGCGTGTTCGTGAGGAGCAGGATGTTGATGGTGCCGAGCTCGTAAAACCGGCCCGTGTCCCGGGACATGCGAACCGCATTGGACTCGACCCCTGCGGTGACCAGCGCCGTCACAGACATGTCCTGAAACCGCTCCACCTGGACCGAGAGGTTGTCCATGTCCGCGCCGGTGAAGAGAAAGGACGCGGTCTTCACCTCCCGATCGATGACATGGTAAATCCGCTTTCGCAGGACCTCCAACCCCAAGGCGTGCCCCAGGGCCCAGCAGGGGGGCGGGGAGAAGTGGTTTCCCACGGAGACGATGCCCTGGCGCTCCCCTTCCAGGGTGGAGAGCACCCTCTGGGGCTCGGTGAAGTCCAGGATCAGGGTCTTGCTGAAGAAATCGTGAATGCGGCATCGAACGATGCGGGCCTCCCGCACATAGGCCAGGGGAACCGAAATCGGCCGTTGGTCAAGGATCTTCTCCTCATAGACCTGGTTCTCTTTTCGTGCAAAAGCCTCCGGATAGATCCGCGAGGCCAGCCAGGCCACGAACTCCCCGGTATGGGTGGCCGCCCGACAGGTCAGCTCGCACGGAAAACTGTAGATCCGGCCTTTTCGCACGGCTTCCACGTCCCGCCAGCCGGGGCGGTCCAACCATTCTGCGCTCGCTTCCCGGTCCATGCCGCACCCGTAAAGGACCTGGGCGTCAAAGGCCTTCCAGGCCTCCAGGTCCACCGGGACCACGTCCCCGGATTTTCCCAGGCACGGTGGAATCCCTCCTGCGGCCCGAATCATGTCGTTCTGAAACGAGTCGTCCCCCGGCGCCATGATCCGGTCCCGCCCCATGAGCCGCATCACGCGTCTTCGCTGATCCCGAGGAATGCGGGAGACCTTTTGCTGAATCCCATCGATCCGATCCTGAATGCTCTTCACGATTCCCTCCGCCTCGGCCTCCCGGCCCACCACGCGCCCGAGGAGCCCAATGTTCTCATAGCTCCCGGCGAGGCTCTTCGCCTCCACGAACGCCACCTTCACCCCGGCATCTCGAAGCGAGGCCAGGTGCTTCTCCTGGAGCGGGGAGCCCAGGACCAGATCCGGCTTGCAGGCCTGAATCGTCTTCAGGGAGGGGCGCAGAAAGCCGCCCACGGGAGCAGGCGTCTTCACGCCGGGAACCTTGGCATCGTGATAGGTCACCCCTTCGAGCAGGTCCTCGGCCCCCAGAGCGATCAACACCTCGGTGACCGAGGGAGAGACCGAGACCACGCGCGAGGGCATCGCCTCGATTCGCACGGACCGGCCCAGCGCATCCTGAAACGTCACGGGGTACTCCGCAAACACCGCCTCCATCGAGCCGAGAAAGGCCAACCACACCCCGGCAAGACAAAGCACGCATCCAATGAAACCCACCCGATTCATGACCTCTCCTTTTCCTTTGAAACTCCACACCGCGGTCCACTCTGACATGCGTCGCTCCGTGCCGAGGCCTCAGTCCGGCACGTACACCATGGAGCCGTCCTCCAGACGGTAGGCCACACCCAGCCGCTCCCCCCGGCCTCGGGCCTGCTCCTGGGTCATGCGCATGGCGCTGACCTTTTTCCCCTTCTTGGTAATGACCTCGAGCTGACCGCTTTCACTCTTCTTCAGGATGGTCATGTTGGACGTCTCGCTGAAAAGGTCCTGAAGGTGATAGGCCGTAAACAGGGTGACCACAAGACCCACGATGAAAACGAGACCGATGTCGAAGAGATTGGCCACGCCGCTCAGCGGGTCGTTCCCTCCGGACGGCTCCCCGGAGAACGAGTCCAGGTCTCCATTCCGGCTGGATGCAAAGTACCTCATAAGACGCCCTCCTCTTCACGGGCACCGGCCAAGACCTCGGTGACGAGCTGCATGTTCTTGATGTCCTCCTCCACCCACCGCCGCCGAAGTGTGTAAAACACATAGGCGACGATCCCCACAGCCAGGCCGACAACGGTTGTGGTAAAGGCGATCACCAGGTCAGAGGAGAGGCGGGAAAGATCTCCCTGCCCCAGGGCCGCCAGCCCGGTCCCCATGGGGATCAGGGTTCCGATAAGCCCCAGGCTGGGACCGATTCGCACCACCATTCTCACCCGGTCGAGCCCGCGCCGGGCGTGATGGACCCTCTCGCGAAGCAGGTTTTCAATGTCCAGGTGACGCACCCTCTCCCCCTCGCGTGGGAGGATCCGACCCAGGTCGTTGAGGTAGGCCCGCACCCGATGGGCCATACCCGCCCCTCCGGGTTCTTCTTCGGATACATCCCCCGGAGAGAGGGGTTTCAGCCGAACCCGTTCCAGCCACTCCGCCACCAGGCCGCCGGCCTGAACCACGATCCAGGCCGTCAGAAGGACGAGAAGGACGAGGACCGGATAGAGCAGGGAGGAAGCAATCACGTAAATAAGGGACTTCAACAATGCGCCTACAGCCATGGATCAACCCTCCTGGCGCGCGTCCTCATGCGCAAAAATCCAACGATGAAGGACAACGCAGCCGCCGCGAACACCCCCAGGACCGCCCAGGAGGACGGATTTCCGTCCGCGGCCAAGCGTCCGGCCACGGTGTAGATCTCATCCGCATCCTGGACCGGGGGCAGAAAAAGAATCGAGGTGAAGAAATAGGCCGCAGTCAGAAGCATGGCCCACCCGAGTATCCTTGAAGGGGGGGCATCGCCGGTCAGACGGCCCGATCGAAACGCCGCCGCCGTGAGCACGGCAATAAGCACGAACGCCCCAAAGATCCCGAGCATGACCTTCCAGACCGCACCAGGGATGAAGGTACGGACCGCAGTCATGCTCAGGATCAGAACGACCATGCACACCGGGCAGGGAATCACCAGAGCCAGCCAGCCCCTGGTGGATTCGTCGACATGATCCGGACGCCTGAGGAGGTGGATACCCCAGAATGCCAGGCCGACCGATGCCCCCACGTGAAGCATCATCCCGGACTCTAGGAGCCCTTGAACCGCGCTCCCGGGCCGGGCGATCTCCCATTGACCTGCGATCCAGGTGCAGAGGACGAAAAGGCCGAACCAGGCAAGGCCGAAGCCGCCCCAGACCCCGACACGAGCCCAGGCACCTCCTGAAACCCGGGGCAGCAGATACTGGAGGCCGATGCCCGTCTTGACGGCAAAGGCCCCTACGGCCATGAGCATGCCCGCGACAAGCACCTCAAGGATCATGGACGTCCCCTCCTCCTTCCCAAGGATCCACCGGGAGAACGGTAGCGGATGAACCGATGTCCTCCCCAGGGGGGTTAGAATCGCCAGGTGAGCCCGGCGTAATACCGCGCCCCTGCCATGGGGTACCCCTTGGCGTGGTCGTAGGTGTGGTCCAGGAGATTTTTCACCTCGATCCTGGCGCTCAGTTCTCCGGCCTTTTGGGTCCGAATCAGGGTCTTCTCGGCAGACAGGTTCACCACCGTGAACCCTCCTTTCTCCACCACAGGGGCGGGGAACAGGCCGCACTCGTAGTCCTCCACCTGCTGCGGCCCCCAGTAGGAGGCCTGGATCCGGGCCCAGAAATTGCCGGGATCCGCCACGGTCAATGCCGCAGCGACGTGCAGATCCGACACGTACAAGAGGTCCTCCCCTGTGCTTTCGTCCTCATACGTGGTCAAATAGGCCACCTGGACTTCGGGCCGCACCTCCCAGGTCCAGTCGAACCATGCGCCCACATCGTAGGAAAGCTCCGCTTCCAGACCCTCCACCGACGCCTCCCCCAGATTCTCCCACGTGCTGTCGCCTCCGGCCGTGGTCGTGGCCTGGATCATGTCCTCGTACTCGGTCATGAAATAGGTCAACGAGGCCTTCCACGCCCCCCGAACGAAATCAACGCCTCCGTCCAGGGTCCAGCTCGTCTCCGGCTGTAAGTCCGGGTTCCCCACCTGGCGCCTGCCAAAGGCCACGTAGTCGGCTGCCAGCTGGTCCGCCCCCGGCATGACAAAGGCCTCGCCATAGTTGACTCGAAGCTTGAGCCCTTCCACGACCGTGAAGGCGGCCCCCAAGCGGGGCGTCACCTGGTCCTCCTTTTCGGTCCTTCCCTGGGGATCGACCACCTCTACCTCGTAGTCGTCGTAGCGAAGCCCCCCGTTCAGGATCAGCCGCCGGTCCAGGAGGCGCACCTTGGCCAGGAGGAATGCGGACGGGTTTTCATAGCTGGTCTTGCGGGGCAGCCACGTGTTCTCGATCTCGTACTCGGCCCAGTCGAATCCGGCGGTCACGAGGAAGACCTCATGGTTCAGGGATACCTGGGCCTGGGCGCCCTGGAACTCGGTGTCCCGCTGGGAGTCGATGCCGTCATCGAAGAAATCCGGGTTGCTCTCCATCGGGTCCACCCACGTGGTCCGATCCCGTCCCGTAAAGTATCTTGCCTTCCAGAGAAGCATATCCTCCAGGGCTGCTCCCTCGTAGGACAGGTCCGTGGAGTAGTTGATGCTGTCCGAGTAGTCGTCGAGATCGTTCTGGCTGAGGTAAGAAGGGCCTCCGGCGTGATCCACCTCGGAGCGGGTGTGTACGAGACCGATCCTATGCCCGGGCGCGAGCGTGTACCCCAGGTTCACGCTTGCGGCCTCCTGCCGGTCAAGACCCGTATTCGCGTAGTGATCACCCTCACCGGTCTCGTAGTCGTCCCTGGAGCGGGCCGACACGCTCACCGCGCCGTCGAACCCCTTGGCCTCCCCGGAAAGGGACACAGCCCCTTCCCAGAAAGAATCGCTCCCGGCCATGCCTTCCAGGATGAGCGAAGGCTTTCCTTTTCCTTGCTTGGTGATCACGTTGATCACACCGCCCATGGCGGCCGACCCGTACTGGACGGCTGCGGGGCCGCGAACAATCTCGATTCGCTCGATATTGCGGGCCGGAATTCGGGCCGCGTTTCCCGTCCCGATCCTACGCCCGTCGAGCAGGATGAGGATGTGTCCCAGAAGGTCGTTCCCATGGGTCTCCGTACGAAACCCCCGCATGCCCACCGAGGTGAGCGATCCGGGATACCGGTGGATGTGCCCTGTGGCCTGCTCCGCCAGGATCTCGTCCAGGGTGTCGGCCGAGGATCGGCGGATGGTCGTCTCGTCCACAATGGTGACGTGGGCCGATACTTCCTTCTTTTCCTCGCTCACCCGCCCGGACGTCACGACCACTTCATCGAGCATAAGGGGTTCTTTGCTTTCCTGGTCTTTCGTTTCCTCCGCCCAGGCGACCCCGGCCCAGGCCACAGCTGCCGCGAGTACGATCAGAATCTTCTTCATCGGGCCTTTCTCCTTTCGAACGCCATCGGTTTCCAGAGCTTTCGCGTTTCGCGGCAGGCATAAAAAACCCCGGATCGAACCTTCGATCCGGGGATGTCCCTTTTTCACCCTCGAACGATCTCAATGAATCGCATCCTGTCCGCGAAAGCGATCTCAGTGAGCTCCAGGCAGGTTTTCTGACTTCCATCCCTTTCGGCGGCCTTCCCATTCCTCTTGCGGAACAGTGGCGCACAACGGCCGAAAGAGTTCTCCTCTCTTGAGAAATACCGAAGGAGAAAGGTTACAGCGGCGGGCCCGTCCCCGATTTTCACGGAGTTCCCTTTTCAGCCCTCTATGGGGCACCTGAAGCCTTTTGGGCGTCTTGTATCGCCAAACAGGGAAAAAGTCAATTTTAACGGTCCCGTAAAAACCCGCTATCTCGCCCGCCGTTGGCTACGGTGTAAAACCTTGGAATCGATAGAGGCAAGTCTCCTGATTACTGCTTTTGTCGCGGTAGGAATACCGGTCGCCCGGCACCCCCCGCACAGATCCCGGCGTGCGGAATTACCGCACCGGGCTCCTGCCTCAGGTCAGACGCAGAGGCGTTGCGTCGGGTATGGGTGGACAATTCGCACCCGGGGGATCCAAATGTCGGCCCACCACTTGAAACGAGCCCATGTCAGCTTCCTCCCTTTTTGACTCCGACGGCGCAGGGCTTTTATCCATAACCTCAGGATTTGCCTGCGAAAGGCGTTGAGGGCGTCGGCATTGCTGGGGACTGCGTAGTAATTGAAGTATCCCCGGACCACGGCCTTCAGCCACCTTCCCTGCGTACCGATCGGTTGGTGGGCTATCCGCCTGAGCGCCCGCTTGATCTCTTTCAGCTTGGCTCTCATCCTTTTGGCAATGGTCTTCCGACGTACCGTATAGCCTCCGTCGCTGTGGCGCCTGGCACAGTAATGGGTGAAGCCGAGGAAGTCGAAGGTTTCCGGCTTCCCCTCTCCTCGTTTCTTGCGGTTTGCGGCTGCAAAGCGACCAAACTCAATGAGCCGGGTCTTGTCTTCGTTCAGCTCCAGGGCGAACTTCGTGAGCCTCTGCTGAAGCGCCGACTGGAACCGCTCCGCATCCGACCGATACTGAAATCCCAGCACGAAATCATCACAGTAGCGAACGATGTACACTTCGCCTTGCGCCTGGTGGCTCCGCCACCAGTGCACCCACAGGTCCAATACGTAGTGCAGGTAGATGTTCGCCAGCAGGGGTGATATCACCGCACCTTGAGGTGTCCCGACCTCCGTCTTGGCCCACTGCCCCTCCTCGGAGACCCCGGCCCTCAGATACTTCCCAATGAGCCGAAGAACCCTTGGATCCGCGACACGGTGCTCCACGAACTTCATCAACCAAGTGTGATCCAGGTTGTCGAAAAACCCGCGGACATCCGCATCCAGCACCCAGCTCACCTTGCGCTGCGTTATGGCCACGTAAAGAGCATCCAAAGCATGGTGCTGGCTTTTGCCCGGCCGAAAGCCGTAGCTAAAGCCCAGAAAGTCCTCCTCGTAGATCTGCTCGAGGACCCTCACCAGGGCTTTCTGCACGATCTTGTCCTCCAGCGCCGCAATCCCGATCGGCCGTTGCCGGCCGTCCGGCTTGGGAAGCCATTCCCTCTTGCTCGGCTTGGCCCGATACCGACCACTGTGTACGCGGTCATGCAGATCCCTCAGTCGCTCTTCCAGCTTCCCTCCGTAGTCCTGCCACGTCACCTCGTCCACCCCGGCCGCTGCGTTGCGTTTCAGACTCCTGTACGCCCGCCGAAGAAGATCCACGTTGACGTGGTGCAGCAGGTTGGTGAACCGTTGCCCGGCATCCCTCCGAGCCGCCTCTCGTATCCTGTCCAGGCCGCTCGACGCTCCTTGCGAGCCCTGCGTCCCGCTCACGGGCGCCTGTACAGCATTCCCCTTGGCCACGGGCCTTCTCTCCACGGACTCCGCCGGTGGTTGGCCGTCGTTTCCTGGTTGTGCACCTTTGTTCGTCCGCTTCATCGGTACTATGTCCGTGTCCGACTTCCCAGTCGCGTCCATGTCGGACGTTCGGCTCTCGTCCTTCTCCGACCGGACCCAGCGCGGGATACGCTCGGTCGCTCCTGGGATCTCCCGGTTTCCGTGCGAAAGGCTTGTGGGCATGCCATGGTTCTCAGACTCCGCGGGTCCGGCGTGCTACTCGCGTTATCGCAGCCCGCCGTGCAGCCTTCCCCTCCTCGCAACTAGGTCGGCAACCCGAGTGCGATTGTTTTCGGAGCTCATTAGCCCGGCCTGCACACCCCCTGTCAACGCTTCGCCGCCCCCTTGCGGGTAGCCGACGCATGACTCGGGTCCGTGGCTGGTCGCTGGCCTTTGCCACGTAGAGGACTTCCACCTCCTACCTCTTGCCGGCTTTTACCGGCGCTTTCTACGACTCCATCAATTTTGACAGAATAAAACCCTGTCTTGACAGGACCCCATCGCTTCCTTATACTCGATCTCTTCATGACAACACCCCGCAATAGAAACAGGAGTCTCTATGCATCTTTACTGGCGCGTGTTCGAAGAACTCAAGTACCTGAACGAGACCTGGACCCTGACCGACCCGAGCCTGTCCCGGTGTTTTTCCCATTGGGTCCGCAAGAACGCGGACGCCTTGACCCTGGCCGACCGGGCCGGCGAAACGGGAAAGGCCGGCGTCTTTTCCTATCGCGGACTTCCTATTTCCCTGAACTGATCGGGACGTTTTCCTGTCCATTCCTGTCCCCAAACCTCCAACCCCCCTTTATAGGGAGATAAATCCAATTTTTCCATATATAGCGTTTTTTTTCTTGACGCCTCCCACATATAGTGTAAACTCCTACCTGACGTTGGGTTTCACCTATATCGGCGGGGTTGCTGCTTCCACCTCCTCTTGAAATTTTTACCGGTTTTCTGCGCGACGAACAGGCTTCTTTTTTACTCAGAACATCTTTTTATTTTCCACGTATCGTTCCCCTATTTTCAACGTTCTTCTTCTCGGGATTGAGGAGTGCCGATGTTTGAAGAGATCAAGAAACGCGACGGAAGGGTGGTGGAATTCGACTCCACCAAGATCACGGCGGCTATTGCAAGTGCGGGCAAGGCTTCGGGCGAGTATGACGACAGGGAAGCGCGAAAGCTCACCCTGCGGGTCCTCACCCTGGCCCATGAGCTGCGGCTGGGGCCCATCCCCGAGGTGGAGGAGATCCAGGACATCGTAGAGCGGGTTCTCCTGGACTCTCCGTTCAATCGCTCGGCCAAGGCTTACGTCCTCTACCGGGAACAGCACGCCCAGATTCGCGCCCTGGCCACCCGGGCCAGCGTGAACCTCGTAGAGAACTACATTCAGAAGCTCGACTGGAAGATCAACGAGAACAGCAACATGTGTTACTCCCTCCAGGGGCTGAACAACTACATCTCCGCGGATGTCACCTCCGAGTACTGGCTCAACCGCATCTACCCGCCCGAGATCCGCGAGTCACACAAGGGAGGGGACTTCCACATCCACGACCTGAGCCTCCTCTCCATCTACTGCGTGGGATGGGACCTCCAGGACCTCCTGATCCAGGGGTTCCGCGGCGTGGAGGGCAAGGTGGAGAGCGGTCCTCCCAAGCACTTCCGCTCGGCCCTGGGCCAGCTCGTGAACTTCTTCTACACCCTCCAGGGCGAGGCCGCGGGGGCGCAGGCCGTGAGCAGCTTCGACACCCTGCTCGCCCCGTTCATCCGCCACGACGGCCTGAGCTACCTAGAGGTCAAGCAGTGCCTCCAGGAGTTCGTGTTCAACATCAACATTCCCACCCGGGTGGGATTTCAGACCCCGTTCACGAACATCACCCTGGACCTGAACGTCCCGTCCACTCTCAAGGACCATCCGGTCATCCTCGGCGGAGAGCCCCAGGAGGAGACGTACGCGGATTTCCAGCACGAGATGGACCAGATCAACCGGGCCTTTGCCGAGGTCATGATGGAAGGGGACGCCCGGGGACGCGTGTTCACCTTCCCCATTCCCACGTACAACATCACCGAGGACTTCGACTGGGACAACCCGAACCTGGACATGGTCTGGCGCATGACCGGGAAGTACGGCATCCCGTACTTCTCCAACTTCGTGAACTCGGACATGTCCCCGGAGGACGCCCGCAGCATGTGCTGCCGGCTCAGGCTGGACAATCGGGAGCTCCTCAAACGAGGAGGCGGCCTCTTCGGGGCCAACCCGCTCACCGGGTCCATCGGCGTGGTGACCCTGAACCTGCCCCGGATCGGGTACCTCGCACGGGACGAGAAGGACTTCTTCGACCGGCTCGAGCGTCTGGTCCGCCTGGCCTCGGACAGCCTGGGCATCAAGCGCAAAGTCCTGGAGAAGTTCACGGCCAAGAACCTCTACCCCTACTCCAGCTTTTACCTTCGCGACGTCAAGGAGCGCACAGGCCAGTACTGGACCAACCACTTCTCCACGATCGGCGTCATCGGTATGAACGAGGCCTGCATGAACTTCCTGGGCGAGGACATCGGCTCCCCGGAAGGGCGCACCTTTGCACTCCAGGTCATGGATTTCCTCCGCGACACGATCATGGGCCTTCAGGAGGAGACCGGAGACATCTTCAACCTGGAGGCCACCCCGGCCGAGGGCACGTCCTACCGTCTGGCCATGCTGGACAAGGAGCGCTTCCCGGACATCCTGAGTGCGAACGAGGCGGAGTTTCGCAAAGGCACGGCCCCGTTCTACACGAACTCCACCCAGCTCCCGGTCAACTATACGGACGACCTCTTCGAGACCCTCCTACTGCAGGACGAGATCCAGACGAAGTACACCGGAGGCACCGTGCTCCACGTATTCCTGGGGGAGCAGGTCACGGACACGGAAACGATCAAGGGCTTTCTTCGAAAAATCGTCACGCAGTTTCGTCTCCCCTATTTCACTCTCACGCCCACGTTCAGCGTGTGCCCGGCCCACGGGTACCTGAGCGGCGAGCACCACACGTGTCCCACGTGCCACAGGGAGACCGAGGTGTACTCCCGGGTGGTGGGCTACCTGCGGCCCGTAAAGCAGTGGAACCACGGAAAGCGGGCCGAGTTTGAACTGCGAAAGACCTTTCATGTGGAACCGGAAGGCGCAGAGACCCCCATTTTAGAGGCACCCCCGTCCTCGCCGGTGCAACATGTCTCTGCAGGGAAGTAGCCCCATGATCTTCGGCGGCCTTCAGAAGCACTCCCTCATCGACTTTCCCGGAAAAATGAGCTGCGTGCTCTTTCTCTGCGGGTGCAACTTCCGATGCCCTTACTGCCACAACCCGGACCTGGCCCGGGGCTGCCCCTCGTGCGAGACCCGTGTGAGCGAGGGGGACGTCTTCGCCTTCCTGGAGCAGCGCCGCGGCCTGCTGGACGGCGTGGTCGTCTCCGGTGGGGAGCCCACCCTGGCCCCGGACCTTCCCGCCCTGTGTGCGCGCCTTCAGAACATGGGCTTTTCCGTCAAGCTCGACACGAACGGGAGCCGGCCCCGCGTGCTTCACCACCTCATAGAGGCCGGACTGGTGGACTATGTGGCCATGGACGTCAAGACGGACCCCCTCCACTACGACCTCCTGGCCCGCGAGCACGGGACCCTGTCCCAGATCCTGACGAGCATTCAGCTGATCCTGGACAGCTCCGTGGACTATGAGTTTCGCACCACATGCGTGCGGGCCCTGGTGACGGAGTCCGCCATCGCAACCATCGCCCGGATGATCCAGGGCGCCAAGAGATACTTGCTCCAGCGGTTCCGGCCCGAGGAGGTCCTGGATCCCTCCTTCTTCAAAGACCGCAATTCGACCTTCACCGAGGACGAGCTCCTTCAGTTCCAGGCCCTGGCCCAACCCTGGGTCCAGGAGTGCCGGCTCCGGTGATCCACGGCCTCGCTTTTCACCAAGATTTCACTTCGTTTTCATCGTTTCCTAATCCCTGCGGGATTTAATGGATTTTGTAATCATGAAGATGCAGCCGTGCGCATCGCGCCCGGGTCCTTTGCCGGCCTGATCTCAGGTACCGAAAGCCCGAACAGGAGGAGAATTCTTCTCTGTTCGGGCTTTATTTTTTGTATCTTATGATCGAATTTGGCCTACCGGGCGAAACATTCATTGAAAATCAGCGCAGATGAAGGAAATCCGTACATTGCTCAATCCTTCTATTTGATGCTATTGCTAGAGGGAAGCAGTTACTGCCAAAAAGGCGAGGCTTTTTCCAATCTTGTTGATTTCCGTCGGAATGGCATGGTAGTAGGTCTGGTAATAAATAGGGGAAACACCATGAAACGAATCCTCATCGTCCTCGTATCGGTCCTCCTGCTTGGACTGGGAACATCCGCCCATGCCGCACTCATCACGGCGGAGGGGGCCTTTCAGTTCGATTTTTTAGCAGCGGGTTACAGCGGCGCCTGGGAAACAGGCGGTTTCGCATACTCTGAAACCGGTGGAAAAGATGGCGAGAACGATGCGTATGCCGTTGCGGGTGCATCCCGTTCGTACCTCTTTCAGACCGTAGAGGTGTCCTGGACCGGCGGCGATCCCGGCATCAGCGATCTCTCCCTGAGCTTTGATTACAGGCTTCCCAGCACGAGTAGCGGAGGGTTGACGGTCCTCCTGTACGGGGCGGATTCCGAACCCCTGGATTATGAGGGCAACCCGTCGGTTTTCGGTAGTCTTTTAGGCGATATAGTCAGGCCGTCTTCATCGGCCGATTGGACATCGCTATCCTGTGACCTTTCCGACACCACCTACGACTACTACACGGTTTTCATCACGGCCATGAACGCAGATGTGGACAACGTTGCGTTGTCTGTGGCCGCTGTGCCTGTCCCGGCCGCTGTCCTGCTCCTGGGGTCGGGGCTTTTCGGACTGATCGGCGTTCGAAGGCTGAAAAGATCGTGAAGGTTTCTTCCCGAATGAATCCATGACGAGCAGGGCCAAAAAAGCGGCCCTGCTTTTTTTCTCCATGATCCGAATGCGAAAACCCCTTGTCCTTGTCCTTGCGGTCCTTCCTCTGGCCATGGCCTGCGCGCACCCGTCCCGGCAGCCCACGCGAGCTCAAACCCTCTACCACGAAGGCCAGGCTTTTCTTTCCCAGGGGCAACCCCATGAGGCCAGGGCCAGGTTTTCCGAGTCCCTGGCCCTGTGCCGGGAGCAGAACGACCCGAGGGGCATCGCCCACAACCTCAACGAAATCGGGATCCTTTACACGCAGCAACGGAGATGCAAAGAGGCGAGAGCGTGCTTCCGGGAGGCCGAAGCGCTCTACCGTCGCCTGGGCATGGACGCCGAGGTATCCAAATGCCTGAACAACCGCGCCCTGACCTTTGTCCTGGAAAAATCGTACGATCGAGCGGTGGAAGCCTACGAAGGCCTCCTGGCCTGGGACGAGTCTACCGGCAACCACCTGGGCCGGGCCATCACCTACACCAACCTCGGAGCGCTCTATGAAACCCGCCTGGACGACCCCACAGGGGCGCTCGAGGCCTATGAAAAGGCCCTGACCCTCCTGAACGCCCTTGGCGATGCTTCCCGCGGGGAGACGGTCAAGGAGCGGCTGAAGCGCCTACAAAACGCCTGGCCGGCCTTGGAAGAATAGTCGCTGCAAACGCGACATGCTCTTCACGGCTTACCCTGCCTTCTTCGTGATCTTCGCGGTTTTTGGGATGAAATAGACAGGGGACCACAGGAGCCCCGGTTGCATCGATGACGGAGGAGGAAAGCTCCTCACCCTGGCGTCAGCCCTCTCAGTAAGAAAACGACACGCCCAGGGAGAAACTGTCCGTCTCGTAGTCGTAGCGGTAGGTGCGCTCGTCGTCATTGTTAGACGACGCCTTCACATGACGCCACAGGCCTACAATGCTCCAGTACTGCCCAAGGCGATACCGGAGCTCGGCCTCGGTCTCGTGCCGGGTCTCCCATTGCTCCTCGGCCTTGTAGGTCCCGTCCGAGAACTTGGCCGTGCGGTCGTCGTAGTCCACTTTTTCATAGGCATATGACAGGGTCGCGGTGAGGGGAAACCACGGAAGTGTGTAGGAGACATAGGGTTCCACCCGAAAGGAGGTGGAGTCGTAGAAGTCGGGGGTGAACACGTCGTCGGCCAGGGTCAGGCTACCCAGACCGTCATAGAAGTTCTGGTCGCTCCGGTAGAGCCCACCCGTGAGCACCGTGCCCAGGCAAAACCCACGCTCGAACCGGTACCACCCGTTGATCTCCAGCGTGTGCCAGAAGTCGCGCTGCTTGTCTTCCAGGAGCACGCCGTTCTCATCCACGACCCGCTTGTCTTTCAGACGTTTGTACAGCAGGGAGTACTCGGCCTGCCAGGAAAAGCCCTTTTCCTGAATCCAGTCGTACCCCAGCCGCGCAATCCAGCCCTTGTAATCCTTCTCGTCTTTCTCCGTGTCCAGCCCGATGGCAAGGTCGAGGAGGGAGTCGTAGTTGGGGTAGCGGCGCTCGTAGTACTGTAGGCCCAGGCGGAACGTGCCCTCTCCTCTACCGAACCCCGCCTTTCGAATGTCGAAGTCCAGCCCGCCTCCGTTGTCCCGGTAGTTGTAAAGGCCCTCGTCCCAGGCACCGGCCTCGAGGTCCTTGTTGTAGGTCCGGGTGTGAAACACCGAGGGCGAGAGGGAGTAGCGTTCGTCGGGCCCGAAATCGAACCGCACCATGGGGGTGAGGGTATGGGACTGAAACTCGGAACGCTCGCGCGGTCCCACATCGTCGGAGTAAAAGTCCCGTTTTCTGGAATAGAGGCCGTCATAAGTCATTAGAACGTAGGTGTGATCCGTGACACGGTAGACCGGCGTGATCACGCCGCGGGCCGTGCCTCCCCAGAGGCGATCAGCCCCTTCCAGGTCGGAAAGGGTGAGAAGGAGGTCCACGTCTGCGAGCAGCAGGAAACGTTCCTGCCCTCCGGTTTCCTTCGAATACACGGCATCGGGGGATGTCTGAACCCTCGGGCTGCCCTCATCGATGTCCTTTGGGACCTCCTTGGATAGGACCCACCCCGGGAAGAGCACCATGGCCAATGAGAGAAACACCCTGTTCAGGACCTGCCTGCCTTGTCCACGCCCCACGATTCCCTTCAAACGGACATTCCTCCCTCCGGAATGGTGTGAAACCGCCCTTTGTTCTGATCCCCTGGCCGGGCTGAAACCCTGCATCCCCTATTTCCAGAGCATGCGGGACATGGGGACGTAGACCACATCGATGGGTTGGCTGAACACCTGCTTCTCCGCGTCCATGGCGATCTCCAGGTTGTTCTCCCCGATCTGCGGCGCCCCCGGCTCGTTTACCCGAAGCGCATCCCAGATGTCCTTGAACCCCACGCTGCTGTAATCCCCTGAGGAAAGCCCCCGGTTGTCGGAAGAATCCCCGTCCCCCACCACGAAGAAGGCCACGTTCACGTTCCTCTCGGACCCACCCGTCCGAAGCGCGTAGTGAAACCCTGCCGGGTTGGAGGATGAGCCCGCGCTATGGGCCACCACCCGGTACTGGCCGTCCATAAGCGATGCATCGCCATACGCATAGTCAAAGGTCCCGCTGAGACCGTCCGAGACCAAGGTCAGGCGCTCCTGATCAATGGCCTGGCAGTAGACCGAGTCCAACACACTTTTTCCGGCAAAGACCCGCGCCTCTTCCAGGGATTCCTCCACCGGATTGGTAAACGCCACGGACATCTCGCCAAGCTCGGGCGCTGCTGCCGTGGTGATCACGTACCGCCCGGAACCGCTCTCCTGCGTATCCAGCCATTGGCTCCACGGCAGGGTCTTCAGATTCACCCCGTCCACAGACTCCGTGAACCGGGTCTTCCAGTCAATGCTCGAGATGCCGGCGAGCTCTCCATCCCCTTCTCTCAGGCTGACGTTCAGGACCTGGACCGTCTGCGCATCCGGCCGGAGGATGTACTGCTGCACCCGTACCCAGTTGCCGTTGCGATCCTTGAGCACCCGACCGGCCTGGGCGTCCGCCTTCTGCGTAAACCAGTCGTCCCGGGAACGAATGTCCCCGTACTCTAGCGCATGATCCACCTGGTCCCGGAGATCCCCCTTGAGGCTCTGGCGGTGCATGGCCAGGATCTCCCGGTTTACCCGATCCTCTTCCACCTGGACCGCATAGGCCATGAACCCGCTCTGGTTGATCCCCTCCAGGGTGGCGGCATCCGTGTATACCTTGGCGTTTCCCGCGGCATCCTGCCCCACGGTCTGGAGCCCGTAGCGGTATCCCGACCATGTGCCGGCAAAGCCGTTCGTGTCCCCCTCGCTCGCAAAGGTCCCGGGCGTGTAGTCCCCCGCATCCACCGATGCGAGCAGGTCCGCATCCGCCAGGGTGCTCTCCACGGCCTGGTCCGCTGTGGCGATGTCCACGAACATGTCCCGCGTCCCGGTCGTGGCTGCGTACTTGGGGCTCCCCGGCCGAAGATCAGGTAAGAATCTCCCAGGTCGAATGCGTTTCCATCCGTAGAGCCGTCCAGGGATTCCCACCACTCGTAGAGGCCTTCGTAGTTCACATAGTCGTGCACGCCATCCACCTCGGAGAAGTC
>JASFQI010000068.1:0-18211 GCA_050115555.1 Desulfobacteraceae bacterium
TTCCGGGGAACTCGCGGATTTTCCGCACGTCTGTGGCTTCCAGCACCATGGCCTTGACAGGGCGTGCCGGTTCTTCCATCCGGGTGTCATCCGCCGACGGACTCGAGCACCCGGGCAGGACCATGGTGGCTAGGAAGGAGAAGCCCAAAAGCCTCCGAACGATGGCGATGCTCTGTTCAAACGGCCGTTTGCATCTCATGGATACGCCTCCTGTTTCTAAATGCTCCCGGAACGAGGCAAACGCCGGGATTCAGCAGGATGTTTGCGTGCAAGCGTGAACAAGCAGATCTCATGGTTCCACACGCTGTGATGGATTTGTCCGAATTCGGAAAGCGCACTGGCTAACCGAATTCCCACGCGGCTTTTGCCCCCTGTCGGCATCGTGTCGTGCCAGCAAATGAAAACCCCCAGGTCGTACGCCACGGTGTGGTTTGCAAAAACGGAAATCTGTTTCAATCCATCGGCTTCCGTCGCAAAGGAGGCCTCCCGGAGCCCGGCCAGGACCTTTTCCCTGTCCCGCTGAGAATGGGAGCGCAACCGGATAAATTCGATCCAATCCATGATGGCGTCTTTCTGTATGGGCAAAGGGTGTTGATGTCGGCACTGGGTCCTGCGAGAACAGTGCCAGGGAATTCATCCTAATGTTTTAAGGGAGTTATGTGTGTAAGGGTCTCAGTATGCTGCTATATTTGGAAGTTCAAGCTTTTTTATTTGGTGGATTTGGTATATTTTACCAAATTTGGCAGTTTCTGCCGGGTCTCCGGCAGAGTGCACAGGGCAGCCCCGATCTGAAAGGGAAGGCATGGTGACTGAAAACGAGTTTTTCCGGCAGACCACCCTGCGGATTTCCAGCAGCCTGAACATCGAAACCGCCATGAGACGATGCATGGCCTTTCTCTCGCAGCATATCCCCGTTTCCGGAATGCTCTTCGGGGTGTATGATCCGGAGCGCAACGCCGGGAAGATCCTGGCTGCCATCTGGCCCCCGAACATGGCACGACCGCCCGAGACCCTTCCTTTTCCGACGGCTTTTTGGAACTGGATGAAGGGAAAGTGGGCCGGAGAACCGGCTACCATGTTCATCAACGATTTGGAAAGGGAGGAAGGACCGACCTCTCAGATCCTTTTGAGCATGTTTCCTCCCGAGATCTCACTTCTGTTCATGGATTTGGAGCTGGAAGAGAAAAGGCTCGGAAACGTCGTTTTTTTCGCCGAGGGGAAACACCGGTATGAAGCCACGCATGCCCGCCTGCTCTCTCTGGTGCATGAGCCCTTTGCCATCGCTCTTTCCAATATCCTTCGGCACCAGGAAATCCTGCGGCTCAAAGACATGCTCGCCGACGACAATCGCTTTCTGAACCGCCAGATTATGGAGATGACCGGGGATACCATCATTGGTGCGGATTTCGGGCTTCGAGATGTGATGAAAATGGTCCACCAGGTAGCACCGCTTTCCAGCCCGGTCCTCCTCATGGGCGAGACCGGGTCGGGCAAAGAAGTCATTGCCAATGCCATCCACTTTTCATCGATACGCAGCAACAACCCCTATATCCGGGTCAACTGCGGCGCGATTCCGTAAGGCCTGATCGACAGTGAGCTTTTCGGCCACGAAAAGGGGGCCTTTACCGGTGCCATCTCCGAAAAAAAGGGTCGGTTCGAGCGGGCCCACACGGGAACCATCTTTCTCGACGAGGTGGGGGAACTCCCGCCCGCGGCGCAGGTTCGGCTCCTTCGAGTGCTCCAGCAGCGTGAGATCGAACGCGTGGGCGGAACCGAGCTTATTCCCGTGGATGTCCGCATCATCAGCGCGACCCATCAAAATCTGGAGCGGATGGTGAGCGCCGGGGAGTTCCGGGAGGATTTGTGGTTCAGGCTCAACGTGTTTCCGATCATGATCCCGCCGCTTCGGCAGCGAATCGATGATATTCCGGCCCTGGTTCATCATTTCATGGAAAGAAAAGCGCGGGCGCTGAAAATTTGGGAGGTTCCGACCGTGCCCCAGGAGGAGATCGAACGGCTCCAGGCACACCACTGGCCGGGAAATGTGAGGGAGCTGGAAAACGTGGTGGAGCGGGCGCTGATTCAAAGCTAGGTCAGCGGGAACGAGGGCCGGATCCGTTTTACCGGGCTGCCGGAAGCGTCGTTTCAAGAAAACGACGGTTTTTCCGAAAAGCAGACCGGCGATATTGGGCGGCTCGACGATGTGGTTGTCCGGCATATCCGAAAAGCCCTGGCCGCAACCGGCGGTAGGGTGGAAGGAACGGCCGGGGCGGCCAGGCTCCTCGGACTTCATCCCAGCACCTTGAGGGGACGCATGAAAAAGCTCGGCATCCCCTACGGCCGTCACCTGAAAGCCTCGTCCCGAATCAGGGGCGCCAAAGGGGACGCCAGAAAGGAACCGCGCGTTCCCTGTTTGCCGTCCAGGCCGTGACGGGCACTCGCGCCTTAAAACCGATAAGGCAGCCTGAAGGGAAGTGCCGCGGGTGGCCCGATGCCCGAGTACAGTCCATCCTAAGTCCCTGTAGCGGCATGCATCCGGAGCTCAGGATTCCGTTGTCGAGTTCCCCGTGTCTTTGGACGTCGGGGTGCAGACCCGGAGCACGGATTCGGGCGACAGAAACAAGTCCCCGATCATGAGGCAGGGCTCTTCGTCCTTGTACGTGATCCCGGTTACGATGCCCGTTCCACACGACGATGTGGAAATGGACACCCCATCCTCAGTGGTTGCAATCACCTCGAATAGATAAACGCCGTCTTCCACCTTCTCCCCCGTGGAGTCTGTCCCGTCCCATTCGAGGTCGTGTTTTCCTGAGGATACGTCATTGAGATAGAGCCTTTTTATTTCCCCTCCTTCCCTGTCATAGATGACGATCTCCACGTCGCCTTGCTCCTCCAGGGAGTAGAATCCTTTAGGGTCGTTCCCGCCCTGTATGTTGATGATCCCCCCTTCCAACCATACCTCTTTTCCCAGGTATCCCAGGAGATCGCTACCCTGGACCTCGCTAAGCTGACTAGAGATCGTCTCCAGCAGGTCATTGGAGTTGTATTGCTGCTCCAGGGAGGAGATCTGTGTCAGCTGGCTCGTCATTTCGGATCCCTCCATGGGGTTGAGAGGATCCTGGTACTGGTATTGGGCCAGGAGAATGGTCAGGAAATCTTCCATAAGCAAGTCACTCTTAGCGGTCGTCGTGTCGGTGGAGGACGTATCGCCGTTCACGGCAGCAATGATACTGGATTGAATGCTGGTGATATCTGACATGACTGTTTTCCTCCGTAGGCGAAGACGGGGTATGGATGAAACTCCGTCGAGAATGCTTTACTCGCGTATGCATCATCCCGCCAAGGCCAGAATGCGGGAGATTCAATCACCGAGCAAAATGAATAGGAACTACCCTGCCGGGGAAAGGGTCAGGCTTCGGTCAGCAGGTTGGACAGAACTTCGTCACTGCCCTCACCCGAAAACCACGCATCCAGAACCTCCGAGGTCAGGTCCTCGGAGGATCCCGGGATCACGGAGCCGTCCGCCCCATAGATCATGGGAGGGGGAGGCGGGGGAGGTATTCCTCCGATGAACATACTGTACACCATCTGGGTCATACTGACGCTATCAATATCCATGGGTTCCTCCTTTCTACCTCTCCTGTGCGGGGTATCGCCGATTACGCGGCCCTGAAAAGCAACGGCTATGCCAGCAGGGCGGTGAGAGAAGGAGGGAACACCCTTGGGAGGGGAAGGATACGTTACGATCGGATATCTTCTCCGTCCCGGTCAAGTAGAGTCACTGTGCGAACCGTCCAGGGCGGAGAGGAAGAGTGTGGATCAGGCCCCGCCGGAAGGCCCCTTTTTGGACCGCCTGCGATCCTCCAGGACGTTCGGTGCGCGTTTCAGCAGGAGGGATTTCCAGTTTTTGATCTGATTCGGGTGAAGCCGGTAGGCCTCGGCCAGGGTCTTCACGTCCTTGTCTCCGTTGATCAGCTCTTTGACCACCTTTGCCTTGAACGAACCGCTGTACGTCTTTCGCTTCTTCATGATGAGGTCCTGTGATGTCACCTAAATCAGCGTTGAAATTGGGCTCCTTTTTCCTTTTCCGAAGCAGGATCGCGTGGCTAACGTTTTGAAATTCGGTTCACTCTTCACAAGTCCTTCACAATTGGAATGAAAAAATTTCCCGGTGATTGGAAGATTCTTCCGGCTTTTCGCTGTCGCGGTTCACCTCCTTCCTACTCATGGCGAAGGGCGTCGATGGGATCCATACGGGCGGCCTGGCGTGCCGGGAAGTAACCGAAGACCACGCCCACGGCCCCGGAAAACAGGAAGGCCACGCTCATAATGCTGGGATTCGCGATGAACGGAACGCCCAGAAGACCGGCCCCGACCGCCGCAGCCCCTGTGCCCAGAGCAATGCCGAAGATCCCGCCGAAGGAGGAGAGCACCACGGCCTCCACGAGGAACTGAAGCAGGACCTCTCTTTCCAGGGCGCCGATGGCCAGTCGGGTGCCGATCTCCCGGGTGCGTTCGGTGACGGAAACCAGCATGATATTCATGATCCCGATTCCACCCACGAGCAGGCTCACGGCGGCCACGGCCCCGAGGAGCGCCGTGAGCACGCGCGTCGTTCCCGTGAGGGTGCTCACGATCTCCTGCATGTCCCTCACGTGGAAGTCGTCCTCCTCGTTCAGGCCGATGCGCCGGCGCTCCCGGAGAAGACGCTCGATGTCCTTTTGGACCTTGGTTGTGGAAACGCCGTCCTTGGCCGAGACATAGATGGTCGAGACGTCCGTGTTGCCGGCGATCCGCCGCTGGAGCGTTCGCAGGGGAATCAGGACGATGTCGTCCTGGTCTGTTCCAAAGCCGGACTGACCTTTTTCCGCAAGCACGCCCACGACCTCGAAGGCGATTTTTCCAAGGCGAATGCGTTCACCTACCGGGTTCATCCCTCCGAAGAGCTCCTTTTTCACCGTCTCTCCAAGCATGCAAGCAGCGTGCCCGGCGTGCAGCTCCCTGGAGGTGAAAAGGCGGCCCGAGGCCAGGGACCAGTTGCGCGTCTTCAAGAAGTCGTTCATGGTGCCTGTGACCGAGGTGGACCAGTTCTGGTTCCCGTATATGGCCTGGCTGGCGGCATTCGATGCAGGCGCGACCGCAGCCAATCCTGCAACCTCCCGGGCGATGGCCTCTGCATCGTCCTCCTCGAACGGCTTCGCGCTCCCCCGGGCCCCGCCGGGACCGCGATGGCCCTGTCCGGGGCGCACGTGAAGAAGGTTGGTGCCCAGCTTGCTGATGTCCTCGGTGACCTGGGCCGTGGCCCCCCCTCCCAGGGTGACCATGGTGATCACCGCGGCCACGCCAATGACGATTCCCAGAATGGTCAGCGTGGATCGCAGCACGTTACGTCGAATCTCCCGCTGGGCCAGCTTGAAGGTTTCCCAGAACATGATGACCTCTACTCCCGGTTCAGACCGTTTTCGATCATGCCGTCCCTGAAGTCCACGCGCCGGCGCGCAAAATCGGCCATGTCCGGCTCGTGGGTGACCATGACCACGGTGATGTCGCGCTCCGTATTGAGGCGGCAGAGCAGCTCCATGATTTCGCGGCTTCGGACCGAGTCCAGATTGCCCGTGGGCTCATCCGCGAGGAGCAATGAAGGATCGCTCACCATGGCCCGGGCAATAGCCACCCGCTGCTGCTGCCCTCCGGAGAGCTCCGCCGGAGTGTGTCCCTGCCAGTCCTCCAGGCCTACGTCCGTGAGGGCCCTCAGCGCGGCCTCTTTTCGTTGCCGGGGAGGGACGCCCCGGTAAATCAAGGGCAGCTCAACGTTCTCCAGTGCCGAGGTCCGATTGAGCAGGTTGTATCCCTGAAACACAAACCCCAGATAATGGCGCCGGATCAGGGCGCGCTGGTCCCGGGTGAGGCCGCTCACCTCCACGCCCGCAAAGCGATAGCTTCCGTCTGTGGGCGTGTCCAGGCAGCCGAGGATGTTCATACACGTGGATTTGCCGGAACCGCTGGGACCCATGACGGCCACGAACTCACCCCGGTCGATGTGAAGGTTCACCCCGCGGAGTGCATGCATGGCCGCCCGGCCGTGGCCGTAGACCTTGGTGACTCCCTCCAGCTCCACGACCGGCGGCTCGGGTCCCGGCTTGCCGGAGGTTGCGGTCATGACGTTCCTCCTGCCGTGTCGACCACGATCTCCTGGCCCTCTGCCAGGCGTCCGTGGATGACCACGGTCCGGGTCCCGTCCGAGACGCCGGTCACCAGGGAGACCGGAACGAGACCGCCGCTCTGTTGCGACCAGACACGAGGGCCGGAGAGGCCTTCACCCGGGGATCCTTCCCGGGAATTCCTCCTGGGGGGGCCGGGAAGAAGGGAGCGCATCAGGCCGCGTTTTTCACCTTTCCCGGATCCTTTGGGAGTCGGCGGCGAGAATCGAAGGGCCGTATTGGGAACCAGGAGTGCATTTTCAACCTTTTCCACCGTGATCTCGGCTGTGGCGGTCATGCCGGGCCGCAGGGAGAGATCCTGGTTGTCCACGCTCAGGATGGTCTCGTACGTCACCACCCCGTCATTGGTCTCCGCGCCGTAGCGTACCTGAATGATCCGGGCCTCATAGGTCCGGTCCGGGAAGGCGTCCACCGTGAACACCGCCTCCTGCCCTTCATGGACCCGGCCCACATCCGCCTCGTCCACGTCCACGTGAAGCTCCATTTGCGTCAGGTCCTCGGCCAGGGTAAAGAGGACCGGGGCCTGGAGCGATGCGGCCACGGTTTGCCCGGGCTCTACACTGCGCGTGAGCACGATGCCGTTGATGGGGGCGTAGATCAGGGTCTTGGCTAGATCCGTTTTGTTGGACTGAAGCGAGGCCTCGGCTTCGACAACAGCGGCCCTGGCTACGGCCTCTTCAGCCTCGGCCCGTGCCAGGGTGGCCCGGGCCGCTTCCAGGTCGCTTACAGATACGGCTTTGGTTCGGCTGAGCATGCTGACCTTTTCCAGGCGTGACAGGTCGCTTCGCGCCTCGGCCACGCTCGCCCGGGCCTTGAGCACTTGGGCCCGGGCCGAGGCCAGTGAGGCCTGAGATTTTTTCACGACGGCCTCGAGCTTATCGCGGCCCAGACGCGCCAGAACCTGCCCGATTTTGACGCGGTCATTGTAATCCACCTCAACGGTTTCCACGATGCCTGAGAGCTCGCTCCCCACCTCCACCTCGTTCGTGGGTTCCAGGGTCCCTGTGGCCGAGACCGTCACCACAAGAGAACCTCGGGTCACCCTTTCGGTGATGAATGGAAGAGCGTCTTCTCCCCCGTTCCCTCGGGCCCAGCGGTACCCGAGCGGACCCAGGGCGACCAGGAAAATCATCCCAAGGATAAACAGGGTCCACCTTCTTCTGGATCTTCGGCTGGTGCCCGCCTTCACGGTTTGGGCCACGTCGGGGCTCGGTCGGATTTGCATGTTCATCCTTGTTTTTCCTCCGTCGACGGCGGATTTTCCTCTAGGCCTTCGGTCCAGGTCATGGCCTGCCACCCGCCTCCAAGTGCCTTGTAGAGGCGAACCACGTCGGCGGCCACGGTCCCTTCGCTTTCCGCTACCTCGTCTTGAAAACCCAGGAGCGATCGCTGGGCTTCGAGCACGTCCCCGAAGTCGATGAGACCGGCCTCGTATTGGATCTGAGCCAGGTCCACGGCCTCTTGAGCGGCTGAGGCCGCTCGATGGAGGGTATCGAGCCGATCCCTTTCCAGGGCATAGGCCGATAAGGCGTTCTCCACCTCCTCTAGAGCGCTCAGCACGGCACCCTTGTACCGGGCCATGGCCTGCTCCTGAAGGGCCTTTTGTACGTCGATATTTCGGCGAATGCGGCCGGCGTCAAAGACCGGCCATTCGATGCTGATTCCGTACCCGAAGGGCCAGACTGCCGTGGTGCCGAGATGGTTGAGGTCCAGTGTTTCCACGCCGATGGATCCGCTGATTCGAACCTTGGGATAGAGGTCTGCCGTAGCCTCTCCGATCCGGGCGGTCTGGGCGGCCAGCTCGCGTTCTGCGCTTCGTATGTCCGGCCGCTGCCTCAGGACATCGGCCGGGATGCCAACGGCGACGTCCTTCGCCGGTGTGGGCACGATACCGATGTCGTCCAGTATGCTGTGAAGGGTTCCCGGAGCCCGGCCTTGTAGCACGGCCAGGCCGTTCAGGGCCGTTTCCAGCCCGCTCTCGAGGCTCGGGATTCGGGCACGCGTACTCTCCACGCTGTAACGGGCCTGGTGTACGGCCAGCTCGCTTTCGAGCCCGGCATCGCGCCGCGCCGATGTCAGGGCCAGGGTCTCCTGCTGAGCCTCGAGGTTGGCCCTCGCTACGGCCAGGCGGACCTGGCTGGTTCTCACCTCGATGTAGGTCAATGCGGTCTCCGCAGCCAGGGTGACCCAGGCGTCCCGCAGGTCCGCCCGGGTTGCCTGGAGGTCGGCCTCGGCCGCTTCCAACGTGCGTCGGACGCCGCCGAAGAGATCAAGCTCCCAGCCTGCGTCGAGCCCGGCGGAAAATTGTCGGATCGTGCCCTCGTCCCCCTGACCCGCCCCCAGCGAGGTCTCCTTGACCTCGTTTTCGATCTCGCCGCTGAAGGCTGCATTCCCGGTCGCATCCAGGGAAGGGTAAAGGTCGGTTCGGCTGAGTCCCCGTCTCGCACGAGCTTCCTGAACCCTGGCCACGGCCTCTTGAATGTCCGGGCTTCCTCCAAGGGCACCCTCGATCAGGTGGGTCAGGACCGGGTCCTCGAAGCGCTCCCACCAGAGCGCTACGCTCTCGGCATCGGCCGGATGGTGGGAAAGGCCGCGGTCGAGCGTTGTGTGCCACGAATCCGGGAGAGCCGTCTCCGGAGGCGCATAATCCGGCCCCACGGCCGCGCAGCCGATAACTGAAAGCGCGAAGGCCGCCGACATCACGGAAAGGAGGATTCGAGTCGTCTTTCTGTCGAGGGTTCTTGTCATGTGGTGACCTCTTGAAAATGCTTTCAGCTCAGCACACAGATCGAGCCGTGCCCTTAACGCCATCCTGGCCTTCCCCTGTAGGGGAACGAATGTCGATGCCGCGGGCTATGACGAGTCGGGCGCCGGGATCGCAGACGGCAGGGAGGCTCAACCACCTTGTAGCCCCTGTGGCACCGCTGGTAGGCCACCCCCAGGGAAATGTAAAAGGTGTCCCGCCCGGAAACGTAAAGGGAGCACCGAGGAGGAAGCGAGGATACGAACGCGCCGATAGGCGCACGAACCGTCAGGAACCCTCTGGGCGCCCGCCGGTAAAATGTTCCCCGGTGATAGTAGAACAGGCGATGCCCCACTCGAGTCGCCTCGCAATGCCGCGGCAGGTCCTTGACCACGCAGCGATGCTCGGGCGCCCTGCGCCACCCTCCATGGTGACGGGGTCCAGCGCAGGCACTCGCTGGGACAAGAAGAATCAGGATCAGGGCCGCCAGGCCCGTTCCCATGGCTTCCAGACGTCGGGTTATGGAGTGTTTCGCAGCGTTCATGTCGTCCCTCCTTTCCGATCGTACTGTGATTCAAGAAGACAACCAATGAGCTCGTCGGTGGGCGTTCGAACACCCTTTCCGACGATGGGTAAGTCCAGGGTAAAGGGCGATTGTGGAGAAAGTATGAAGGGATTCTGGGAATGCTGTGGGATCGATCAAGGGACGAGGGAGGTTGTGAAGAACCTGTGAAGGAAGTGTGGGAAGGTGGCGAAGGCTCCGGAACCATTTGAAAAACCCTTTGAGATGTACTACACCTGATCGAAAGAATGAGGTATGCACAACGGGGTGAGTATGCGTACGCGACTTTCCTTTGAAATCTTCGGTGCCTTTCTCGTGGCATCGCTCGTGCTGGTGATCCTGACGGTTGGAGCACTTCGATTCTTCTTCACCGTGGGGTTTCGGGACTACGTTCACAAAAAGGAGCTCCAGAGGCTCCCGTACCTGGCCCAGGTCCTCGAAGCAGAGTATGCGAGAGAGCAGGACTGGGAGCACCTCCGGCAAGACCGTGGCGCGTGGCGTGAGCTGCTGAAAGACGCGCGAGAGCTCAAGTGGGCGGACGATCTTTCCGAAGAGACGGATCCCGAATCCCAAGCCGAGGACCAGGATTCAGGAAGAACTCCGTCGAGAAGGCGCGGAATGCCCCCTTGGCTCTTCATTCTAGATAAAAACAAGCAGGCGCTCATCGGAGAAAGCGGCCGGGAGGACGCCCGGGACCTGATCGAGCTCCGGGTCGCAGGCGAGACCGTGGGATGGTTGGGGCTCGATGTGCGTGCCCCGTCTCGTTCACCCCTGGAAGTGGCGTTTCTGGAACAGCAGTACCGAGTGTTTTACTGCCTGGGCGGTGGAGTGTTTGTTCTTGCGCTGGTACTCACGGTTCTTCTCTCGAGGAGGCTGCTCGTGCCCGTTCGAAAGCTGACGGACGGGACCCAGGCCTTGGCCTTCCGCCGTTTCGACACGCGCATTCAGGTTCGTACGCGGAACGAGCTGGGACGGCTGGCCGATGACTTCAACCGAATGGCGGAAACCCTGGAGGCTTATGAGACCATGCGGCAGGATTGGATCTCCGACATCTCGCACGAGCTACGCACACCGCTTTCCATCCTGCAGGGGGAGATCCAGGCCCTGCAGGAAGGGATCCGACCGTTGAACCCCGGGGCCCTCGACTCCCTTCAGACGGAGGTAGACCGCCTCTCCAAGCTTGTAGAGGCCCTGCATCTCCTGTCCCTCGCTGATTCGGAAGGGCTGGCCATGCGCCGGGATCGGATTGCGCCGGTTCGAATCCTGCAAGACCTCGTGGAGGAGTTCCGGGACCCCATGAACCGATCCGGGATCGAGATCCGACTCGACATCCGAGGGACCGAGGACGCGGTCGGCGTCGGGGATGCGGACCAGGTGGGGCGGGTGTTCTCCAATCTTCTCCAGAACACCCTCCAATACACGGATGCTCCCGGAACCCTGGACATACGCGCCGCAGTGCATGAGGGGCGACTCGAGATCGTGTTCGAGGACTCGGCTCCGGGGGTGCCCGACGAGGCCCTGGGCCGGCTTTTTGATCGACTCTTCCGGGTGGACAAATCCAGAAGCCGCGATCTGGGGGGAAGCGGACTGGGGCTGGCCATTGCCAAGCGAATCGTGGAGGCCCACGGCGGAGAGATAAACGCAGCCCATGCCGGGACCGGCGGGTTGAAGATGACCGTCAAGCTGCCCCTGGCCGGCAGAGGTGCATGATAAAGTCAGGAGCGGAGGAATATGGCCGAAGAGCATATCTGGGTCGTGGAGGATGAACCCAAAATCGCACACCTCCTGAGGGACTACCTGGTCCAGGCCGGGTATCAAGTGTCATGCCTGGATCGAGGAGACCAGGCGCTTGAGGCCACTAAGAAGAACGTGCCCGCCTTGATTCTTCTGGACCTCATGCTGCCCGGCATGGACGGCGTGGAGCTTTGCCGGGAGATTCGAAAGACGAGCAATGTTCCCATCATCATGGTCACCGCGCGCGTGGAGGATGTGGATCGCCTGATAGGATTGGAGGTGGGGGCGGATGACTACGTGTGCAAACCGTTCAACCCGCGGGAAGTGGTGGCGAGGGTCCGGGCGGTGCTGAGAAGGGCCCGCCCTCAGGAGACTCCCCGGCGCATTCACGCCGGGCCCTTTGTGCTGGACGAGGATACGCACCGTGTGACGGTATCAGGCAATGACCTGGACCTCACTCCGAACGAGTTTGCGCTGCTCAAGGCCCTGATGGCGCACCCTGACAGGGTGTTCCAGCGCCAGGATCTCCTGGACCGTGTCCAGGGGTACCGCTACGAAGGATACGACCGCACCATCGACACGCATGTCAAGAATCTGCGCAAGAAGATCGCTGTCCGGCTCGGCGACCGGGAGGTCATTCGGACGGTTTACGGTGTGGGGTACACGTTCAGCCTTAGAAGGGAATAAACGATTGGGTTCACACATTCTCCTTATTCCGCCATGGCGGAAACGCCTGGGCATGACGTCTTGGGATCGAGGAAAATACGGAGGGTGATGCGGTGTGGTTCAGGAATGGAATCAATCGGTCCTACGTTTCATCCAGTACCCTGCGAACGGTGTGAGCGAAATCGTTCTGCGTGAGAGGCTTCATTACAAAGGCCCGGATTCCGAGATCGCGGGCTTTCTCCTTTGATATTTTTTTATTATATCCTGTGCAGAGGATAATCGGAAGGTCCGGACGAATCGCGAGCATGCTCTCTGCCAGCTTGTCTCCCGTCATGCCGGGCATGGTCATGTCTGTGACCACGAGGTCAAAGTGTCGAGGGTCCTGCTTGAAGGACTCCAGGGCCTCTGCCCCGTTGCCCCTCGTCTGCACCTCATAGCCCTGACGCTCAAGCATTTTTTTGATCATCATCCTGATCGTGGGTTCATCATCGACAAAGAGGACCCTTTCGGTTCCGAAAGGGAGGTCCTTTTCCTGCCCCTTTTCTGTTTCGAGGGGTTCCCCCCCGGATGCAGGCAGGTACACGGTAAATGTGGTCCCTTTGCCCTCATCGGTTTCAACCGTGATTCCGCCTTGGCGATCCTGGACGATTCCATGGACCACAGCCAGACCAAGACCGGTCCCTTCTCCCACTTCCTTTGTGGTGAAAAAGGGATCAAAGATGCGTTCCACATGCTGCTCCGCAATCCCAGGGCCGGTATCGCGAATTCGAAGCTCCAGGTAGCGGCCCTGGGAAAGACGACCCGTCAAGGTGTCTCGAGGGGCATCCAGTTTCGTTGCGTTCAGGGTGACCTCCAATGTGCCGCCTTCCAAATCCATGCTCTGCGCGGCATTGGTGCAGAGGTTCATGATGATCTGCTGGATTGAGGAAGGATCTGCAAGAACGGTGGGGAGGCCTTTGTGGATCTTCTGGCGGATTTCCACGGTGGTGGGGATGGAAGAACGGAGCATTTTCAGGGATTCCTTGGCAATGGGCCCCACCTGAATGGTGGCAATGTGGTGCTCCTTCTGCCGGGCAAAGACCAGAATCTGGTTCACCAGGTCCCTGGCCCTCAATGCCGCCTCCCGCACCTCCTGGAGGTTGTTGTGAGCCGGATTCGTTTCAGGAAGATCAAGCATGGCCAGTTCGGCGTTTCCAACGATGACACCTAGAATGTTATTGAAATCGTGAGCGATTCCTCCGGCAAGCGTTCCGATGGCTTCCATCTTCTGTGCCTGCTGGAGCTTGATCTGAAGCTGGCTTTTTTCCCTGTCTGCCTTTTTCCTCTCAGAGATATCGCGTAATAAGCCCACGATTTTTAGTGGTTGGCCCTGGTCATGGCGTACAATAGAGGCAGCCAGGGAAAAGCTTCGAACGGAGCCGTCCTTGTCGAGGATGTCTAATTCATAATCATTGACCTTTTCTTGCGCCAGCAGGAGTTCCAAAAACGCCGCCCGTTTTTCAGGTTCCGCATAGAGGTTATACAAATCGGCCCCAATGAGCTCTTCCCTCGTATAACCCGAGATGCTGCTTACAGACGGACTGATTTCGATGATTTTACCGGCCAGACTTGCTTCGTAGTAAATATCCTGGATATTTTCAAAGATCTGGCGGTATTTTTCCTCACGTTCCCGCAGGGTCTCCTGCGCCTCCCTCTGCTTCACGTGATTCAACCCCATGATGGCGACCATCTCCGCAAAGCCGCTGAGAAAATCGAGGATTGCAGGGAGGCTATGCTCTTTCACGACGGGGACGGCTTCAAGGGCTTCTAAATATGCGTTTTCGTCGAAGCCGTACGTCGCCGCCTGCCTGCGAAAACGATCCGGATCGGGTGTTTTCAGGAGGAACTGCCCGACAAACGCGTTGGCGACATGCTCGCCCTCGATGACAATGGGGGACGCGGCATCGGTCAATCCGTTGGGGCACTGGTAGATGGAGTACCGTTTTCCTTGATGTAATTTATTGGCAAGAATTGTATCGCTTTCAATGCATTTTTTGAATGTATCCTTATTCTTTCGATGGAAATCGGTGCATATCTTCTGCCACCTTGATCCGACAAGGACTCTCCCCTCCATGTCGATGATCGCTGCGGCCACACCCACGGCATTGCAGAACGCATCGAGAATGCTTTGGGCCTTTTCTTCGTCGATCAGGGATGAAAGCTCGTATTTCATGCCGCCTCTGTCGTAGTCCGTACAAGCTCTTCCCAGCAGACCGCTCTGGTGTCACTCCGGAGGAAAGAGGTCTCCAATTCGATCACAGCTTGTGGGCAGCTCCGGAAGCCCGATCTTTGCGCGCTTTTTGTTGTCGAAATCGTCCAGGGGGTAGATGCGACCCTCTGTTTTCACGATGTCTCTCTGTGCCCGGATCCCGGAAGGCATGTGCTCTGCTTGAACCGCCAGATTTTTCAGGCTCGTGATGAGATCGGTAATACGCACACCCTGAGGGCAGCGCTCCTGGCACGTGTAGCAGCCGGTGCAGAGCCAGATAAGGTCACTCGCCAGGATCTCCTCCCTGAGCCCGTAGAGCGCCATACGGATGATTTTTGCCGGATCGAATCGAGGATCTACCACCGCAATGGGACAGCTCGAAGAGCAGGTACGACAGGCGAAGCAGGCGGTGAACAGATCCCCTCCCGGCCGCTGGAGGAGTTCCCTTCGAAACAGGGGATCTGTCTTGTCAAGATCAATGCTTTTCATTTGGATTCCTTATACTTTATATGAGAAAAGCCGGAAATGAAAGTGAATCTTTATTTGATCCCCAGGCTCGGTTGCCCGGCTTTTGTGACCTGAATGGCCCTTTCAAGAAAAAACGACATAACTTCCTGAAATTCATGCTGAATTAGGATAACATTTTTTCCTTGACAGGGAAGGCAGGCTTTACCTACAATCACTTTGTAGCTACTATATAATTATATTGCAAGTAGAAATCGAAGCGGCTGACAGCGCGCGGTGCTCAAAATGAAGCGAGGGACCGCGGGCTGAGGCTAGTGACTGCGGGTCGAGGCGAGGATGTCGAGGGCCGCTTTTTTTAGGAATTCCGTTAGGTCATGTTTGGCATAATGAGGCCAGGACGGTTTTGCGCGCGATTCCCTTGTGCCTGGAGCAGGGTGGAGTGAGAAAAACCACGCCACCCAGAGAATGGGAGCTGCGATGAGGGGGGGGCGCCATCGATGGAAGACGTCGAGAGCGGGTTTAATAGATTTTCAAAATAAGTGATTGAGTTGCAAAAAGCCGGGACCTAGAGATTTGCCCCTAGCGGTTCCAGTGGCTTAAGTGTACCCAACAGGCGGTCGAGAGGGTTTTTTCGAGACCGTCAAAATAAGTGATTGAGCTGTAAAAAGCCGAGACCTAGAGATTTGCCCCTAGCGGTTCCAGTGGCTTAAGTGTACCCAACAGGCGGTCGAGAGGGTTTTTTCGAGACCGTCAAAATAAGTGATCCACGATCCATGATGGAATTTGAAAAGGGATTACTTTGGGGATCGCTATGTCATTTTTGGCATAAAAAGTACCTTCCATCCCGCTTCACGTATCCCCGAGCCTGAAGACGTGAAATCGACACGGTAGGATGGAGGGCCATAGTGCACGAAGGGGAAGAAAATGAGATACGCAGAGATCGGATATAATCTGGAGGTTGACCTGGCGACGGGGAACATTGAGAGAGTGGAAACGGACCCCAAACTGATGGAGCTCCATCTCGGAGGGCTCGGAACCAGCGTCAAGCTTTTTTGGGACCGGGTCCCCCCGGAGACGAAACCCTTTGACCCGGAGAACCTGCTGGTATTCAGCACAGGTCTTTTCAACGGCACACCGGCGTTCAGCGCGAATCGAACCATCGTGAACTTCATTTCCCCTCAGAACGAGATGCTGGCCTATCCCATGATGGGGGGGTTCTGGTCGGCGGAATTGAAGTATGCCGGGTATGACAAGGTGATCTTCCGCAACAAGTCCCCCGAGTGGGTGTACCTGTGGATCCACAACGACAAAGTCGAGCTTCGTGATGCATCCCATCTCAAAGGAAAAGGCGCTCTTGAAACGCAGGAGCTGATCAAAAAGGAACTGAGAGAACCCAGGGCCCACGTGGCTGCCATCGGTCCGGCGGGTGAAAACCGCGTCTTCACGGCCTCCATCGAGCAGGGCCGTTCCAGTGCCAGCCGGCTCGGGGGCGGCGCCGTGATGGGAGACAAGAAGCTGAAGGCCGTCGCGGTCCGTGGAACCAGAGACGTCTATCTGGCCCGGGGTGCCGAGTTCATGGAGCACCTGAAGGAGGTCAGGGGGTACATCAACTTCCGAAACGAAAACCCCATCCCCAACGTCATGACCATCCTGTCCGGGATCGGATCCCCCCAGGAGATGAAACACACGGATGAGAAGTGGCACAGCGAGAACTTTGCCTGGGGGAATGCCCGGACACGGAGAAAGGGTTTCTGGACCAAGGAAATCGAGGAGAGCTGGTCGAGCACCCAGTTGGAAGGGATCAAGCGGTTGATCAGCTGCTTCAACTGCCCCCAGCAGTGCGGGGCTCTGATCTCCTACAAGGACACCCCCCCGTACATGGCGAAGTGCTTTGGAAAGCTGACCTATGCCATGGCGGCGTACGTGGACAACCTGGATTTTGCCTGGCGGATTCTCTACCGGGCCACGGAGTATGGCGTGGACTCCTTCTCCACTCCGCAGATCCTGGCCTTTGGCGTGGAGCTCTATGAAGCCGGGATTCTGACGGACAAGGACTTTGAGGGGTGCCCCTCCGATAAGGAGGGGCGTTTTTTCTGGTTGCTCGACAAGGTCGCCCACCGGGAAGGGATCGGGGATGTCCTGGCCGACGGCACGTACTATGCGGCGCGGACCATTGGAAACGGCGCAGAGAAGTATGCACACAACACCATCAAGAAGCACGAGCAGCTCCCCCTCAAGCTGGGCATGATGGACCCCATCTACTACCTCATGTACTCCACGAACGAGAAGGTGAGCATCACGCAGATTGAAGGGAATTTTCCCCAGGCCGCGTTTCCCACCCGAGAGATGCGGGAGGAGTTTGTCAAGGACTGGCCCCAGATTCCGGATGAGAAGTTCAAGCAATACGTTCTGGACTGGGAGCCCCGGGGAGAGAACGCCAATCCCTACTACCCCACGCCGAACATGGCCTCGGAAATCGTGGACTGGATGGAGATGTTGCACAACATCGACGATGCCCTGTGTTTGTGCGCCGGCATGGGATCATTTTGCCTGAAACCTCCCTATCACATTCACAACTATCCCAAGTTGATCTCCGCGGCCACCGGGTTGGACATCGATGAGGCAGGATTAAAGAAAATTGTCAACCGGAGCCGCAACCTGCACAGAGCCTACAACAACCGAAAAGGGATTACCCGGAAAGATGAAAAGCCCCCTGAGGACCACTGGAAACACCGTGTTCCGGAACATGAAGAGGAGCTTCTAACCACGTATTACAAGTTCAAAGGCTGGAATTACAACGGAATTCCAACGAAAGAGAGATTGTCGGAGTTGGATCTGGGGTATGTTGCCGAAGATTTAGAAAAGAGAGGGTTCTATAACGATGGCCAAGATCAAGAAGAAAATCAAAACCATTAAGGTCGATGCGGACAAATGCAATGGCTGTCGGCTGTGTGAGGTCATCTGCTCCGCCTATCACGCGAACCCGAGGTGGGATAGCAACAACCCGGCCCGTTCTCGTATTCAGGTCATTAAGGACCCGCTGCAGGATATCTGGATGCCGGTCTTTGCCGGGGAGTATACGCCGGCGGAGTGCATGGGCCGGGACAGGTACGTGATCGACGGCAAGGAGTACGACGAGTGCGCCTTTTGCAGGGCGGCGTGTCCGTCCAGGGATCTCTTCAAGGAGCCGGACTCCGGCCTCCCCCTCCGGTGCGACATGTGCGAAGGCGAGGACCAGCCCCAGTGCGTGGAGTGGTGCCTCAACGATGTTCTGATTTACGAAGAGCGGGAGGAGGAAGTGGAGGAGGAAGCTTCCCCGGACGAACTGGAGATCGGCCTGGAGTCCCTGGAGCACAAGTACGGTCTGGACAAGATCATGGAGACCCTGGCACGGATGTCGGAGTCCAAGCAGGGCTGAAATTGTCCTTTTGCGCGTGAAGCGAGAGGAACGAGAGAGGGACCGTGGAGAACGTAGCGGACTACAAAGAGATTGTGGATGTGATCAAGGAGAGCGGTGGAGACGCCTTCAAGCGGTGCTTTCAGTGCGGGCTGTGCGACGTGGTGTGCCCGTG
>JASFQI010000069.1:0-17633 GCA_050115555.1 Desulfobacteraceae bacterium
CTCCTTCTTCGCCGATGCTCAGGAGACCGATTCGAGGGTCCTCAATCCCCATGCAGGAAGTCGCGAATGCCTCGGCCATAATGCCGAACTGCAGAAGGTGAAGAGGGCGGCAATCCACGTTGGCGCCGACGTCGATGAGAATCACTTCCCCGTGCCTGCCGGGGAAAATGCTCGCCAGGGCGGGGCGATCCACACCCCTGACTTTTCCAAGGGTCAGAAGCCCTGCGGCCAGGGTAGCGCCCGAGTTGCCGGCACTCACCACGGCATCGACCTCTCCCTGCCGGACAAGATCAAAGGCGACCCGAATGGATGCCTGCCTTTTCTGCCGAACCGACTTGAAAGGAGCTTCATCCATTCGGATGACCTCAGAGCAGTGGCACACGTCCACGCTGCCCTGGGCCTTTTCCCTATCCAGTTCACCTTGAATCGCCTGGGCATCTCCCACGAGGGTGACGGATACGCCGGACTCCGAGGCAGCCTGCACGGCTCCCCGAACGACCATTGCCGGAGCAAAGTCACCGCCCATGGCATCCACGGCGATCTTCATTCTACTTCTCTTCGACCTTTAAAAGCGTCCTTCCTCGATACGCCCCGCAGTGAGGGCACACGCGATGGGGCAGCACGGGTTCATGGCACTGAGGGCACTCGGAAACACCGGGCATGCGCACGTGGTCGTGCGAACGCCGCATGTCCCGCTTGGACTTGGACTTTCTTCGTTTGGGTACGGCCATGGTTCTAGATTTCTCCGTCGGTTTTCAATAGTTTCAGTTTTTGAAACGCCGGGTGTCCGCGCTCTTTCGGACAACCACAGGCTCCCTGGTTGAGATTTCCGCCGCATCGAGGACACAGACCTTTGCAATCCTCCCTGCACAACCGCTTCATGGGGAGATCCAGGAGGACCTGTTCTCGAACGATATCCAGAACATCCACTTCCTCCCCAATGCGAAACGCCACATCCAGATCCTCTTCCTGAAGCTCTACTTCCGCATCAGAAGCGGACTCGTGGGGCAATTCGAGAAACGTTTGGTACGAGATCGCCAGATCCCGGTGAAACAACTCCAGGCACCGGTCGCAACGGACCCGAAGCCCGCCGCGAAGGCGTCCTGTGAGTATGTACTTCCGCTTCCCGGCCCTCTGAACGTCCAGTTCGACCTCCAGGGGCCCGTCCAGCAAAACCGCCCCCTCTTCCTCCTCCTCCGAAGGCCAGGACTCGGGTTCGAAGTGGAAGGTGTAGTGCTTACCGTTCTCCGGGATGCTCCTCAGGTCGATCCGCGTCATGGACAACTCGCCAAAATGCAACGAATTCAAACCTTTCCGGGAATAGAATAAATGCACAACTATATACCATGACTATGGTTTGTCAAGCAAATTCAGGCCGGAGCCCCCCTCCTCGGCCCTGATCTTTCACCTCCTGCTGAAAGCAATGGGACACGTAAGGGCTCCATTTTCTTTCTCTTGACAGGATAAGGCCTCCGAGCCATATTGAAAAACAGTCCCTCCTCGATCATGCTCCTTTTCTTTCCCGAGAAGGGCATTTTTCCTGTCCGAACGCGCTCGGGCAGGAATTTTTCCCCGTGAAGGCGAAATCGCTGACGGATCGTTTCGGCTAAAAAATCGACCCTTCTGAATCCCGGTTTCCCCGGTGCCCCTCGGGAAGGCAGGGACCGGGACTTCGAACGTACGTATTAGGTGAATCATGTGGAAGTACAGGGAAAGACTAAGTTTTAGCGATAAGTTACGCCGCTCCATGTACGAAATTCTTCGAGACACTCTTGAGATCCGCCTGATGAAGATCTCCCTGATTGACTCCTTTCTCAGCCATGTGCAGAACGGCGTGGAATATCGCTTCCCGGACAAGAGCGAACTCAAACCCAAATCCAAACGCATGGAACAGGAATCTGAGCTATTTCGGACATTTATCGTCATCTTCTGCGAAGGTGTCCTGACTCCTGCATTGAAAAACTACATCCGCTTTTTTCCGGAAAACCGGGTCATCAAGAAAAACCTGGAGCCCCTGGTCGACGTGAAGCTTCACAAAAAGTTCCACTTGAACCTGCGATACTTCGACAAGGCCCCGTTCCTGGATTTTACCGAGGACCTCCTGGGCGTGGATTACGCGCTGCTCATCCAGCAGGATCCCACCGTTCGAAAGAAGAACCGGTACGCCCTGACGCACTTCCACGTGAAAATCGACTGGCCTATCGCGGATGCAGCGGAAGACTTGGCCAGATGGCTTCGATACGTTCAGAACTCCCTTTACGAGAATGGAGACCGAACCGGGCACCTCCTGCAGAACAAGCTCTTTGAGTACTACGGGACCCATCACAGTGTAGGAGGCCGACGGACGGCCGGACTCATTGCCGCTCAGCTCCTTCGCAAAACGGACTTTCTCACCACGGTTTACGTCTCGAGCTCGGAAAGCCGCACCATGACCAAGTACTCGGAACGGGGCGTGTCCAAGTTCTTCCTGATCCGGCTTCAGAAACGGGAGATCCAGGCCCTTGCCCAAAAGGAAGGAATGGCCCCGGAAACCTTTGTCGCCACCTATCTTTATTCGGCTGACGGGTTTCACGTCGGCATTGCCGAGGCGGTCTACGACCACACCTCCTTTGCCAAACCCCCGGAAAACGGGAAGCTTCGAAGGCTCCGTCCCGCCTACAACTGGCTCAAGCTGGCCGACGAATTCCTCCACCCTCGTGCAGATGCCCAGAGTGCGAGCCCAATCAACTACAACTGGGTTTATACCACCGAGTAGGAGGTCCCCTTCAAGGCCCAACGATCCTCCTGCCGGTGCCAACCGATCCGGTAGACGAACCCGTTCTCAGCCTCCACCCGGAACTCGTCCCACTCCGGAGTGATCCAACGCTCCAGGACACGCTGCACCCCCACCCTTTTTCCCGCCAGGAAGAAAGCCATGGGCCTTTCGTTCGCCCGGTACCCGCTGTACGCCTCCACCAGGATGTCCTGAAACGGTTCTTCCTCCGCCATGTTGCCCCCTTTGTCCTTATGGGCTCCTCGACCGAGTCGATCCCGGAACGAAACATTCACCTTCCTGCCTCCTGCAACGTCGGAAAGACGCGAGGGAAAGATGCACACTTCGATCGCTTTTTGCGATCCCTGCGACTTTCCGGAAGGAGCGCTTTCTTCCGGATGAAAACTATTCTACCCCGTGCATCTCCAAGCACAACCATGAAGACATGCGGTTCGATCTTCCAATCCCGGTTGTTCTTCACATCAGCGAGCCGGAACGCAACCCGGTACGCGGAGTTTTTCCATGTTCACTCTATTTTGGTCCTGATTTTGCAGATTATTACGAATACAGCCCACCGGAAGCCCGGGAGGCCTTTCCCGCGTTGCCGTGTATGCATTCTCGGCCCGCTTCGTGCGGCCGCGCTCCACCGCACACCGGGAACAGGCATGCGGTTTTCCGCCCGCAAGCCCATGAGGGACGGTAGGCCGGCTTGTCAATTTTTTGACTAAGCGATGCCCTTCAGGATGACGAAATGCAGACGGTGTACGACGAGCATACCCTCCAGGAGTTCGTGGCCGAAAATCGCGATCACCTGGAAGAAATTGAACCGGACCTCCTGAGCCTTGAAAAGGAAGGACCGAACACAGCCCCTGAGATCGTCCATCGGGTGTTTCGAGCGGTTCACAGTATCAAGGGGTCGTCAGGGTTTTTTCATTTTCCTGCGATCAAGGAGCTCAGCCACGTCATGGAGAACGTCCTCGCCCTCATTCGTGAAGGCCGGCTCGTCCCGAATGCCGGGGGTGTCGACGCGTTGCTGGCAGGAGTGGACAAACTCCGAATCATGTTCGCCGAAGTGCAGCAAAGCAACCAGGTGCCCTATCAGGAGGAACTCGATCGACTGAACACGATCCTTGAAGCCCACTCGAGCCGAAGTCAAGAGACCCCCTCAACGTCCCCCGAGATGGACCGCTCCTCTCCTCCCGTCGCTTTGCTCTCGCACTTCGATGAGAAGGGAGGCCTCACCTTTTTTCCTTCGGAAGGCTCCAACCTTTCCCCTGCGCGTTTCGCCCCCGAAGCGAAAAGATGGATCCAGAACGCTTCCAACGATGGCCAATACCTCTATGTGGTCTGGGATTCTGCAAAACCTGACGGCTCCGCCGAGGGAAAGGAAACCCTGGCAGTACAAATGGGCGTGTACGGCCGGCTGCTCCAGGGGCAAACCCCTTCCGATCCTACCCGGCAGGTGTATCTCTTCGCAACGGTCATGGAACAGGACCTTCTCTGCGAGACTTTCGAACTATCGGAAGAATGTGTCCTCCCCCTGGAGACCTCATTCCACCCGTGCGAGAGCGACGGGAGGTGCTCCTGTACACGGCCGCGACCGGTTGCGGAATCCCCCATTGCACGTCCTACCCAGCCCTCTTTTGCCTGTCCTTCCTCATGCATTCCCGCAAACGAGGGGAATGGGTCGTCTCCCTATGAAACGATCCGCGTGAACGTGGACCTGATCGACAAGCTCATGAACCTGGCCGGCGAATTGGTCCTCGGACGTAACCAGCTTCGAAAGGCCTTGGACGAGGCAGCTTCTGCGAATCCGATGCTCGATGCGCTGATTCAGAGCGTGGATGTGGTCACGAGCGAAGTGCAGGAAAAAATCATGCAGATGCGCATGCAGCCTCTGGGAAACCTCTTCAACAAGTATCGCCGTGTCGTCCGTGACCTTTCCCAAGCCCTGTCCAAGGAGGTGGAACTCGTTGTGGAAGGCCGGAATGTGGAACTGGACAGGTCGATCCTGGAAGGCCTCTCCGATCCCATGACCCACCTGATCCGCAACGCCCTGGACCACGGGATCGAGGATCCCCACGAACGGGAAGCAGCCGGTAAATCACGGCACGGCACTTTGCAGCTCCGCGCCTTCCACAAAGGAGGTCAGGTGAACATCACGGTCACCGATGACGGGCGGGGAATCGATCCGGAGCATGTAGCGGCAAAGGCCGTGGAACGAGGGGTCCTCACTCCGGATCAGATCTCCACCCTGAGTGGAAAGGAAAAAAAGGATATCATCTTCATGCCGGGGTTCTCCACTGTGGATGATGTGTCGGATATTTCAGGGCGCGGCGTGGGCATGGACGTGGTGAGGACGAACATCGAAACCCTGGGTGGGCACCTGGAAGTCGAAAGCGAAAAGGGAAGAGGGTCCACTGTCCGCATTCGACTGCCGCTGACCCTTGCCATCATTCCCTCTCTCATCGTCGGAGCCGGCGGACACCGATTCGCCATTCCCCAAATCAATGTCAAGGAGCTCATCTGTGTTCGCGCCGGTGAGGTCGCTTCACGCATCGAAGGCGTGGCAGGAGCCGAGGTGCTGCGTGTTCGGGAAAGCCTCCTCCCGCTGATCCGGATCACCGACGTGCTCGGGCTCACCCGCCGGTTCCTTTACGGAGAAACCGGCGAATGGAAAAGGGACCGGCGCCGGAAGCTGATTGATCGTCGGGGAGGTCTCGGGGAGGAAAGAAAACCCATTCTCGACGACTGTCCCGAAGACCGTAGGAACAAGAAAGACAGACGGCAAAGTTGGCGCAGCGATCTGTATGTCGTGGTGTTGAAGCTGGGGGAAAATCGCTTCGGGTTATGCGTGGAGGAGCTGTTCGACACCGAGGAGATCGTGGTCAAACCGCTCTCGGAACACCTCAAGAGCATCAAGTGCTTTGCCGGGGCTACCATCATGGGAGATGGAGGCGTGGCCATGATTCTGGACACCTCCGGCATCGCCGAGAGGCAGGGCCTCCGATTCAAGGAAATCACCGCAGAGGAACGGAAGCGACGCGAAGAAGCGGCATCCAGAGCTGCATCGGTTACTCGGGAGCGCCTTTCGGTCCTGGTTTTCAACGGCGCACCGGATGAGCATTTCGCCCTTCCCCTTCAAAGTGTATCGCGTCTCGAGAAGGTGGATCCGCATGCGGTTCACCGAATCGGAGAGCAGGAGTACATGGACTATCGAGGAGAAAGCCTTCCGCTCATTCGCCTGGACCGGTACCTTTCGGTTTCACCTCTTCCGGCGGAATCGAACGAATTCCATGTAATCATCCCGAAAACACGGAATCGCCCTGCCGGCTTCCTCGTCTCAAGCATCCTGGATACCCGGGAAGTTTCCCCGTCCTTTCAGGAGACAAAAACGCGAGGCCCGGGAATCCTGGGGTCCGCATTCCTTGAAGGCCGGTTGACGCTCTTTCTCAACGCAGAGGAAATCCTGGCCCTCTTTGACGAAGAAAATGCAGACCGCCGATCATCCCGAAAGGTGGAGGCCGCATGAGCACCCGTCAATTTGTCACATTTCGACTGGATCACCGCCTCCTGGGAATGGACATCATCAAGGTCCGGGAAATCAACCGCATCCTCGACATCACACCGGTCCCCCATGCGCCGGAGTACATCCGGGGACTGGTCAACCTTCGGGGACAGACCGTGACCGTTTTCGATCTCGGGATTCGACTCGGTCTGGACGCCAGGGAAGTCCGGAAAAGCAGCCATAACATCATTCTCAAAGAGGGTAGCGTCGGCCTTCTCGTGGACGGTATCGGGGATGTGATAGAGGCGCGCGAAGCCCAAATGGAAAGACCTCCTGCCAATCTTCAAGGAATCGGGGTCGAGTTCATCGACAGCGTGGTGAAGCTCAGAGACGAACTGCTCGTCATCCTTTCCTCGGAAAGCATACTGGAGCAATGAGCGCACGAGGAGGATTCTTATGAAAGGGTATGTCTTCGGCAACATGAAGCTGAGAAATAAAATCATGCTGGTCGCCGGAATCGCCGTGGTTCTGACGACTTCGGTGGTGGGCGGAATCTCTTTGAGAGAAACGGTTCGGAGGGGTTCCGAGGAAATCGCTGCCACTGAAATCAAGCAACCGGCCAGCCTGCGGCGAAAGATGCAGGACATGGTGAACGTCTCCTACACGGCCATGGAAAAGACGTACCATCACTCCGTGACCCGGGAGGCCATCATCGAGCACTACGGGGAGAGCCTGCGTTCTTTGTTGGACGTTCCTTATGCGACACTCCACGGAGAGTATGAAGGGCTGCAGTTTCCGGAGGATATGAGAACGTCCGTCAAGCGCGCGATGATCAAGGCAGCCCGGCTCCGTGCCATGGAGGCCGTTCGATCCATGCGTTTCGGAGAAAACGGCTACTTCTGGATTCACGACTCGTCCGGGCGCATGATCATGCATCCCATCTCAAAGGATCTGGAAGGCCAGGACATGTCCTCTTTTTCCAAAGAAGGGAACCTGGTCACGGCGGAGGGCACAAACACGCCTCTCTTCGAAGAATGCGTTCGTGTAGCGCGAAACGACCCTGAATCCGGGGGCTTTGTGGTTTACTCCTGGCCCGACACGGAAAGGCCTGACCATTGGGTACGGAAGCTCGCCTACGTGCGCCTTTTCGAACCCTGGAATTGGGTTATCGGAACGGGCATCTTCCTGGATCGATTGGAAACGGACGCACAGGAACGCGCCCGGGAACTCATTCAAACCATCCAGTATGACAGCGGGAAACGTCTTTTCCTGCTGGACACCCAAGGACAGGTACTCGTTTCTTCCGGAGACGACGCGGACGCGGCTGGATTGGCTTCCCCGGAACGAATCGAACGGGTCGTCCAGAACGGCCAGTCTTTTCTATCCTATGAAATCCCCTCCTCACGACCGGGAGATGCTTCACCACGGCTTGCGTTCGCGCGGCACTTCGAACCCTGGCATTGGATTGTAGGAACTGCGGCGGACTTGAACGGCCTCAGCGCTGAAATCGCGGCAGAAAAGCAGGAGCTTCGCTCCACCGTTCGGACCCAGGTCACGGTCATTCTCGCCTCCAGCCTCGCCGTCGCTCTGGGCGCTTTGCTCCTGGCACTGTTCATGACCCGGAGTTTCATCGAGCGCCCCCTGCATGCGACCGTGGACATGCTTAAACAAATCGCCCGTGGAGACCTGACGAGAAGGCTCTCCATCTCCCGTAACGATGAAATCGGCCAGCTCGGCATGCGCTTCAATGCCGCATCGGATCGTCTTCAGGAAATCTTCCAGGGAATCACGCGATCCAGCGACAGCGTGGCAAAAGCTTCGGAGGCGTTGAACGGCACATCGGAGCAACTCGCGCTTCAGGCGAGCGAGATGCGCACACTTTTCGGAAAAGCCGAAGGGGCCGTGCAGAGCACCGATGCCCGCATCAAAAGCATGGCGGCGGCGGCTGATCAGGTAAGCACGGAAATCTCCACCGTAGCGACCTCCTCCTCCCAGGTATCGACGACCATGGACCAGGCCGGCGATGTCACCATGCACGTATCCAATGATTTGAACACCGTAGCCGAAGATGTCGAACAGATGGCTTCCTCCGTGACCAACATCGCAACCGCCATTGAGGAGATGTATGCCTCCATGAACGAGGTCTCCAAAAACTCCTCACGAGGGGCCAACGTGGCCAATGAGGCCTCCGCAAAAGCTTCTCAGACCTCCGAGCTCGTCAACAACCTGGGTGAAGCCGCGAGCGAAATCGGCGAGGTCATCGATCTCATCAACGGCATCGCTGCTCAGACCAACCTGCTCGCACTGAATGCCGCCATCGAGGCAGCCGGTGCCGGTGACGCAGGGAAGGGATTCGCAGTCGTGGCCAATGAAGTCAAGGAACTCGCCAGACAGACCGGCAGGGCCACAGAAGAAATACGGGGAAAAATCAAGACCATGCAATCCAACACCGATGCATCCATCCATGCCATCGGGGTGATTGTGGAGGTCATTCTCGAAATCAACGAGATCATGGGCACCATTGCGTCGGCCGTGGAGGAGCAGACCGCCACAACGAATGAAATTGCAAAGAGCATTTCGGAAACAGCGGAACGATCCAACCCCGTGACCAAAAACGTTCGGCAGGCGGCCGCCCAGGCGACGGAAACATCCAAGAGCATGCGTGGCGCCATCGAGTCGGAGCGGCGGGTTTCTCAGAACATCGATGAGGTGAGTCGTGCAGCGTCGGCGATAGCCGGAGATGCCTCCGGGGCTTCCTCTGAGACGGATGAAGTCACCCAGCACATCGCCCACCTCAAGGAAGCGATGAAGGTGACGTCGAGCAGCGCAGCCGAAGTGAAAAATCAGGCGGGGAACCTCGCACAATGGGCCGCAGAGCTCCAAACCGCCGTAAAAAAATTTCGCGTGTAATTCAGGGAGGAATGACCATCGTGATGTCCTATATCAAAAACCACCTCTGGGTAAAACTTCTGGCTGCACTCTCCCTTGTGATGACCCTGGTCATCGCAACCATGATCTATCTGAACATTCGGAATCAGAATGCCCTGATTCAGTCCCAGATGCACCTGGAGTTCGAGCGACTTTCCGAATCCATCGAGGGCGGCATGATCGACGCCCTCTCCATTGGCAACAACGATGCGGTACGCCAACAGTTCCGCAGGCTCGATCAGAAGCTCCCCGGTGTCGATGTCTTCGTGTACGACTTCAAGGAAGGAATCACGTTCTCGACGGATCCAGCGGCCCTCGGAAAACGAATGAGCACACTGATTCAAAGCGATCATGCAAGGGCTGAGTTCCTGGCTGCGCTGGAGATCGGCGGTTCCCCTGACACGCCGTTCCGAGAGCAGATGGACGGAAATCCGCACCTCATCTCCTTTCGGCCGATCCTGAACGAGTCACGTTGTTTTCAGTGCCACGGAAGCTCGCAGGATATCCTGGGAGGCATGCTCTTGCGCGCCTCCACGAAGGAGGCTGTTAACGCTATTCAAAATACTCGGGAAACAAGCGTCCTTTTCGGCCTGATCAGTCTGTTGGTCCTGATCGTTGTCGCATGGATGCTGATTCGAAACGTCATCGAACGACCCATTCGAAAAACCGTGGACATGCTCCAGGATGTCGCCGAAGGAGAGGGGGACCTGACCAAGCGCCTGCATGTCTCGTCGAACGATGAAATCGGTGAAATGTCCCGTTGGTTCAACACGTTCATGGACACCCTTCAACGTATGATCCGCCAAGTTGCCGAGAACATCCTCAGCGTTCACACCGCAGCGGAAGAGCTGAACGAAATCTCCGAAGAAATGCGTTCCAAGGCCGCTGAAATGAGCGGGCAATCCAGCAGCACAGCGGAAGCGGCTGAGAAGATCGCCGCCAGTATCAAGAGCATTGCGGCGGCCGCCCAGCAGGCGAGCGCGCAGGTGGCCACGGTCGCAGGCTCTTCCAATCAGGTCTCGATCCGTATGAAGGAAATGGGCCGGGCCACGGACAGTGTGTCCGGAAACCTGAGCACCGTTGCCGCAGCAGCCGAGCAGATGTCCTCCTCGGTGAACACCGTAGCCACCGCTATCGAGGAAATGTACGCATCGCTGAACGAAGTGGCCAAGAGCTCCGGCCGTGGAGCCAATGTCACGCAGAGTGCTTCGGAAAAGGCGCATCAGACATCGGGCATTGTGAACGGCCTGGGGGATGCAGCCAGAGAAATCGGCGATGTGGTGGATCTCATCAGGGGCATCGCCGCTCAGACGAATCTGCTCGCACTAAATGCCGCCATCGAAGCCGCCGGCGCGGGAGAGGCGGGCAAGGGCTTTGCGGTCGTGGCCAACGAGGTCAAGGAACTGGCGCGCCAGACCTCACACGCCACCGAGGAGATCCGGGAGAAGGTGGAAGGGATCCAGAGCAACACCCACTCCGCCGTGGATGCGATTGCCTCGATCGTGGATGTTATCATGGAGATCGATACCATCATGGGGACGATTGCTTCAGCTGTAGAGGAGCAAACCGCCACCACGAATGAGATCTCAAAAAGCCTGAGCGAATCCGCTTCTGCGGCCACGTCGGTCTCTCAAAACGTACACGAAGCCGCAACGTACGCTGAGGATACATCGAAAAACGTTCAGAAAATCGTACAAGAGGAAGCGATCCTTTCGAGAAACCTGGACGAGATCGCCAGGAGTGCGGAGCTCATCGCCACGGATGCCGGAGATGCTTCGGGTTCCACGGACACGGTTGTGGAAAGTGTCGCCAGTGTAGACGCCGCCTCATCCTTTACCGCGGAACGAGCTCATAAGGTTCATCATTCGTCGGACAATCTGACGGAATTGGCCAGGGAACTCGAGACGCTGGTCAAGCGTTTCAGGGTATAGCATCCATGCTGCATTGCCGTTGAAACCAGGGCAAGAGGAGCAAACGTATGCGAATTCTCATCGTCGACGACCAATCCACTATGCGCAATCTCATCAAGGGAATGCTTGGGAAAATGGGCTTCTCCGAGCTGGATGAAGCCGAGGACGGGGATGTGGCTCTGAACAAGCTGAAGCAGGAGAGGTACGATCTGGTCATCTCCGATCTCCACATGCCACGCATGAGTGGACTCGATTTACTCAAAGAAACCCGCAGAATTCAAAACATCCAGGATACTCCGATCCTCATGGTCACGACGGAGAGCAGCAAGGGTGCCGTTCTCGAAGCCATCAAGTGGAGGGTGAACGGATACATTGTCAAGCCCTTCACTCCGGAGACCCTGGGAGAAAAACTGAAAAAGCTGGGCATTGCCGCCCGGGGAACGAAATCCGAATTCCGTATCGAGGAATGGCTCAATGGGCTTGGTCTTGGAGAGTACACAGAGGCGTTTGCATCCAACGACATCACACGCGAGTCCCTGCCGGAGCTGACATCGGACGATTTGAAAGAGATCGGGGTCGTATCCCTAGGCCACCGAAAAACCCTTCTTGCAGCAATTAAAGATTAAATAATGAACTGATAGAATAAGGAAACGGCATGAATTCTGAAAAAGTGTTCCTGACGAACCTCCGAAGTGCCATTCTGGACATGCTGAACAACCACTTGATGCAGATCCAGGGCGATACGTTGCGCGAGTACTACGACACCAAGGAAGCCGTGATCGAAATGCTTGATCAAGAGTCGGAAACCCTGAAAAGGAAGCGGGACCGGATCGTGGCGCAGATCAACCGATTCCTGGACGACGCCTCCTAAGGTCGACCTCAAGAGAGGTATAGGGAGCCCGTGACCCATCCAACCAAGATTCTCATCGTAGACGACAACCTCTCCTACAGAAAATTCCTCACGCATTTGATCGAGGGAATGGAAGGCGTCCGTCTCGTTCCATCGGCCTCGAACGGTCGAAGCGCGCTCACAAGGTTGCAGAACAACAAGGTGGATATCGTCCTGCTCGATATGCAGATGCCGGAGATGGATGGTCTGGAGACCCTGCAGCGCATCCACGAAGTCCACCCCGAGGTCGGAGTGATCATGATCAGCGGCGAGTACGCCTCCGACGCGGACGCTGTGGTCCGCGCACTCGAAATGGGCGCACTCGATTTTCTGCCGAAGGCCACCGTAGAACCCGGAGAGACCAGCGTCCAGTTCCTGCACCGGCACCTGAGGGCGCTCATGCACCAGTTTCAAGGGAGGCGGAATCTGAACCTTGCCCGGCAAATGACCGCAAGGAACGTCTCCTCATCGAGCTCCCATAGACCTGCGGAAGGAGAGAAAAGACAAAAAACCGCCGAACCGAACCCTGCTTCCTTTTTGCGGTCATCCCCCCGGCCAGGTCGCATCGATCTTGTCGTCATGGGTGCGTCTACAGGAGGACCGAACGCGCTGAATGAAGTCATCCCAAGGCTCCCCGGAACCCTGGGCGTCCCGGTCCTTGTGGTCCAGCACATGCCGGCGTTTCTCACCAGCTCCCTGGCCAAGAGCCTCAACGCCAAATCCGCCCTTTGCGTGCGAGAGGCCGAAGAAGGGGAACCCATCGAAGCCGGCACGGTTTGTATCGCTCAGGGGGGCAAGCATTTGCTCGTTGAACGCTCCCCAGGCAAGCGTGACAACGGCATTCGGGGTGTGGTTCGATTGAACGAAAGCCCCCCGGAAAACAGCGTGCGTCCCTCCGTGGATGTGCTTTTTCGGAGCGCCGCGGACGCCTTTGGCGGTCATGTCCTTGCGGTCATGATGACGGGCATGGGAAGCGATGGTCTGAAGGGCGTCCAGGAACTGAAAAGGACCGGCTGCTACTGTCTTTCCCAGACCGAGGCGACCTGCGTCGTTTACGGCATGCCACGTGCCGTAGACGAGGCCTCTCTCTCGGACGAGCGCGTGGCGCTCACCGATCTTGCGGATCGAATCACACAACTGGTCAGCGACTCTCCCCGATGGAGGCAGGCATGACCCTTACGATCCATCCACAGGAGTTCGCTTTGCTCCGCCGACACATCGAGGCGCTTTGTGGCATATTCCTGGGGAACGACAAGGCCTACCTGGTCGAGAGCAGATTATCCTCACTCGTGCATCAGTCGGGGTGCGGCACGTTCGGTGAGCTCTATCGCAAGCTGAAAAGCGGTTCCCACGTCAACGGACTTCGCGAGGCGGTCCTGGACGCCATTGTCACGAACGAAACCCTCTGGTTCCGCGACCGGCAACCCTTTCTTATCCTCAATTGCAAGCTGCTCCCCATGCTCAAAAAGGAAATCGAAACGGGCCGAAGGGAGCGTATCGCCATCTGGTCCGCAGCCTGCGCAACAGGGCAGGAGCCTTACTCCATCGCCATGACCATACGCGATTATTTCGTGCAATGCGGATGCGAGTCCGACTGCTCCAGCAGGGTCCGCATTACGGCGACGGATGTCTCCAAGACCTCTCTGGAAAAGGCGAAACAAGGGTGCTACTCGGACACTGCCATGCGCCGGGGAATGATGCCCGGATATCTCCATCGGTATTTCAAAAGGGACACCCATGGTTGGCAAATCAGTCCTCGTATTCGTGATATGGTATCCTTTCAGCAGTACAATCTGAAGGACAGGCCGCCCCGTACCCTGGGTTCGTTCGATCTGGTGTTCCTCCGCAATGCGATTATCTATTTCTCGGACCCCTTTAAAAAGGAACTCTTTAAAAAAACGGCCAAGCTCATGAGTCCCCGGGGACATCTCTTTCTCGGCAGTGGGGAAACGATCACCGGGTACACCGATGCCTTTGAGATGGTCGAAGACACCGAGGGTGTCTACTACAGGGTGAGGTTGTAACGGTGTGCGGAGCAACACTACACAGTGTGGCGCAGTTGGAATGAACACAGACTGTCATTTTATGAGGAGCCCTTTTTCATGAACCAAAACCGCAGACGCAAGACACGAGTCCGTTTTGAAACCCGGGTCATTCTTCGAACAAAAGATGTAGAGGTGGCTGCTGAAACCAACTCCAGGAACATCAGCCTTCGTGGAGTCTTCCTTGCTACGGACGTCACGCTCCCGCAGGGGACTCCTTGCGAGATCGAAATCCTCCTGACCGGGTCTTCGAGCCGGCTTTCCATTCGAGTTCGGGGCAAGGTGGCACGAATGGACTCGGAAGGGCTGGGGATCGTGTTTGAGTCCATTGATCCGGACAGCTATTTTCATCTTCGAAATCTTCTTCTTTACAACAGCTCAAACCCCGAAGAGATCGAAAACGAGCAAGCCCTGGTGTGATCGGGCTCTCACCTCAATCTTTCGGCTTCATCCAAATCAAAATCGGGATCGCTATCCAAATCGGAAAAATAGAGCAAATCGATTCCGAAACATTCAATCCCAGGCGGACGTACTGCACGCTCATCCTTTGATCCGGCGATGCTTTACAATCCCTTGTACTCGCCCTTCCCCTGTGCTAGGTTCCGCTAAAACAGCCAATGAGGAGGCATCGAACCTTATGACGCAGGACACGGTGGTCACGCGCTTTCCACCGAGCCCCACGGGGTATCTCCATATCGGGGGCGCGAGGACCGCGCTTTTCAACTGGCTCTTTGCACGACAGCACCAGGGAAAATTCATCCTTAGGATTGAGGACACGGACGTGCAGCGATCAACCGAGGAAGCCGCACGTGCGATTCTTGATTCCATGGAATGGCTGGGACTGAGCTGGGACGAGGGGCCGTTTTTTCAGAGCCGCCGATACGACGTATATGAGGCGTTCATCGAACGCCTTCTCGATTCGGGCATGGCCTACCACTGCCACTGTTCTCCCGCAGATCTGGATAAAAAGAGGGAAGAGGCCCGAGCAAAAGGACTGAAACCCAAGTACGACGGGACCTGCCGGGAGCAGGGTCTGGGACCGGCGCCCGGCTCTGTCGTACGTTTGAAGGCGCCTCAAACCGGAAAAACCGTTTTTCAGGATCTCGTCAAGGGGCGAATCTCGGTGAACAATGATGAGCTGGACGACCTGGTGCTGAAGCGTTCGGACGGCCATCCCACATATCACCTTGCCGTGGTGGTGGACGACATTACCATGGGTGTGAATCACGTGATCCGCGGCGATGACCACGTCAACAACACGCCTCGGCAGATTCTGATTTACCAGGCGCTCGGTGAACCCCTTCCCAAGTACGCCCACGTTCCCATGATCCTTGGTCCGGATCGAACGCGTCTGAGCAAACGACACGGGGCCACATCCGTCCTGGCCTATCGCGACATGGGATATCTGCCCCAGGCCCTCTTGAACGGCCTGGCCCGATTGGGCTGGTCGTACGGTGATCAGGAAAAATTTTCTATCAACGAATTGATCGATAAGTTCAGCCTGGACCGGGTCGGCAAATCCGCAGGCGTTTTCAATGCGGAAAAGCTGCTTGACCTGAACGCATGGTATATTCGGGAGAGTCCCACGTCGGATCTGGTCGAGCCGGTGGCCTCATTTCTTGAGGAACGTGGCATCCCCAAGCCGGATCGCGAAAAGCTCGTGCAGGCCGTGGAAACATTGAAGGCCCGCAGCCGGACCCTGCAGGAAATGGCAGAAGGAGCGGATTTCTACTTCCGGCCCCCATCCTCCTACGACGAAAAAGGGGACCGAAAATTTCTGAAGCCGAACACCCTGGCCCCACTGGGAGAACTTCGGGAACGCCTGGCGGCCTGGGAGGACTTCAGTGAAGCGGGCCTGGAATCCTTCTTCAAGGCCTACCTGGAGGAAAAAGAGATCAAGCTGGGAAAGATCGCCCAGCCTCTCAGGGTCGCATTGACGGGCAAGACAGCCAGCCCGGGGCTTTTCGAGATCATGCACGTCCTTGGAAAAGAGGAGGTGCTCCGAAGAGTCGATGCGGTTGTAAGCCACATTCAGGGCAAACAGGAAAATACCGGGTCGCAGCCATCATGATCAAGCTGGTGCAAAAATTTTTCAGCTCTCCGAGCAAGGATTCGGAAGAAGGAAAAACCGGGAACCATGACGTCCGGGTCGCTGCCTGCGCGCTTCTTCTGGAAATGGCCGACATTGACGGGGAGTTTTCCCCAGACGAACAAGACATGATTGTATCCACGCTTCGGGAGCACTACGGCCTTCCCCAAGAGGCGGCTCAGGAACTGCTCGATGCCGCCGCCCGTGAGGTGGAAGAGAGCATAGACCTGTGGCGGTTCACAAACCTGATCAACCAGCACTACACCCGGGAGGAAAAGGAACAAATTCTCGAGCTTGCTTGGCAGGTCGCCCTCTCCGACCACAACCTCGACCGGCACGAGGACTACCTGGCCCACAAGCTTGGAGAGCTGCTGCGGTTGGACAACCGTCAGCTTATCGACGCCAAGCTGCGTGTCAAGCGCCGAATCGAACGACAGGGCAAATCCTCCTGAATTCGATTTCGATCGCGATTTCGATGATGACAAAAATCAGAAGGCTACACAGCGAAAACCGAGAAGGTTGGAGTGCGTTTTGGGAGAAAAGGCCGTTCCGGAGAGCAGGCTGGCCGTATTCCCGGCGATCCACCCTGCCCCCCGCGACATGCGGCGGTTCCCATCCTCTCCTCGGGCCACGGTCATTGTCCACTCGAGCACATTGCCCAAACCGTCGGCGATCCCCAGGGTATTGGCGTTCGCCATGAAACGATCCACATTTGACGTTTCTCCAACGCCGGTCTCCTCCACATTGCAGGCGTCTTTCTTCCACTCATTCCCCCATGGATACAGGAACCCTTCCTGCGTACGCATGGCGGCCTCCCATTCCTGCTCCGTAGGGAGCCTCTTTCCGGTCCAGGCTGCGAAGGCCATGGCGTCCTCCAGGCTGACCTGTACCACAGGATGATTCCGCCTCCCCCGCAAGGTGCTCCCGGGACCGGTGGGTTGATACCAGCACGCTCCTCGAATGCGGCTACTCACAATCCCGGAGCTGCAGTACAGGGTCTGCTTTCCTGTTCGCTCGTCCTTCACGCGGCAGTAACGCCCCTGGTACACCGTGCCGTACCCTTCTTTCTCCGCCATGGTGGTGTACCCGGTCTTCTCCACAAAGACCTCGAAAAGGGCATTGGTCACCGGAAACCGGCCTATGTAAAATGCCGGCAGACGCATCCGCTCTTCCATGTCGTCTTCTGTTGAAATGGCCCTCCCGACGTTCGGATACAATCCTTCGGGTACAAGAATATACGCGTTGAAAAACCGGTCCATTGCAGCCAGGGAGGTATTGAACTCTTCTGAAAGGATCCTCCTTCGCTCCGGGTCCTCCCGCGCTCCCTGGGGTTCGTCCTCGAGAAAGTTCCAACCGTCCAGGACCTGCTCGTCTTCATCCTCCCCTTCGCCCTCCCCGGATTCTGTGGCACCCTCTTCAGCCTCTCCCTCCCCGTCCACAACCTCCACGTCCTCGTAGGCGTCGTCCGTGATCTCTTCTTCGCCCTCCGCCTCCTCGAGCTCGGTATCCTCCAGG
>JASFQI010000070.1:0-17528 GCA_050115555.1 Desulfobacteraceae bacterium
GGATCTCGGAAGCCGAGATCGCCTTTGCACCGGGCCGGGAAGAGGACCTCCTTCGCCACCTGATCCGGACGTACACGTACGAACCCGGCGTGCGCCAGCTGGAGCGTGTGATTCGAACGCTCTTCCTGCGCCTGTTCCGAAAAGAAATCCTGATGAAAGGTCGAAAGACCGTGCTCATCGAACGGGGCACGATCAAAAAGCACCTGGACGCGCCCACAAGGCCCTGGAAGATCAACGAGGAGGATCGGGTGGGAGAAGCGCTGGCCCTCGGGGTGAACCTCGAGCGGGGCATCGGCTCGATCATCCCGATTCAGGCGACGCGTATTCCATTTGAAGGAGAAAGAGCCGAGGGTTCCGGCGGATACCTGAGCATGGTCCAAGCCACGGGCAGCCTCGAAAAGGTCATGGATGAAAGCCGCAAGGTCGCTACCACGGGTATTTTTTACTGCGCCGAGGCCCTGGGAATCGACCCCGACCCCGGGAACACCTCCATCCATCTTCATTTCATGGGCGCTTCCACACCCAAGGACGGCCCGTCTGCCGGAGGGGCCATCGGTCTGGCACTGACCTCCGTTTTGACGAACCGGCCCATTCGGCGGGATGTGGCCATGACCGGTGAGATCGATACAAAGGGACGCATCCTGCCCGTGGGCGGACTGGACATCAAGCTGGAGACGGCCAGCGACGCAGGGTGCAAGACCCTCATCATCCCCAAGGCCAATCTCCACGGGCAAGGGGGGATCGGGCGGATGCCGGAGGCCTTGAAACAGGAGCTCCAGATCCTCTCCTACGAGGAGTGGAAATCGGACCACCCGCCGTTTGACCCTGAAAAGCACGAGCTCCAAGTGATCGCCGTGGATCACGTAGTCCAGGCCGCAGACATCGCCTTTGTGGACCGGGCGGAGCTGGAAGCCTTGCCGAACCTTTTCCTTCCTCAGGCGCTCTCCGTGGCGGAACCTCTCATCCAAACGCTGAATGCCCCCAGGGCGTGCTGCTGCCTCTTCTATCCCAAGGAAGCGGAAGAACTGGACGTGGAGGCCTTTCACGAACCCTTCTGGGAGCACTGCCGGTGCATGTTCGTGGTGCAGCCCGAGGTGAAACGAAAGATCCTGGAGAGGCACCCGGGAATGGAGAACAAGGTGACCTTCTTCGACCTTCCATCCGATGAAGGGGCGTTCCCGATGCTTGTCCGGGACATTCAGCAGTCCCTTTCCCAGGACTCGGGTACGCGGGTGCGCGTCTCCCTGGTCGCCCCTTACTACTTCCTGCTTCGAAGCGGCCTGGCCCGTCCGATGAACACCGGTTCACCTCCCGTGGAGGACCTGCGGCTGCTTGCAAACAACTACACGGTGCAGGGCTTCAAGATCAAGGCGTGCAAGCCCCTTCTGAACCGTGTGCTCTGCTACCTTGCCTTGATGTCCACGGAGGACCTGAGCGCCTGCCCCTTTCTCACCCGGGTCAACGGGATCTACGCCATGGACCTCTCCTTTATTCCCGAAAAGTATCGCCTGGACTCGAAACGCGCCCGGGAAGTCCTGACCGCCTGCCTGAGCCAGTGGCTGCTCAACGTGGAGAACCGATTGAATACCCCTGTCGAGCAGATAGAGAACCCTTCGCCCCTCAATGCCAGCCTCGGCTCTGCATCCCAGGCAAAGCCGGACAGGACACGGCATCGCTGTTCCTGATCCCTCGTCTCGAAGCGCCCACGGTTCCTTCACGCTGGACCTGGGCAGTCGGTCGGGCTTCCTGCTCCCTCCGCGCAGGCTCTAAAGGAGGATTCGCCAGGCGGGGAAATGCCGTTTGAAGGACGAGACGTTGCGTTCAGGAGAGGACTGACGGATCGGGGGGATCCATCGATTCCTGGTTCAGATTGTACCGCATGATCCGGCCATGTTTTCCGTCCTTTTGGCTTTCCAAGCCGTAGACCGGACCTCGGGGACCCTGGGATCGGTCAAGAATTGCCTCGATTCGGCTAAGGTCCTCTTCTGCGAATGCGAAGTTGGAGAGTTTGCGGATCCCGTCGAGGTGACGGTTGTTTCTCGCGCCCACGATGGCACCCGCCACTCCTGGCTGCTGCAGGATGTACTGGACGGCGACCTCTCCGATCCCCACACCATACCTGTCGGCAATGGATCGGAGGGAGGAAAGGAGTTCCTGAAACAGGTCCCATCCCCCGAACTCATCGATGATCAGCTTGTACTTCGTAAGGGACCGATTTTCCAGGGGTTCCATGGGTTCCCCGGCCCCAAGGTAGCGGTCGGTCAGAAATCCGCCGGCCACGCTTCCATAGCAGAGCAGGTGGATATCATTTCGCTGGCAGAGATCCAGGAGGTCCTCTCTGGGCCGGCGGTCCAGCAGGGAGTACTGTACCTGGTTGGACAAAATCGGGATGCCCGCGTCCAGGAGCATCCGGAGTTGCTCTCCGTTGATGTTGGTCACGCCCAGGTATCGGATTTTGCCAGCCTTTTGCAGGTCCACCAAGTGTCCGGCCAAATCCAGAAACCCCGGAATGGAGAAGTCCCACCAGTAGAACTGCACCAGATCCAGACGCTCGACCCCCAGCCGCCGAAGGGAGCGGTCGATCAGTGTCTCTGTGTAGCCCTTTGTGAGACGGGAAAGAAGAGCCAGATCCGGGACGCACTTGGTGTGAATCTGGACGGACGGTAGCTCTCCCGAAGCCATGGCCCCCCCGTAGGCCTTTAAGAACCGGCCGATCAAAGCTTCCACGCCCGTGTAAATGTCGGCGCAGTCAAAGGTGGTCACTCCGGCCTCCACAAATTCCCGCATGTCCTCGATCGCCTGGGGTTCATTCACCGGGCCGTGCCCGCCGGCGAGCTGCCATCCGCCCTTGAGAACCCTGGAAATGGTGTAGTCCTCCGTCAGGCGGAAGCGTGGAAAGGAAGGGTTCATTTCGAAGATCTCCTTTCAATACCCCATGAGCCAGCGGGGCAGGACCATGGAAAACCAGGGGATGTACGTGACCAGAAAGAGCACCCCGATCATGGTCAGGATATAGGGAAGGATCGGTTTGATCACGGAGCCGACCGGCACCTTGGCAATCCCCGATGCGATGAAAAGAGACAGACCGAAGGGCGGGGTGGTGAAGCCGATGCCCAGGTTCATGATCACGAAGGTGCCGAAGTGAACGGGATGAATGCCCAGCTTGACCGCCACGGGGAACAGGATGGGGACGAGGATGACCACGGACAGCGATGCGTCGAAAAACATGCCCATGCCGAGCAGCAGCACGTTCACCGCGAGGAGGAACACCCATTTGCCGCCGGGGATGGAGAGCATGAGCTGTGCGAGCTGCACCGGGATCTGCTCCCGGGCCATCACCCACCCGAAGGCGTAGGAGATGCCCACCACGAGCATGACCACGCCGGAGACCACGGCCGCCCGCCACAGGATGCCCGGGATCTCCCGAAGGCGGATCTCCCTATACAGCACCACGGAGAGGAAAAATCCGTACATGACCGCCACGGCCGCGGCCTCGGTAGCGGTGAATATCCCCAGGATGATCCCTCCGAGGATGATGACGCCCATGAAGAGGGACAGGAGAGAGCGCTTGAATGCCGCCAGGAACTGCCGGAATGAGGCCCGCTGCTCGCGGGGGAACTGCTTCTTTCGGGCAATGAGGTAGGTCAGGAGCATGAGGGTGAGCCCCATGCCGATCCCCGGGACAAAGCCGGCCAGGAAGAGCGCGCCGATGGATGTGTTGGTCAGGCTGCCGAAGACCACCATGGTCAGGCACGGCGGAATCAGGACGCCCATCCCCCCGGCCGAGGTCACAAGAGCGGCGGCAAAGCTCGGGTTGTACCCCCGCTTCTTCATGGGGGGAATCATGACGCTTCCGATGGCGGCCGTGTCCGCGGCCGAGGACCCGGAGATGTCGGAAAAAAAGATGGTCGCTACCATGACCACCATCCCCATGCCCCCCCGGATGTGCCCCACGAGGGCATTGGACAGGTCCACGATCCGTTGGGAGATGCTACCGGTCTCCATCAGCATGCCGGCCAGCACGAAAAGGGGGACGGCCAGGTAGGGAAAGTGGGCCAGGCCGGAGAAGATCTTCTGGGGCAGGATCTCGAGGGGCATTCCTCCCACGAGGAGCGCCAGGCAGGTCCCCACCCCGATGGCGAACACAATGGGCGTCCCGATCAGAAGGAGAAAAATGAACGAGGCAAACAGGGTGGCGGTCATGGCCCCGGCCTCTCTTTTCTCCGAAAGAGGGAAACCGTCTCCGTGAGGGCGTGGATCAGCATGATGAGCGCCGATGCCGGAAGGACCGCGTACACGAAAGAAACCGAGTAGTTCAGAGCCGCCGTGTGCTGCATCTTCATGACCAGGGTCAGCTTCCACCCGTAAACCAGCAGAACCCCGAGCATGAAGATCACGGCCGCGTTGATCAGGACCCGGGCCGCCTGTTGAAGCGCCGGGGGGAAAAGCACGAAAAAGATGTCGAGCCTGGGATGCTCGTCACGTTTGAGGCCCACGCTGGCCCCCAAAAGGGCCATCCAGGCGAAAGCAAACGTGGACATCTCCTCGGACCAATCCAGGGGCGCGTCCAGGAGATAGCGGAAGATCACCTGAAGAAAGACGAGGAGCGCCATGGCGCCCGTCAAGGCCCCGGCCGCGATCTTGGCTGCCTGGTTGGTCCACCGGCTGAGCGTTTCCATTGGGAAATCGTGCAGCCCGTTTCCGCCCGGCCTCGACGGCCGGGCGACCGGGCGCGGTTACTGGGTCTGCTTTATCTTATCGACGATGTCCCTGCCCACCTTCTCCTCGTATTTCTTGCTGACCTCCTGGGAGACCGCCTTGAACGCCTCGATGTCGGCCACGTTGAACAGGACCCCATTCTCCCGCACCAGCTTGCCGATGATTTTGTAGTCCATTTCCTTGGTGATCTCCACACCGACGGGAACGATCGCCTTGGCGGCTTCACGAATGGCCGCCTGCACATCGCCCGGCAGGGCATCGAACTTCTTTTTGGACATGGTGAGCAGGAACGCCTGGTAGATGTGATTGGTGATGGAAAAATAGGGGGCTGGCTCGTAGTGTTTCATGATTTCATAGGAATAGGGCTCAAGGCCCGCGGCATCCAGGACCCCCTGCTGAAGGGCCGTGTAGACCTCCCCGAAGTTCATGGGCACCGCCTTGGCGCCCCAGGCATTGATCAGGTCCACGTACACCGGGTTCTGTATGACCCGGTACTTCATGCCCTTGATGTCCTCTGGCTTGTAAATCGGTTTCTTGGTGTTGTAGATCCCCCGGAAGCCCAGGTTCATGGCGGCCAGGACCATGACCCCGTGCTTTTCCATCTTGGCGTGGATGGACTGCCCGATGGGGCCGTTCATGACCTTGACGGCGTGGTCCACATCCCGGTAGAGAAACGGGATGTCAATGTAGACCATCTGCGGTTCCCAGAGGGCCAGCAGGGAGCTCTGGACGATGGCCATATCCACGTTTCCGATGATCTCACCCTCAATGGTGTCCTTTTCCCCCCCGAGCTGCCCCGAGTGATAAATCTTGATCTCCACCTTGTCGCCGACCTGTTCCTCGACCATCTCCTTGAACTTCTGGGCGATGATCTGGTACACGAAAAACTCCGGAGCCTCGTGGGCAATCGACAGCTCTGTTTTTTCGCCCCACGCCCGCGACCCGGATCCGCACACAAGGAACGCCCCCGCCAACACGACCACAACCAACCAATGAACCGTTCTTCCCACGCGTTTCATGGTCCTCCCCCTCCTTGTGAATGGTGACCGATCCATCAAGTTATCCTACACCTCCGCGCCAAAAAGCCTCTTCTCAGGGCCTTTCGCGCTTCATCGTGATCCGGATCGACTCCAGATCCGAAAGGATGTTCAACCCGTGGGGCCTCTCCGCATCGTAGAGAAACGAATCCCCGGCCGTCAGGGAGTGCGGGACGCCGTCGTGCTCGAACACGCACTCCCCGTGAATGATATAAACCCAGCAGTGGCCCGTCTGATGGGGAAACGTGATGCGGGTCCCGGCCTTGCCCTCGAACCGGCTGACCACCGCGTCCCGGGAGATGATGCCGTAGGGGCAGAGAATGGTGACGTCGAACTGCTCGGTGTGGATCCGTTTTTGTTGATGGGGTTCGAACTTCCTGAATCCCGTTGGTGTCTCACTGAGAAAAAAATCAAGGGGTTTGCGGCAGATATTGCAGATATCGAGCAGGAGATCCACGGACGGAGACTTGGTGCCTGTCTCCACGCGCTGAAGCATAGAGCTGCTGGTTCCCAGGGTCCTGGCAAACTGCTCCAGCGTGAAGCCCAGGGTTTTTCTCTCTTCTCGAATTTTCCGGCCCAAGTGCCTCATGCGGGAAGCCCTCGGATGCGAGAGGATAGACCGTCCGATTTGGGACCGACCGGTGTCCACATTTTCAGAGGAGGAGGAAAAGAGCCTAAATTCATATTTGAATTGTGATATGCAAATATGAATATTTCACGATCCGTGGTGAAAGTCAACCAGAAATCTCCGCGCAGGGAAAAGCGTCTGGCGTATCCAGCGTCTTCTCAGGCATGCATGCAGGATGGGAAGGCGTATCGCAACTTCGCCCTCTGACGGCTTGATCAGGGGAGGGTTTCCCGGAACGGACTGGGCGGACGCCATGGATGCCTTCGCCAGCCAACAGAAGGACTGCTTCCCGTGCATTACCGAGAACTTACGGTCTCCAGCCCCTTATGACAGGGTTTTCTTGAACTTCAGGGAGGCCAGGGTCAGAAAGCCTGCTGCCAGTGTGACCTGACCGACCAGGGCCGGCCAGAGGGCCCGCACCCCCACCCCCTTTAGAACGACGCCCCGAAGGATCTCGAGATACCACCGCATGGGGTTGAGGAAGGTGGCGTACTGAACCGGCTCGGGCATGTTCCGTATCGGAAAGATGAACCCACTCAGGAGCACGCAGGGCATCACGATCAGGAAGGCCGTGAGCAGGGCTTGCTGCTGGGTGTTGGCGCTCACGCTGATGAGCAGGGCCAGGCCCACGTTGCCCGCCAGGTAGACCCCGGTCATGGCGTAGAGGAAGAGTGCGCTGCCTCGAATGGTCATCCCGAAAATCACCATGGCCACAAGGAACATGGCGCTCAGGACGATGTAGCCCGTGATCACATAAGGCACGGTCTTGCCCAGAATGAACTCCAGGCGCGTTATGGGCGTAACCAGCATCTGCTCGATGGTGCCGATCTCTTTTTCCCGAACAATGGCGATGCTGGTGAGGAGCATGCTGACCACCAGCAGCATCACCGCGATCAGGGCCGGCACGTAGTACGTCCGGCTGTTCAGGTTCGGGTTGAACCAGGCCCGGGCTTGAACCGCCACGCCGCCTGGCATTCTATCCACCGACGGCATGTCCCGTATGCGCTCCTCCATCTTCTGGTTGGCATACGCATCCACGATCTGTCCGGCATAGCCGAACACGATGCTCGTAGTGTTGCTGTCCGTCCCGTCGGCGATGAGCTGGACCCGGGCGGTTCGCCCCCCCTCGAGATCCCCCTCGAACCCCTGCGGGATGGAAAGGGCCGCCCGGACCTCGCCGCGATCCAGGAGCTGTGTCATGCCGGAAGGGGAGTCCACGCTCGCCACCACGTCGAAGTACCCGGCCGCCGTGAACTGTGAAACCAGCTCCCGGGAGGCCGGGGTGCGGTCACGATCCAGGAGCACGGTCCGAATATGGGTGACGTCCGTGGTGAGCGCAAAGGACAGGACCGCCATCTGGACCACGGGGACCACGAAGATCATGACCCGCATCCGGACGTCCCGGAACATCTGCAGGAACTCCTTGATCAGCATGTGCTTGAGGCGTTGGATCATCCGGTTTCCTCCAGCTTCAATTTCATCCGCCTGTTGGCCAGGGCCACCATGAGGGCCGCGTAGAAGAAAAGGAGCAGGGCGTTCAGAAACAGGATTTCGAGCCCGATTCCCTTGAGGTAGATTCCCCGTAAAAGGGCGATAAAGTACCGGGCGGGCACCACATAGGTGAGCCACTGGATGGGAACGGGCATGTTTTCGATGGCAAACACAAAACCGCTCAGGAGCAGGGTGGGGAGAAAACCGGCCAGGAGGGCGGCCTGGTTGGCGACCACCTGCTTCTTCAGGGTCACGCTGAGCATCAGCCCGAAAAAGAGCGCCCCGGTGAGAAACAGGGTGACCACGAGAAAGAGAAGGCCTGCATTTCCTCGAAAGGGCACGCCGAACAGTCCCCGCCCGAGGACCACGGCCACGGCCACGTCGGCATACCCGATGGCAAAGTAGGGAACCACTTTGCCAAGAATCAGCTCCGGTCCCCGAAGCGGGGTGCTGATGAGCTGCTCCATGGTGCCGGTTTCCCACTCCCGGGCCACCGTGACGCTCGTGAGCATGGCCGCGATCACCATCATCACGATGGCGATGATGCCCGGGATGATCATGTCCTGACTGCGAAGGGCCGGGTTGTACCACGCTCGGGGCACGAGCTCTACGGGCGGATCCGGTGCCGTGCCCCCCAGCAGCCGAACCCGTTCCACGTTGAGCTTCCGGGTATAGAGCAGCCCGAGGCCCCGCACGTATCCCAATGCCAGGCGGGAGGTGTTGGCGTCGCTCCCGTCGGCGAGGACCTGGACACGGGCCGTCCGGTCGGCCTGAACGTCCTCGGCAAAGTCCGAGGGCACGACCACCGCCAGGATGGCGCGGCCGGCGTCCAGGTCCTGCTGAAGCGCACGGTAGGTCTCGTGCCTCGCGGTAATGGCGAAATAGGGGGACCCGTCGAAAAACCTCAGAAAATCCCGGCTCTGGGGCGTGCGCGACTGATCCCAGACTGCGGTAGGGACCTGATTCAGGTCCAGGTTTAGGGCGTAGCCGAAGAGGAGAATCAAGACCATGGGAATGGCCAGGGCCAGAAACAGGCTCCGCCAGTCCCGGATGACGTGCAGGAACTCCTTTCGGGCCACGGCCCGCAGTCGTCTAGGATTCATGCGAAGGGCCTCCGGAACTCGTCTCCGCTTCACGATCCTCCCTCTCGATGAGGGAGACGAACACGTCCTCGAGGCTGGGTGAAATGCGCTCAAGGGACTGAATGGCGACACCCCGCTGATCCAGCGTTTCCTGAATGGCCCTGCGGGCCCTCTCTGCATCCTTCACCACGAGGTGGAGGCCTGCCCCGAACAGGGCAATCTCCTGAACACCGGGGAGCGCCTCCAGCTCGTCCATGACATCCTGGGGAGCCGGGCATTGAAGGTCCAGGATCTCCGCCTGCGTCATTCGGGACTTGAGGTCCTGGGGTGTTCCCATGGCCACCAGACGGCCCCTGTAGATGAGGGCAATGCGATTGCAGTACTCGGCCTCCTCCATGTAGTGGGTGGTGACAAACACGGTCACGCCCCGCTCCGCCATCTCATAGATCAGGTCCCAGAACCGCCGCCGGCTCATGGGGTCCACCCCGCTGGTGGGTTCGTCCAGGAAGACGATGGGGGGATTGTGGAGCACGGCGCAAGCCATGGCCAGGCGCTGCTTCCATCCCCCGCTGAGGAGCGAAACGGGACGGTGCCCCAGACCCTCCAGACCGGCCATGGACACGGCCCAGGCCTTTTGCCGGCGAAGCCGCTCGCCCCTGAGCCCGTAGATTCCGCCGTAGAAGTCGATGTTCTCCTCTGCGGTGAGGTCCTCGTAGAGAGAGAACTTCTGGCTCATGTATCCGATGTGCCGCTTGATGGCCTCGGGCTCGGTGGCGATGTCGAACCCCGCCACGGTCCCGCCGCCCCGGCTCGGTCGAAGGAGACCGCAGAGCATGCGGATGACCGTGCTCTTTCCTGCCCCGTTGGGCCCCAGGAACCCGAACACCTCCCCGCGGGGCACGTCGAAGCTCACCCGGTCCACAGCCACAAAGGTCCCGAAACGCCGGGTCAGCTCGTTCACGTGAACTGCGGACCGGTCTTCGGTCCTGGGATCCAAAACGGACTCGCCCATGCCCTTCGGGGTCGCAGGTACCTCCGAGGAGCCTGGTTCGGGGGCCGCCCCGAGACCCTCTCCCTTTCCCCCGGATCGGGGTTGGGTGGAAGACCCCTCGAAGCCCTGCATTCGGTGCACAAACACGTCCTCCAACGAGGGGGCCTTTTCTCGAATCTCCTCAAAGGGCAGGTGCGCCTGAAGGAGGGCCTCCCGGGCCACCCGGCCGGCTGAAGCCGCATCCGCACAGACAACGTGGACCTCGTCCCCGAACACCTCGATTTCATGGCCTTTCAAGGTTTGAGCGAGAACACGACGCACCGCTCGCGCCTGCGGTGTGCGAACGGCCAGCAAGGTCCCTTTCATGCCCGACTTGATGGTTTGGGGGTCCCCGTGTGCCAGGATCCGGCCTTGATCGATCAGGCCCACGCGGGTGCACCGCTCGGCCTCGTCCAGGTAGGCCGTGGTAACGAGGATGGCCACGCCTTCACGCAGCAGCCGGTAGAGGATGCGCCAGAAATCCCGGCGACTCAACGGGTCCACGCCATTGGTGGGTTCGTCCAGGAGGAGGACGCGGGGGGTGTGAATCAGAGCGCAGACGAGCTGAAGTTTCTGCTTCATGCCTCCGGAAAGGCGACCGGCCAGGCGCTTCTTGAAGGGTCGCATGGAGCTGAAGTCCAGGAGCTCATCGATCCGCTCCCTCCGGCCTTTTGCCGGAACCCCATAAAGGTCGGCGTAGAACGCCACGTTCTCCTCCACGGTGAGGTCGGTGTACAGCCCGAACTTCTGGCTCATGTAGGCCAGGCTATCTTTGACGTTCCCCGGCTCCGTGCGCGTGTCGTACCCGGCGATACGTGCTTCTCCCTGGCTGGGATCCAGGATGCCGCTCATCATGCGGAGCGTGGTGGTCTTGCCGGCCCCGTCCGGCCCTACCAGGCCGAAAATCTCACCGGGCCGCACCTCCAGGTCCAGCTCGTTCACGGCGATGCTCTCCCCGAAGCGCCTGGTCAGGCCCCGGGCCGAGATGGCGGCGTCAGGGATCGGCATGATCGGAGGACTCCCCTTGAAGGACGGCGTCCGCGGGCATGCCCGGCTTGAGCTCCCGATTCGGGTTGACGAGATCGATCTTGATGCGGTACATGAGCTTGACCCGCTCCTCATACGTCTGGACGGACTTGGGTGTGAACTCCGCCTCGCTGCTTATGAACGCGATGCGCCCCGTGTACGTCTTCCCTGGATAGGTGTCCGTCCGCACCTCTGCCTCACCGCCCAGCTCGATACGACCCATCTCGGTCTCCGGGACATAGGCCCGCAGCCACACACGGTCCAGCCGCCCCACCGTCACCACGGCCGCTCCTGTCATGAGGTACTCACCGGGCTCGGCGGCCTTGCTCAAAACGACTCCGTCGAACGGGGCTCGAAGCTCCGTGTAGGCCAACTGTTGACGGGCCCTGCGCAGGGCCTCCTCGGCCAGGCGGACCTTGGCCCGGGCCTGCGCGACCGCCTCGACCCGGGGGCCTGCCTTGACCCGTGCATAGGCCGCCTCGGCCTGGTGCAGGGCGGCCCGGGCCTGAAAAATACGCTCCTTCCGGGTCCCTTCCTCACGGAGATCCAGGGCCTCTCTCGCGCTTCCAAGCGCGGCCTCGGTCTCCTCAAAAGCGCTTTTCGCGGCCTCGTACTCACGCTGAACGCGCTCGTACTCCCGGTAACTCGCGACCTTGTCCTCGTACAGGGCCTGGTAGCGCTCGTACTCCGACCGGGCAAGCTCCAGGCGCGATCGCGCACCTACCAGGGCCGCTTCGGCCCGCTTCACCTCCTCCCCGGCCGCGGCGATCTCCTGCCTCCGGTTTCCGCGCTCCAGCTCCTCGAGAAAGGAACGGGCCTGCGCCACCTGTGCCTCCGCCTGCCTCACGTCCTCTTCGCGGCTTCCTGCCTCCAGTTCCGCGAGCACGGCCCGGGCATACTCGAGTTCGGCCTCGGCGCTCGCGACCCCCAGGGCCTGATCCGTATCCTCCAAGCGTGCCAGAATCTGACCGGCTCGGACGTTCTCCCCCTCATCCACTCTGCGTTCGAGCAGCCTTCCGGGGATCTTGAATCCGAGCTCGGCATCCGTGACCTCGATGTTGCCGGAGACCCGGAGGATGTCGGAATCCTTTGCGGTCTCGACCCAGTACAGGGCCCCTCCGATTCCCGCGAGCACCAGGAGGAGGGGAACCACAATGCGCATGCGTTTCTTTGCTTCCATAATGCCTTCTCGCGTGTCTACGGGGACGGCTTCAACGCCCGCAGAATGAGGTCCTCGACATCCCGTGCCACGGCCGCTTGGCTCGTTTCGAATCGTTCCAGGGCACCGGCGTACTCCCGGCGTGAAGCCGCGATCTCCCCCAGGCGCGGGCGCATGACGCTGGTCATGGAAATCGTGGAGATCACCATGATGTGGATCACGACGGGGTTGGCTTCCACAAACACACCTTTTTCCACGCCTTCCTCGAGGAGACCCGCCAGCAGGAGAATAATCCGCCCCAGGTCCTGAATCACGATGTCCGGAAGGTTCCTTCCGCCGGACGCCACCTCCTGAAGCATGATCGGCGGCAGGCGGGGGTTCTCCTGCACGGTGCGGGCGAAGGTGCGCACGTAGATCCGGAGCTTCTCCTCGGGTGATGCGATCGGGTCCAGCTTTTGGTGCAATCGATCGGCCGTACCGGAGAACACGTGGTGGAGGACCTCGGCATACAGGGTAGCCTTGTCCCCGATGCGGTAGTACATCATGGCCTTGTTTACCCCGGCCCGCCGGGCGATTTCATCCACCCGGGCGCCTCCAAACCCTTCCTCGGCAAACACCTCGGTCGCGGCCTCCAGGATGTCCCGTATGGCCTGGACTTTTTTGTCTTCCAATGCATCCTTACTCATCGCCCCTCCTGTGAAAGGCCCTGTCAACCAAAATTTTAACTAACCGTTTAGTTTAAATATTGTTTAAGGTAAGGTCTCGATATCCGGATGTCAAGGGAAAAGGAATCTCCCCCGTCGTACCGCCAACAGCGAGACGGGGAATGGGCCGGTTCCGTGATTCGGTGGTCGGAATCGTACAAATCGCTAGAATCTGACGCCCCAAGCGCTTATTCTTCGCGCAATGGATCGTCGACGTTGTTTGGTGACGGGATGATGCGATGATGTGAAAACGCTGCACGAAACACGTGTCACGAACCACGATTTGCGACTACGGCCTCCCAGTCCGCCCGCACCCGCTCCAGAAGGGCCTTGGCGCGGTCAAATTGGAGGATCACGCCGTCCCAGGAAGGGGGGACGGCGATCCGCTGCATGAGAAGACCATCCCGGTCGAACCACCGGGGAAGCACCCCTCCGAGAAAGTAGCCGCGATCTCGAAGCACGCGTGCGGCCTCTCCTGCCCACGGTTCGAACAGAGGAATCCAGACCTGGTTGACCTGAACTCCTGCTGCATCAAGCGTTGCTTCCTCCTTCGCGAGGGCGGCCTCGAAATCCTTACCCGCCTCGGTCACAGCCATACGGGCGACCTGGGCGAAGTCGAATCGGCGTGTCCGAATGCGGGTCCGGCCGTCCGCAGGCATCGGTTCCTCGGAAGGGACCAGGTCTCGCGGGTCGTCGAGCCTCTGATAAAGAAATCGCAGGTCATCCTCGTAGACCGCCGGGAGAAAGACCCGGTGGGGACGGGACCGAATCGTTCGAAAATCCAGCAGTGACGCCACGCGCCCGGTCGCACTCCCCTCCTGCGTGTAGGCCGCCGCGGGCATGAGATCCACCTCCAGGGCCATGGTTCCCCACCCCAGGCTTCGGCACATTTTCTGGGAAAACACGTGGTTGCATACGCTCTCCCCGAAGATGGCATCCACCCCCGGCCGGCGCCCCGCCTCCTCCTGGCCGTGGGCCACGAGCCGTGTAAAGAGACCCTTGCCCCCACGATACGCTACATGCACCAGGCCGGCCCCGGACTCGTACACCCCGGGATGGGGGGCGCTCCGAAACAGGGCATTGTGGCCCACCACATCCCCCTTCGGGGTCCGCGCCACGCTCGACAGGGTGCGGCCGTCCGCGTTCTCTCGAATGAGCCTTTCCGGCTCCAGATAGGTCCGCACGGGGTAGCCCTCCCCGTACACCGAAAGGAAGAGACGACGGACTCCTTCGGCGTCCTCCGGCCGGAACCGATCCACCACCCACGACTGCCCGGGTTCGATCTCCTGCACCTTGCTCTCTTTCATGGAACGCTCCTCTGGACGACGTTTCGTAGAAGCCCATAAGGCTCATTTTGGTCGTCAGAGAGCGTAGCCCTGCTCAGCCGCAACCAAAATGCTTCTCTTGCTCCAGATCCCCGGGCTTTTTCGCGGCCTCTCATCCATTTGCCGGTCTCGGAAAATTCGCTCGCCCGCTGTTGGCTACATTGTACGACCTCGGAATCGCCAGGGGCAAATCTCCTGCTCACCGCTTTTTGCGACTCCATCATCCATTTCTTTTTGGTCTTCAGCTTCGCCGCGTTACGCGGCTGACCCGGGCACCGGTCAGGACGTTCGGGGGAAACCCAGCCCCTCAGAATCCGCATGCAGACTTTCCGCCTTGACTAACGTCACCATCTGTGACAAGAAACGGCAGGCTTTGACAGGAGCCGGGGCGGACCCATCCGCCGGGAGACGCTGTTGGCATCGAAGAAGGAAAAGCCGGACCAGGAACCCACGAAACGCAAACGGAAGAGCACGCTCCGGGAATACGCCGAGGCGGCCGCCATTGCCGTTCTGCTCGCCCTCTTCATTCGAACCTTTGTCGTGCAGGCCTTTAAGATCCCCTCCGGTTCCATGGAGCGGACCCTGCTTATCGGGGACCACATCCTGGTCAACAAGTTCGTCTATGGCGTCAAACTCCCGTTCGTTCGAAAAACGATCATTCCGGTGAGCCAACCCGAGCGCGGGGATATCATTGTTTTCATCTACCCGGTGGACCCGAGCAAGGATTTCATCAAGCGGGTCATCGGCATTCCAGGAGACAAAGTCGAGATCATCGACGAGAAGCTCTTCATCAACGACCGCCCCTTTCCCGACGAGCACGGTGTGTACACAAACCGATCGGGCCGCTCCGGAAATCCCGGCAGCAAGTACAACTTCGGACCGGTCACGGTCCCGGAAGACCAGTACTTCGTGATGGGCGACAACCGGGATCACAGCTACGACAGCCGCTTCTGGGGTTTCGTACCGGAGGATTCCATCAAAGGCGAGGCCTTTATGATCTACTGGTCCTGGCCCCACTGGCGCCGTACCTTCGACCTCATCGACTGACCTGTGCGACCCCGTGGGTCCTTTCCCGTGCCGCGCGCCGAAGGGAAATGCCGCGGTGAATGACCCGGAGGAGTTCCTCGTGAAGGGGGATATTGTCCAACCGGTCCAGGGGCAAAACGAGGGTCTCGCTTACATCTGAAGCGGCCCGGGGCACCCCCTCGATAACCCACCCCCAGTAGTCCGCAATCACGTAGTGGTATTGCACGCGTTCCTCCGCGTCGAGCACGATGCGTTCGGCGAGGTGAACCAGGCCGCCTACGGTCATGCGCACGGAGACTTCCTCCCACACCTCGCGCTCAAGTGCGGCTTCCAGGGTCTCGCCCAGTTCCACGACTCCTCCCGGGAGACTCCACTCCCCCAGGGCCGGCTCCTGGGCCCTTCGGGCCAGAAGCACTGCGTCCCCCTGAAACACTACGCCCGCCACGCCCAAAATCGGCCGGATAGGGTACTCCCGCTGGGACACGATCCTCTCCTTTCCCTTCGGCCTTGACTTTTGACGGTCTCGTAAAAACCCGTTCGACCGCCTGTTGGCTACACTTAAGTCACTGGAATCGTTAGAGGCAAATCTCCAAGTTTCAGCTTTTTGCGACTCCATCACTTTTCACTCCTGTAGAAGAATACCCTACAACAGAATCAGAATCCACCCGATTTACGACCTCCCAGCTTTGAATTATGTTAGTATTATGGGCGAATTCCCCTTATTCCTCCTTTCCCCATAGATGCGAAGCAAGAGGCCTGAAATGGGGGGAAAGGGTCGCCACATACGCCTTGTTTATGTCCTGCTTTTTTGATATAATACTAGTTTTCGCGTTTTTCCTTTCCCCTCCGTGCCCTGTGCGTGGAGCCTTGGGGGAAGGCCGTTGCACCCGTCCGAAGAGGGGTGCTTCGCTTCAGGTGATGCCCGGCCCGAAACGTCTGGTTTCGGGTGATGAAAACCCGCTAGATCGGCACTTCAACGCCCTTTCACAATGCCTTGCGCATTCCCAGCGGCTCGTTGTTGGGAGATTCAAATCATAACCAGGGAGGAAAAGATCCATGGCACCCAAAACAAAAACTCTGGAAGGAAACGAGGCCGCCGCCCACGTGGCGTACGCCATGAGCGAGGTCGCGGCCATTTACCCCATCACCCCCTCGAGCAGCATGGGGGAGTATTGTGACGAATGGGCGGCCCACGGCCGCAAGAACATCTTCGGCCAGGAACTTCTGGTCATGGAGATGCAGTCCGAGGCCGGTGCTGCGGGTGCCGTCCACGGCGCGCTCTCTGCCGGGGCCCTTTCCACGACCTTTACCGCTTCCCAGGGCCTTCTGCTCATGATTCCCAACATGTACAAGATTGCGGGTGAGATCATGCCTGCGGTGTTTCACGTCTCCGCCCGGGCCGTGGCCGCCCACGCACTGTCCATCTTCGGGGATCATTCGGACATCAACGCCACCAAGCAGACGGGCTTCTCCCTTCTGGCCTCTGCATCGGTCCAGGAGGTCATGGATCTGGCCCTGGTCGCGCATCTGTCGAGTATTCGAGCCAGCCTCCCCTTTGTCCACTTTTTCGACGGGTTCCGAACCTCCAACGAGATCCAGAAAATCGAGCTCATCGATTACGAGGATATGGCCGATCTCGTGGACTGGGATGCGATCGACACCTTCCGCAGCCGATGTATGAACCCTGAGTATCCACAGCTTCGAGGAACCGCTCAAAACCCTGACATCTTCTTTCAGAACCGAGAGGCCGCCAACCCCTACTATGCGCGAATCCCCCACATCGTGCAGGAGGAGATGGACAAGGTGAGCGACCTCGTGGGGCGGAAGTACAACCTCTTCGATTACGTGGGCGACCCTGAGGCCGATCGGGTCGTCGTGTCCATGGCCTCGAGCTGTGACGCCATCGAGGAGACGGTGAACTACCTCAACGGGCTGGGTGAGCGCGTTGGCCTGATCAAGGTGCGCCTCTACTACCCGTTCGACAGCGAGGCCTTCCTTCGGGCCCTGCCCGGGACGGCCGAGAGCATCGCGGTCCTGGATCGGCTCAAGTGCCCCGGGGGCATCGGCGAGCCGCTCTATCAGGACGTGTGCACGGTGTTCCAGGATGCCGCGGACACCCCGATGCTGGTCGGCGGCCGCTACGGTCTCGGGAGCAAGGATTTCACCCCGACCATGGTCAAGGCCGTCTATGACAACCTCCGCTCTGCCGTCCCCAAGAACCACTTCACCGTGGGAATCCAGGACGATGTGACCCACACCTCCCTGAAGCCGGATGAGGAGGTCGACACCTCTCCCGAGGGC
>JASFQI010000071.1:0-17415 GCA_050115555.1 Desulfobacteraceae bacterium
AATCTTTTGATGGGCCTTTTCTCTCTCTATCCTATCGGAGACATCCTCCACCGTGCCCATTACACCCGCGATGCTGTTGTCGGCTACCCAAATGGGGGCGAATGACACGGATCCGTAGAAAACAGATCCGTCCCGCCGTTTCTGACGGATTTCAAGCCCCATGACCACCTCTCCCCGGCAAACCCTTCGCCACAGGCTGTCGAACTTGTCTCGATCCTCTTGCAAAACCGTAGGAAGGGGGTTACCGGTCACTTCTTCGGCCTGCCAGCCGAACAACCGCTCTGCCGAAGCCGTCCATATGGCCACCGTTTCCGACAGGTCAAGGCTGAAAAGCGCCACTGGCGAACAGGCGATCAGGGCGCTGTCTTCCTGGTTTTTCCGCTCCAGGTCTGCCATGCTTTGCCGTATGGCGTCCCGCATGCGGCTTAAACTCAATGCCAGGTCCTTAAATTCCTTGGTGGGAGAGGCATAAATCTCCTGTGTCAGCTTCCCTTGGGCAATATTTGATGTGGCCTGAATCAGCCTGTTGACTGGGAGGATGACAACCCGGCGGACAAAGAGCCAGGCCGTGAAAAAAGCGGTCATGAACAGTAAAAGGAAAAGGCCGACGGCATTGCCAATGGCAGCCATGAGCTTGTCATCGACAACGTTTCTGGGAAACCCTACATCTATGGTCCCCAGCAGCGCACTGTCCTTAGCCACGACAGGGACCAGGGTATGGTAAGTGTCTCCCAGCAGGATGGTATTTATTCCCCTGGATTTCAAGGCCGAACGCAACTCGGGATAGTCAAACTTCTTTTTCCAGAACAGCTTGTTGTTGTGGGTGAGGATGTTCCCGTTTTCGTCAATGACGGAGACGAAAGCGACATGCATGTGTTGGTTGGCCTCGAATAGCTTTTTGCATTCCAGGTAGGCGGATTCAAGTATGAGGTCAAGTTCTGCGAGGTTCCCGAAGAATTCGTATCTGGATTCCAGGAATACGCGGAGACTCTGGGCCAGGGTAACAGATCGCCACTCGATGGCTTCAAGGTAGTTTTTTCTGAAATTATGTAAATAGAGTAGTGAGCTGGTGAAAATAGTGATCAGAAATAACAGCGCGATGAACATCATAATTTTTGAGTGCAAGGTGCGGCCGATCTGAAATCCGTGCGTTTCCATCCGATGACTGCTCCTGGTCTCCATGATACCTTTATTGCGCTTTTGAGCCCAGCGGGCCAAACCCCAGTCTCTTCTCCGCTGCCGCTGTGGCCTCCAGAACGCCCTGGACCCATTCATTGCCGATATTGGCATTCAGCCAATCCAGAGCGGATCTTCGGGTCAGTTCCCTGAACCTGCGTATTTCATCTTCCGATGGTTGGTAAATATCGACTCCCCGGGTCCTGAGATAGCGGATCCCTGACATTTCATTGGACACGGATAGCCCCCGGTTCACCGCGGCGGAAATCCTTTTTGCCTGGTTGAGAACGGTTTTCAGATCCTCGGGAAGGGTCTGGTACCAGGCGTCGTTCATCAAAAGAGTATAGATTCCGTAGACATGGGCGTCCAGAACAATATGGTTTTGGATGTTTTCCAGTTGGGGAATCATGAAAGTTGCAATGGAGTTTTCTTGACCGTCCACGATTCCCGATTCAATGGCCTCATAAAGCTTGGACCAGGATATGGGCACTGGACGCCCCCCGAGATCCGACACGATTTTCATGTGCAGGGGAGTTCCCATGGTCCGGATTCTCAACCCCTTCATATCTTCGGGGGAATGGATGGGTCGCTTATTATTGGAATAATGCCTGAATCCCCCGTTCTCGATCCAGAACAAGGGACGCATGCCGGTTTTCTCGGCCATATCCCTGATCAGCATCTGTCCAAAAGGCCCGTCCAGAACCTCCCATGCGATCTCTCTATGGGAAAATAGGTAGGGGATGGAAAAGACCTGAAGGGGCGGATAAATCGTGGCCAGGTGACCGCCCGCAAAATCCCTGGCATGAACCAGCCCGTCCTTGAGTTCTGCAAACACTTCCACTAATGATGCTCCAATCATCTGGGAATGAATCTCCACTTTAAACCGCCCCCGGGACCGGGTTTCCACCTCCTTTTTCAACACCTCAAAGGGAGTCCACGAATATCTGTTGTCCTTTTGAGGACTACCGAGAGCGATTTTCATCACATGGGTGGTCTGGCTCTGGCAGAACGCCCTTGTGCAGAATACGACAGCTATCAGGATACTTAAAGCACTTATCACATACTTGTTCATATGCTGTCCCTCCAAATAAAGGGCTGACAGCTTGAAGCATTGCCAACACTGGATAAGAATTTAAGTACTCGTTTTGATATCCCAAAGTAGCTGATAAATATATAACCAAGGCAAATTGCAAATATTAGAAGTTTTTCTTCATGTTTAACTTGGAATTCTCCGTAGCTTGCTACAGAAATGGCTCAGAATGAAGAAGCATTCCTTATTATCGGCGTAACGAAGTGAAGTCGACCTGATACTCCCCCGCTTGCTGCGGGGATAGTTCATTGTTCTGCCGTTCTTAGTCGTGATGGAGTTTTGTCATCAGAGCAGAGCCCGCTCATCCCGATTTTGGGTTTGTCTAGATGTTGAGGAACAGGAATTGGCCTGGCCTATACGCCTCCATCAGGAGGGTGTTTGACAAGGAGTGGCCCGCAGTGCTGGGGAGAGGCGAGATACACATCGGTCGCCTCAGGATTCGGGCGCGGTTTCCATTGCCGGATATGCTCCCTGAATCTAACAAAATTTAGCACAAAACATCTCAGAAGTCAAAATGCCTTATGCTTTAACATAAGGATTTTCTTCAAGGAGGTGGCTTGGGAAACTCTTCGGGGAGTGCGTGATGGGGCTACTTGCGGTCGGGGAGGAGGAGGGTGAAGGTAGTGCCCTGGTTGGGCTCTGATTCAAAGGTGATCTCTCCGCCGTGCTCTTTGACCACCTTGTGGGTGACCGGGAGGCCGAGCCCGGTGCCCTTGTACCCCTTGGTGGTGAAGAAGTCGCTGAAGAGCCGGTCCCTGGTTTCCTGCTGAATGCCCGTTCCGTTGTCCTGGACCTCGAAGCGCACCCCCCATTCCTCGGGGCGGTCCGTGCGGACGTGCACGGCGCCGTTACTCTCCATGATCCCTTCCAGGGTGCAGGCATCGATGGCGTTGCTCACCAGGTTGAGGAGGGCCCGGTGGATGCCGGTTCGATCCATGGGCACAGTAGGGAGGTCCGGGCTGAGGTCCTTTATAAGCTCTACATTGGCGGCCTTTGCGCGATCCTGCATGAGCTCCAGCACTTCCTCGACCAGCTCGTTCGGGTCCACGTCTTCGTAGCGGGGCTTGCGGTCCGTGGAGTAGGTGAGCATGTCCAGGACAATGGTGGAGATCTGGTCGACGTTTCGCTCCACCATGTCCCAGCCCTGGGAGATGAGGGAGAGGTCCCCCTTTTCAATGGCCGAGTTGATCACATAGCCCCCGCCCCTGAGGCCGTTCAGGATGTTCTTGATGTAGTGGGCCAGGCCGGCCACGGTCTTTCCCACGGCGGCCATGCGCTCGGCCTGCTGCTTTTCCTTCTGGAGCCGCTGGATTTCCCGGAGATCCTGCACAAAGACCACGCTCCCCATCTCGTTTCCGTTCTCATAGAGGAGGGTCCCGGAGAGGCGCACGGGGATGGCTTCTCCGTCCCGATTCAGGAGCTCGGACTCCATATGGATGAGCTTGCCCGGAGGTCCGTACTGCTCCTTGTAAAAGGCCCGCAGCACGTTGCTGATGGTCCCCTTGGGGAGGATGTCCTGGTAGCTGAGCCGGCCCACGATCTCCTCGGGCTCGTACCCGAGGATGTTGGAGGCCCCGCGGTTGAAGATGACAATGGTCCCCTCGGGGTTGGTGGCGATGATGCCGTCGATGGAGTTGTGCACCAGGTTCTGGACAAACGCCTCACGGCGTTCGATCTCCCGGGTCATGCCCACGCGCTCGGAGACGTCCTGAAAGGTGACAATCGCGCCCTGGATTTTCCCTTGATTGTCCCGGATGGGTGCAGCGGTGAAGAAGATGTGAACCCCTTCTTCCCCCACCTGATCAAAGAACGCCTCGGCCTCCCACGCCCCGTCGATGAGTGGGTTCCTTCGAAGGTTGTTGGGGGCATAGAGCTTCTGGATGGCTTCCTGGTCGTCTTCAATGATCAGGTCCGCGAGAGTGGGGCGGGGCTCGGGATAGAAGGGCTCCCATTGTCGATCCGTGCCGATCATCTCCTCGCCGGAAAATCCCGTGAGGACTTCGCAGGCCCGGTTCCAGAACGTGATGCGGTGGTTCCGGTCGAGCACGAGCACGGGCAAAGGGGATCCCTCGATGATTCCCTCGGCGTACTGCTTCTGGCCCATGATCTGCTGCTGGTAGGCCTGAAGCGCGCGCGTCCTCTCCTCGACCTGGGCCTCGAGCTTTTCCGAGTAAAGCTTGCGGGAGGCCTCCAGGCGCTTTCGCGCGGTGATGTCCCGCATCATCAGGAGGAACACGTTCTCGTCCTGGAGCCAGATGATGTCCGCTTCCACCGGCAGGGGGCGTTCGCCCCGGCGGAGGAACTCCATCTCCACGGTCACGGACTCCATGATCTGAAGGTCCTTCAGGTGGTTTTCCAGGATCTTTCGGGACACATCCCGGGCCAGCTCCCCGATGTTCCTGGAGCGCAGCTCCTCCCGGGGGTAGCCCAGCATGTGGCATAGGCTCAGGTTGCACTCCTGAATGCGGCCTTCCGGGTCCAGCATGGCAATGCCCTCCCGGGCATGCTCGAGGAGCTTCGCGTACCGGGTGCGGGAGCGCTCGAGCTCGTTTTCCAGGCCCTTGCGGGCCGTGACGTCCCGCATGCTGACCAGGAAGCGTGCGGCCTCGCCGGCAGGACCCGGGAGGAGGCGGAACGCGGCCTCGAAGTGCCGCTCCGTGCCGCGGTCCAGGTGTTGATACTCGCGGAAGGCGGTGCCTTCTCCGGACGCAGGGTCCTGCTCCAGGGGGCACTCAGGGGCAGGGCACGGGGCGGACCGCTCGTGAAAAATCTCATAGCAGGGTCGTCCCGTGAGCGGAGGCTTTCCCGGACCGGTGAAAAGCAGGGCAAACGCCTGGTTGGCAAGGTGAATCTCGTGCCCGGGCCCGATGACGCAGATGGGATCGGAGAGGCGGTTCAGGAGGCCTGTGCCTTCGAGGGCCTGGTTCTGACTTGGTTTCGCAGGCAGGGCCAGGAGCTGCATGGACGCCCGGAGGTCCATGAGGCCCACGCGCTCGGGGCGGTCGCGGTCGAGGCGGGCGAGAAGATCGGGATCGGCATTGCAGACGATCAGGAGATCCAGGTTGGGGAGTTGGAAAAGCCCGTGGGGATCGGTGAGGGTCTTCAGGCCTTTTTCCCGGGCTTCCTGCATGCCGGGTGCCGAGGGATCCGGGCCTGCCACACCGATGAGGTCCCATCCCAGTTTCCGGGCGGCCTCGCTGAAAAAGGGCTCGATGGACGGGGGCGAGCCCGGCCCGATCCCAAGGAGGGCCACATTCAGGCTGTTTCGACGGTTCAGTTGAGGGTCTCCCGAACACATTTCAGGAGCCTGTCCGGATCCACAGGCTTTTCAAGGTACTCGGTGATTCGGGGCGGGCCCGGGGCGTCGCTGGAGGCCTCGATCCGCTTGAGAAAGGCATCCAGGTCGATTCCGGTCTCCCCGGCGACCCCGGTGACCATGATGATGGGAATGTTTCGGAGCTCCTCCTCCTGCTGAAGGTCCGAGAGGAGGGCGATTCCGCTTTTCTGGGGCATCATGAGGTCCAGGAGGATCAGGTCGGGCCTGGTCTCGTGAATGCGCTCCAGGGCCTCCACCCCGTTTCGCGCCTCGTCCGTGGCATAGCCGTTGTCCCGAAGAAGGGTCGAGAGAAAGAGGATCACGTCCGGGTCGTCGTCCACGATGAGAATGCGGTTGGCCATGGTTGATTGTCCGTGTGAGGGTGAAGGTGAAAAGGATCGCACGCGTCTCTTGAAAGCGCTTTTCTCAGGGCGAAAAAAGAATAACCCAGCCAGGACGATGCCGTCAAGGTTGCGGAAGGCGTGGGCACGGGGCATCGGGCCCTTATCCGGCAAAGAAAATGCCCTGAATCCTGAGAGGACGAACTAAACCCGGTGAGGATCATCAAAGGCCCTGATCGGGAGAAGAAACCACACGCCACAGTTGACAGGGGCCGGGGCGATACATAACTTCTTTCAGATTGGGCACTTCGAGCGGGGTGCCTCCCTGGAGTTTCAGATGAACCATGACCGTGAAAACCAGACCCAAATCATCCTGGACAGCATTGCAGACGGCGTGTTCACGGTGGATATGGACTGGCGCATCACCTCTTTCAACCGGTCCGCAGAGCGCATCACCGGCATTACCCGGGAGGAGGCCATCGGCCGGCACTGCTGGGAGGTGTTCCGGGCGAGTATCTGCGAGACCCAGTGCGCCCTTCGGCACACCATGGAGACGGGCAGCCCGGTCCTGAATCAGTCGATCTTCATTGTCAACTCCGAGGGGGATCGCATCCCGGTGAGCATTTCAGCGGCCCTGCTTCGGGACAAGGAAGGTCAGGTGATCGGGGGGGTGGAGTCGTTCCGGGACCTGAGCGTGGTGGAGGCCCTGCGAAAGGAGCTCTCCGGCCGCCACAGCTTTCTGGACATCATCAGCAAGAACCGCGAGATGCAGCGGCTTTTCGGGATCCTGGAGCAGATCTCCGTGAGCAATATCACAGCGCTCCTTCAGGGAGAGAGCGGTACGGGCAAGGAGCTCTTTGCCAGGGCCATTCACTCGCTGAGCCCCCGCAAGGACGGGCCTTTCGTGGCCATCAACTGCGGCGCGCTCCCGGACACTCTTCTGGAGTCCGAGCTCTTCGGGTACAAGGCCGGCGCGTTTACGGATGCACGCAAAGACAAGCCCGGCCGGGTGGCGCTTGCAGAAGGCGGCACCCTGTTTCTGGACGAGATCGGCGATATCTCCCTGGCGCTTCAGGTCAGGCTGCTTCGATTCCTTCAGGACAGGGACTACCAACCCTTGGGGGGGACGCGTGCGGAAAAGGCGGATGTCCGGGTCGTGGTGGCCTCGCACAGGGACCTGGAGACCATGGTTCATGAAGGGACGTTCCGCGAGGACCTCTTCTATCGCATCAACGTGGTTCGGCTGGTCCTGCCCCCGCTCCGGGACCGGAGGGAGGACATCCCCCTTCTGGTGGAGCAGTTCGTGAAGAAGTTCAGCCGGTTGAACGGGAAGGAGATCCAGGGGGTGGCCCCGGAGGTGATCTCCCTTCTCATGGCGTACGATTTCCCCGGGAACATCCGGGAGTTGGAGAACATTATCGAGTATTCCACGGTGGTGTGCAAGAACGGGTGGCTCGGGCTGGAGCATCTGCCGGACGATTTTCGGCAGCGAAGCGGCGTGGGGGCCGTGGCCGGGACCGGCACCTCAGGGGCGTCCCTGTCGTGGGACGAGGTCGAGCGAAACTTCCTCTTAGAGGCGCTGAAGCGAAACGACTGGAACCGATCGGCCACCGCCGATCAGCTCGGCATCCACCCGAGCACGCTGTGGCGTCGCATCAAAAGGCTCGATTTGACCCTTCCCGATCGAGACGGGAGAACGTCCAAGACGTAACCCCGCCTTTCCTTTCCGTCCTATTCCTTCTTTTTCTCTTCCTTCTGCTGCATAAACGCCTTGAAGCTCATGTCCGCGTATGCGTCGGTTTCAATGTACTCGAGGACGTCCAGGTACTGCATGGGAGGGACAAACCCCGGTACGACTTGAAGGGGCTCGCCCTTGGGGCTGAGGAACCAGCAGGTGGGGAAGGCGCCGACCCGAAAGGAAGCTGCCACGTCCCTTTCGAGGTCCGCATCCACGTGGATCGGGACAAAGTGGTCGTTGATGTAGTCGGCAACGTCCATGGTCGCAAACGTTTTTCTCTCCATGTGCTCGCAGAAGAGGCACTGGGAGGTCCGGAAGTAGACGAGGACCTTGCGGTCGCTTTCCTTGGCCATCTGGATCCCCCTCCTGAATCCGACCCAGGAGATGTCGGCCGCCGGGGCCGGTGAAGGGAGAAAGGCCGGGGCAAGAAGGCAAAGGATTGCGACCAGGATGGAAAATCGGAATGTTTTCACAAAGGCTCCCTGTTTCGGCCGCTCATCTGAAGCGCCGGCACTACGGAGGCGGCCTCTTCGCAGCGCGCGGTTCCCTACTCGGGAAAAAGGGCCCCCATCACCTCGCACGAGGTGGGAAGCGCGGGCAGATCGATCTTCTGCCGTTTCTTGTTGTCAAAGTCGTCCAGGGGGTAGATGCGGCCGTTGGTGAGCACGAGGTCTTCCTGCGCGCGAATCCCGGTGGGCGCATGCCCCTCTTCCTTGGCCATGTTCTTGAGGAGAGTCAGGAACTCGGTGATGCGCACGTCATTGGGGCACCGTTCCTGGCACGTGTAGCAGCTCGAGCAGAGCCAGAGCTCATTGCTTCCGAGCACCTCCTGCTTGAGTCCCAGGAGGGCCATGCGAATGAAGCGGATGGGATTGAATCGCGGGTCCACCTGGGCCACCGGGCAGCTGGATGCGCACGTCAGGCAGGTGAAGCAGGCCTTGAGCTTTTCCGATTCGTGCCGGCGTGCGAGCTCCTGCTTGAACTCCGAGTCCACGTGATCGAGCTGGATGGTTTCCATTGATCCTGTTCCTTCTGAAAACGCGCTGTGGTCAACCCTTCATACCGAGGACTTCGGTGTCACGATCCCATGGCCTCCTCCAGGAGGCCCTCCAGCATGCCGAAGGTCTGGCGGTCCGTGGCAAGGGGTAGCCGGGCCGCCCCGTTCGGGCAGGCCGCCACGCAAATGCCGCAGCCCTGGCAGGCCGCCTCGATGACGCGGATGCGGTCCTTTTCCCGGTACCGCGCCTGGAACGGGCAGACCGCGATGCAGGTTTCGCAGACCGAGCACAGGGTGTGCCTCACCTCGGACACGGTCCGGGACGTCTGAATCGCGGATCGGGCCAGGAGGTTCACGGCCCGCACGGCCGCAGCGCGCGCCTGGAGCAGGGTCTCGCTCATGTTGCGCGGCGCAAGCGCCAGCCCGCAAGCAAAGACGCCCGGGCGTTCCAGGTCCACGGGGCGCCATTTTGCATCCATCTCCTGGAAGAAGCCGTCCTCGTTGAGCTCCAGGCCGACAATGCGTGCCAGGTCCCCATGATCCGACGGGACCACGCCCGTGCTCAGGACCAGGAGGTCCGGGTGGATTTCCACGTTCATCCCCAGGACCGGCTCGGGGAAGCGCACGAGCACGCGATCATCCTCCACGGTGACCTCGGGCTTTTCGTCCCTGGTGTATCGGATGAACTGGACCCCCTTCTCGCGAAGCTCCCGGTATTTCGACTCGAGGAAACCGTAGCTCATGAGATCCCGGTAGAGCACGTAGATGTCCGCATCAGGGTGAATTTCCAGGATTCTGCCGGCATTCTTGAGCGCGGATGCGCAGCAGATACGGCTGCAGTACGCGCGTCCCTCGGGCTCCCTGGAGCCCACGCACTGGATCATCACGACGCGTCCCAGGTCGTCGGAGGAAAGCGCACCCTCGGCCAGCCGGGCCTCGAGGTCGCCCTGGCGGAGAATGCGGTCGTTGGCGCCGAAGGCGTACTCGGTGGTTTCGGCCTCTTTTCCGCCGGTGGCCAGGATCACGGCTCCGCACCCCACGGTCCGGGAGGCATCCCCTTCCTGAACGCGGGCGGCGAATCGGCCGATCTCACCGGTCAGGCCGGTCAGCTTGGCGCCGGTGGAGATTTGAATGCGCTCGTGATTGCGGACCCTGGATTCCAGGTCGTCGAGAAATAAAGCAGGGTCGATGGCCTCCAGGGTGGAGCGCCTGCGGCGCGTCTCCCCTCCCAGCTTTGCCGCCTTTTCCAGAAGCACGACGTCCACACCGGAGTCGGCCACGGCCAGGGCCGCGGTCATGCCTGCCAGGCCTCCACCCACGATCAGGACGTTTGGGATCACGGAGACCGTTCCTGCGCAGGGAAACTCGCGGTGCTTCTGCTTGAGCACGGAGGCTGCCAGGGCCGCCAGGGCTCTTTGGCGTTTGCTGTCCGTATCGCCGGGACCCAGGCCGGCCCCTCGAAGGTCCACCACGTCTACCAGGTCCTCGCTCAGGCCGATCGCTGCGCCCAGCTTTCGAAGGCGGCGGTCGTAGACGTACGGGGAGCAGGCCCCGATCACGAGCCGGTTCGCTGCGAGCCCTTCAAGGGCCGCCATGGCCTCTTCAAACCCCTGGGTCTGGCAGAGGCGGTCGCCTTCCACCACGCCGGCCACGTCCGGGTTGTGAGCGAGCTCCTCCCGGAGCTCGTCCCAGGGCAGGTCCGAGCCCTGCCCCCCGAAGCAGCGGCAAAGGAGCAGCCCCACCTGCGGTTTCTCTCTGGACACGTCCCGGGCACGGACCCTGTCCTCTCCTTTCGGTTCCGCGATTGCCGGCTCGGTCAGGAGCGCGGCCTGGCAGGCAGCGGACTCGGCCTGAAGCACGGTCTCGGTGATGTCCTTGAGCCCGGTGGCCGAGCCGCACCAGAAGACCCCGGGCCGGTCTGTGGCCACCTGGTTGAATCCCTCTCCTCCGGCAAACCCGTGCGGGTTCAGGGCGACCCCGGCGATCTCGGCGAGCCGCTTCATGGCAGAGGTGCTTGCCTGGCCCGTGGAGAGCACCACGAGGTCAAAGGGCCGCTCCTGAATGCGGCCGTCGCTCTCGGAGTAGTACTTGAGGAACAGGCCCCTTTCCGGGTCCGAGTCCACGGCGTGGACGCGGCAGGGGATCTTTTCCACGCCCTGATCTTCGGCCAGGCACTGGTAGCGGAAGCCCTCTTTCCCGAAAGTGCGCATGTCCATGTAGAACACAGTGGTCTCGGTCTCCGGGGACCGCTCCTTCACGAGCAGGGCCTCCTTGAGGGAGAACATGCAGCACACCGAGGAGCAGTAGTCCTGCCCGAGCTTCTTGTTTCGCGACCCCACGCACTGGATCCAGGCGACGCGTTCGACCGGCTTTCCGTCCGAGGGCCGCAGGAGCTTTCCGCCCGTAGGCCCGGTGCCGCTGAGCAGCCGTTCCATCTCCAGGCTGGTCACCACGTCCGGAAGGGCGGTGTACTGGTAGGCTTCCAGGGGGGACGGGTCGTAGAGTCCGCAGCCCGGGGCCAGGATCAAGGCGCCCACCTCGAACGTCTCGTCCCGGGGCTCGCCGTCCAGGCTCACGGCCTCGGTGGGGCAGGCCGTGACACACTCCCCGCAGCGCGTGCAGTGCTCAAAGTCAATGGCGTAAGAAAAAGGGAGGTTATGGGGAACCTCGCGACGGATGGCCTTGCGGGAGTCGAGCCCTTCGTTGAATCCGTATGGGACCTCCACGGGGCAGGCCTCCTCGCACCGACCGCACCCGATGCAACGGGCAGGGTCCACGCCGCGGGGCTGGGTCCGGAGGGTGGCCTCGAAGCGCCCTGCCTCGCCCTCGAGCGCGATCAGCTCGGTCAGGGGAAGGAGGCGGATGTTCTCGTGGAAGAGACCCTTTCGCATGCAGTACTCGGACGCGGCATCCCGCTCCCAGGCGGGGAGCATGCGGCACAGCCCGCAGTGGTTGTTGGGGAACTGGTAGTCGAGCTGGGAGAGAATGCCCCCCAGGGCCGGAGAGGACTCCGCAAGGAGCACCCGGCGCCCCTGTTCGGCCAGGTCGATCGCCGCCTTGATGCCCCCCACGCCGGCGCCGATCACCAACACCGTACTCGCATTGCTCTCTGCCATGTTCCTCTCCTGTCCCGATGAGGAGCCTTTTTCATGGCCCCTCGCTTCGCGTGGCCTCCGGCTTCAGGGACTGGCGGCCTTAGTCCGCCCCCAGCTCCAGGAACTCCTGGTCCTCGAACACGGAGAGCGGCAGGGGCTCGTCCGGGCTGCGTCCCGGCTCGTACCCGAAGCGTGTCTGCGCCCGGTGCGCGGCCGTGCGAAAGAGCTCCATGACCGGGAGGTCCATGGGGCATGCCGTGGAGCACTGGCCGCAGCCCACGCAGAGCGTGCCGATGTGGATCATCCGCGTGATGTGGAAGAACGCCGTGTCCGTGGGAAGCTTGACCTGCCCTCTCTTTCCGGCCCAGCGGAAGTACTGCTCGGGATCGTGGCGAAAGGTGTCCGTGAGAAAGACGCACTCCCTGCAGTAGCAGACCGGGCAGGCCGCACGGCAGTTGTAGCAGTTGATGCAGGTCTTGAGAAGGTTTCGGAGCCCGGCGAACGAGGAGGCCTTTTCTTCGTACTCCTGAAAAAGGGCGTCCCGCTCCGCGGTGCGGGTCTTGATCAGGGCATCGACCTGCCCGGCCCGGTCCCCGGGCTCTTCCGAAGACTGCGCCTCTTCCAGGTCGAGGCGGTCCAGGGCGGCACGGCCGGGATCGGTCTGAGCGCAGATCACGAGCTCCTGGTTCAGGTCCGTTCCCAGGAGCCGGAATGCCAGATCCGCGGAATCGTGCACCGGATGCTCGCACACCCGGCACGCGGGCAGCCGGGCAAGGGTGTCGTCGTTGGAAACGGCGCGCTCGTGAAAGGCCAGGGCCGCTCGGTCGCCCTCCTCCGCGACCAGGGCCAGGAAGTCCCTGGGCTCCATGCGTCCGCTGCAGTCCGTGGTGATCACCAGGACCTGGTCCAGGTCCGCCTGCTTGAGCTTGGCCAGCTCCAGGTACGCGCGAAAGTCGCAGGGCCTTAGAAACGCGGCGATACGGTACCCGGGCTTCTTGAAGGTGAGGGCGGAAAGGAGCCGCGCAGCGCTCGTGGGCGTGACAGGGGCCAGGGGATCCAGGCCGTCCAGGTGCGCCGGGTCCCTCACCAGGGTGTGCATGACCATGACGCCGTCGGGCTGACGCATGGGCAGAAACACGGCCTGCACCTCGTCCTGTTCCAGGAGGTTCGAGAAGAATCCCTTGAACGCCTCGTTGATGTTCCCCGAATCCACGGGGAGGCTCACGCAATCCGTCATGTTTCCTCCACCCTTCCTGAAGATGCTTCGCTCGCGCCGATCCCGGCCTGCATCTCGAACCTGCGGTTCGACGGGTTTTCACACCGGGGTGAGTTTCAGGCCACCAGCTCCTTCTTGAGCTCCGTGGGCCCCAGGGCCTTGACCTTTTCCGTCATCTCCCGGATGGTCTCTGCGAAGATGTTGCCCTCGCTCGCACCGATCCACCTCAGCCAGATGCGGTCGTCCTCCACGCCGTACTGGGCCAGGATTTCCTTGATCAGGGCGACCCTGCGGCGGGCCTTGTAATTGCCGTTGATGTAGTGGCAGTCTCCGGGATGGCACCCGCCGATGAGCACGGCGTCCGCGCCCTCGAAAAAGGCTTTGAGCACGAACTGGGGGTCCACCATGCCGCTGCACATCATGCGGATGAGGCGGACGTTCGGCGGGTACTTCTGCCGGGAGGTGCCTGCCAGGTCCGCGGCCGTGAAGGTGCACCAGTTGCAGACAAAGGCCACAATAATGGGATCTTGATCGCTCATGCCCTGCTCCGTTTTTGCTTTTCGATCTGGATGCTCTTTACCATTCCCCTCGGCCCCTTGACCCCTTGGTCCCCTCTCACGCCATCAACACCTGGGTCTCTTCGAATCCCCGACAGTCCGCGAGTTTTGCTGGGCCTCGTTTACTCCTTACCCCTTACCCCTTTAATCCTTCAATCCTTTCCCTTCCCCTCTCACGCCATCAGCCCCTCGATCTCGGCAAACACCTGGCGGTCCGTGAAGTGGCTGACCTTGGCCGCGCCGCTCGGGCAGTAGGCCGCGCAGCTCCCGCACCCCTTGCACTTGGCCTCGTTCACCACGCTCACGCCCCGGCGCTCGTCAAAATCGATGGCCGAGTAAGCGCAGAGCTCCCGGCAGACCTGGCACCCCACGCAGAGGTCCGGGTCGATGAAGGAGGTCATGGGGCTGACCTCCACCTTGCCGAAGGCGGACAGGCTGATCGCCTCGCTGGCCGCTCCCTTGGCCTGGGCTACGGTGTCCGGGATGTCCTTGGGGCCCTGGCAGGCCCCGGCCACGAAAACGCCGGCGCTGGCCGTGGAGACCGGCTCCAGCTTGGGGTGCTCCTCGAGGAAGAACCCGTCCCGGCCTATGCTGAGGCCGAAGCACCGGGCCACGTCCAGGGCGTCGTCCCGGGCCTCCATGGCCACGCACAGGATGGCCATGTCCACGGGAATCCGCATCATTTTCCCCAGGAGCGTGTCCTCGGCGATCACGATGAGCTTTCCTTCCTCCTCCGGGTCCTCGGCCTTGTCCGTGATCCGCGCGGCCTTTCCGCGCACCAGCTTGACGCCCTCGGACTGGACCCGGTTCATGAACTCTTCGTACCCTTTCCCGAAGCACCGCATGTCGATGTAGAAGTTGTAGACCGCGGTCTCCTCGCCCACACGGTCCTTGATGAGATGGGCGTACTTGAGCGCGTACATGCAGCACACCCGGCTGCAGTACTCGTGGTAGTTCACGTCCCGGCTTCCGATGCAGTGGAGGATGGCCACGCTCTCCGGGGGGCGGTCGAAACTGCCCTCCTCGTTTCGAAGGAGGATCTCCCCTCCTGTGGGGCCCGTGGCATTGGTGAGCCGCTCGAACTCCAGGCTGGTGTACACATTCCGGTATTGGCCATACCCGAACTGGGCCATGGGGGTGGGGTCGAGCAGGTCGAACCCGGTGGCCAGGATGATGCTTCCCACGTCCAGCTCGACGATCTCGTCTTGCATGGTGTGGTCCACCGCGCCCACCTTGCAGGCCCGAACGCATTCCATGCACTCGGAGCACACCCCGCAGTTGAGGCAGCGCCGGGCTTCCTGTTGGGCATGGTCCTCACTCAGCCCCTGGCTCACCTCGTCAAAGCAGCCCTTTCGAGCCTCGCTCTCTTGAAGCTCGGGCGCGGCCCGGGCCTCGGTGGGAAGGCCTTCCGGGATCTCGGCCCAGTCCGGCTCCGATGGGGCCCCGGCGACGGTTTCGGAATGGGATGCGGCCGGTTCCTCGCCCCGCAGAAAGGCGTCCATGGCATCGGCCGCCCTTCGGCCCGTGGCCACGGCCTCGATGACCGTGGCCGGCCCGCTCACGGCGTCCCCGGCCGCGAATACGCCGGGTGCTGCGGTCTGCATGGTCGCCGGGTCCACCTCGAGGGTGTTCCAGGGGGTCACGGACAGGCCGTCCTCCTGCTGAATCCAGGAGGCATCCGGCTGCTGCCCGATGGCCGGGATCACGGCGTCGCAGGCGATCGTGAACTCCGAGCCCGGCACGGGCTGGGGACGGCGTCGACCGCTTGCGTCGGGCTCGCCCAGCTCGGTCTCCATGCACTCGAACCCGGAGACCCGGCCGTTCTCACCCACAATGCGGACCGGCGCGGTCAGCGTTCGAATGGTAATGCCCTCCTCCAGGGCCTCCTCGATCTCCTCGGGGTAGGCGGGCATCTCGTCGCGGCTCCGGCGGTACACGATCTGGACGTCCTCGCATCCCATGCGAAGGGCGGTCCGGGCCGCGTCCAATGCCACGTTTCCGCCCCCGATCACCACGACGCGTTTCCCCGGGGCCTGTCCCTGCCCCAGGTTGACCTCCCGGAGGAAGTCCACCGCATCCACGACGCCTTCAATCTCGCTTTCGCCGGGGATGCGCATCTTCAGGCTCCTGTGGGCACCTATTCCGACAAAGATCGCATCGAACCCCTCGTCCCGAAGACCGGAGAGGGTGATGTCCTCGCCCAGGCGCACGCCGGTTCGGGTCTCCACGCCGAGCCCCAGGATGAAGTCGATCTCGCGGTCCAGGACCACCGGGGGGAGCCGGTAGTCGGGAATGCCCACCCGGAGCATGCCTCCCAGCTTGGGAAGGGCCTCGAAGATCGTCACGGCATAGCCCTTGAGTCGCAGGTAGTGCGATGCGGTCAGACCGGCAGGGCCCGACCCGATCACCGCCACCCGCTCGGAGCGTTCCTCGATATCCGGCCATGGGAGAGCGCTCAGGTCCACCCGGTCCGCGGCCGTTCGCTTGAGCTCGCGAATGGAGATCGCCTGGTCGACCCGGGCTCTCCTGCACTGGGTCTCACACGGGTGAGGGCAGACGCGGCCCAGCACACCCGGCAGGGGAAGGCGCTCCAGGATCAGGCGGATCGCCTCCTCGTACTTGCCCTGGCCCACGAGTTGGACATACCCCTGCACGTTGATTCCGGCCGGGCACGCCAGGACGCAGGGTGCGCGGTCCTTTTTCTCGATGGCAAAGGTGATGGGGACGGCCTGGGGAAAGGATCGGTAGATGGCCTTGCGGTCCTTCAGCCCCTGGTCCCACTCGTTGGGGCGGATCACGGGGCAGGCCTCGGCGCACTCTCCGCACCCGGTGCAGGTGGCTTCGTTCACGTAGCGCGCCTTTTTCCGGACCTGGACACGGAAGCTTCCCACGAACCCGTCTACATGCTCCACCTCGCTGTACGTGAGAAGCTCGATGTTGGGGTTCTGGCCCACGGAGACCATCTTGGGCGTGCCGATGCAGGAGGCGCAGTCCAGGGTGGGAAAGGTCTTGTCGTACTGGAGCATGTGGCCGCCCACCGTGGGCTCCTTCTCCACCAGGAAGGCCTTGAACCCGGCGCTCGCCACGTCCAGGGCGGCCTGCATCCCGGCGATGCCGCCGCCCACGATCAGGACGTTGGGGTTGACCGGTACGACCTTGGCATCCAGGGGCTGCTGGAGCGGGACCCGGTGGACGCCCGCCCGGGAGAGGTCAATGGCCTTTTTGGTGGCCTCGTCCTCGTCCTCCGTGACCCACGAGCAGTGCTCGCGAATGCAGACCATGTGAAAGGCGTCGTACGGGTTGAGCCCGGCCCGCTGGCAGGCCCCGCGGAAGGTCCGCTCGTGCATGCGCGGGGAGCAGGAGGCCACGACCACGCGGGTGAGGTCGTGCTCTTGAATGTCATGCTCGATCATCTCCTGGCCCGGGTCCGAGCACATGAACATGTAGTCCTTGGAAACCACCACGCCGGGTTCCCCCGCGATGTAGTCCCGCACCTCGTCCACCCTGACTTTGGAGGCGATGTTGGATCCGCAGTGACATACGTAAAACCCGATGCGTTCTTCCATTCCTCAACCCCGTTGTTTCCATGGCCCCATGGGGCCTCGCGGTCTCAAAACCCTGATCTTCTCGCCAAGACGCCAAGGCGCAAAGAAAAAGACAAAATGTTCCTGTCGCTCATCCCGCAATGGCGCGGAGAGAAAATAATCACTCCAGATGATTTCCTTGGCATCTTTGCGGCTTGGCGAGAGAAAGCATTCCGTTTTTTCCATGAAACCGTCAATCCTCTTCCAGGGACTCCAGGACCAGCTCCGCGATGTCCGCCACGCGGACCTCCTCTTCCTTGCCCAGGGTCTTGAGGGCGTCCTCGAACATGATGATGCAGTAGGGG
>JASFQI010000072.1:0-17220 GCA_050115555.1 Desulfobacteraceae bacterium
TCACGCGCCCCCCTTCTGCTGAGCTCCGACCGGACCAGACCGACCAGGACTCCCTGCCTCCCTACGATGTCCTGGACCGCATCCTGGAAGGAGCGGTGGAGCGAAACCTCTCCCCCGAGGATCTGGCAGCAGAAGAACTCGACCCGGACGTGGTGGTGGATGTGTTCCGCCGGTTGAACTTCAATGAGTACAAACGCCGTCAGGCGCCGCCCGGGCTCAAGGTCACCTCCAAGGCCTTCGGATATGGTCGTCGTTACCCGATTGCCCGGGGAGGGAAGGACTACTGAAGGGGTAAGGGGTAAGGGACAAGGGACAAGGATAAAGGTGAGAGGTGAAAGGTGAAAGGAAAAAGGATAAAGGATAAAGGATAAAGGATAAAGGATAAAGGATAAAGGATAAAGGATAAAGGACAGAGGAATAGAAATCCGGGATGCGGGATGGGGAATCAGGAATTGAAAATTCTAAAAAATACAGGAAAGAGGGAGAAACAGCCATGCGCTCTGATGCAATGAAGAAAGGCCCGGAACGGGCGCCTCACCGATCCCTATTCAAGGCCATGGGCCTGACCGATGCCGAGATTGATCGACCCCTCATAGGGATCGCCAACTCGGCGAACGACCTCATTCCCGGACACACCCACCTGAACGAGTTGGCAGAAGCTGTGAAGGCCGGCGTTCGCATGGCCGGGGGTACCCCCCTGGCCTTCTCCACCATCGGGCTCTGTGATGGAATCGCCATGGGGCACGGAGGCATGCGGTACTCCCTGGCCTCGCGGGAACTCATCGCGGACAGCGTGGAGGTCATGTGCCGGGCCTACCCCTTTGACGGGCTGGTCCTGGTGGGAAATTGCGACAAGATCGTGCCGGGCATGCTCATGGCTATGCTCCGTCTCGACATCCCGGCCCTGCTCCTGAGCGGCGGTCCCATGCTGGCCGGCTGTGTCGGAGACAGGGCCGTCGATCTGATCACGGTCTTTGAAGCCGTGGGCGCCCACCACCGGGGCGCCATGGACGAAGCCGCATTCCGCGATCTGGAGGATCGTGCCTGCCCTGGCGCGGGATCCTGCTCCGGCATGTTCACGGCCAACTCCATGAACTGCCTGTCCGAGGCCCTGGGGCTGGCGCTTCCAGGCAACGGGACCATACCCGCGGTTTCATCCGCTCGCCGCCGCCTGGCCAAGGAAGCCGGCATGCAGGCCATGCGTCTGGTGGAGGAGGACCTTCGGCCGCGGGCGATCGCCACGCAGAACGCCTTTCGCAACACCCTCTGCGTGGAAATGGCCCTTGGCAGCTCCACGAACACGGTTCTTCACCTGCCCGCCATTGCCTCTGAGGCCGGCGTCGACCTGCCCCTCGAGCTGTTCGACGAAATCAGCCGAAAGACCCCCAACCTCTGCCGCATCTCACCGGCAGGCCCCTACCACGTGGAAGACCTGGATCGCGCCGGCGGGATATCCGCCGTCCTCGGGGAGCTCAGCAGGATGAAAGGTCTCCTGGACCCGGAAGCGCGCACCGTGGCCGGACGAACCATCGGTGAGACCGCCTTTCGGGCGCGATCCCTTGCACCGGACATTATTCATCCCCTGGACCGTCCCTACTCCCCGGACGGGGGGCTGGCCATTCTCCGCGGGAACCTCGCACCGGACGGTGCAGTGGTCAAAAAATCGGCCGTGGATCCGGAAATGCTCGTCCACTCGGGCCCGGCGCACATCTTCGGGGCCGAGGAGGAGGCCATGCAGGCCATTCTGGACGGCCGCATTCAGAAAGGCGACGTGGTGGTCATACGCTACGAGGGACCCAAGGGCGGACCGGGTATGCGGGAAATGCTCTCTCCCACGTCGTCCCTTGCCGGCGTCGGCCTGGACCGGTACGTGGCCTTGATCACGGACGGCCGTTTCTCGGGAGGCACCCGCGGGGCGGCCATCGGCCATGTCTCGCCGGAAGCCCAGGAGGGCGGTCCCATCGCCGCCCTGGAGGACGGGGACATCATTGAAATCGACATCCCGTCCCGAACCCTGAACGTTCGGCTCCCGGACGAAGAGATTCGTTCCAGGCTCTCCCGGTGGACCCGTCCCCCCTATCGCGTTCAGGAGGGCTACCTGTATCGCTACGCGCGGCAAGTCACCTCGGCCAGCACAGGAGCCGTGTTTGCGGATCACAACCCCGGAAAAGAAGACCCATGATCATGCCGGTTTCCAATGCCCGGCGCGTCATCGCGTCATCGTGACGACGACCGCCGGGCATTGAAAATGCTTCGCTCGCATATTCCCCGCAGCAAGAGAATAGGGATTCCCTTCACAGCTTATCGGCTCAACAGCTGTCTCTCTACTTCCGATTCTCCGGCCGAAGGCCGCGCACCGCGGCCCCTGCGCGCCACATCTCGGATTCGTGGATCTCGTCCAGTTCCTCCTGCAGGCGTTCCCGGTAGTCCGGGGCGCTGTTTGCCCGAAGTACAATCCCTGTCTCCTTGCCGGTGGCCACGCTCTCGTAGAGCTCGTCGAACACCGGTGTCACGGCCTCCCGGAACCGGTGCCGCCAGTCGAGTGCCCCGCGCTGGGCCGTGGTGCTGCAGTTGGCGTACATCCAGTCCATGCCGTTTTCCGCCACCAGGCGGATCAAGCTCTGCGTGAGCTCCTCCACGGTTTCGTTGAAGGCCTCACTCGGGCTGTGCCCGTGTTTGCGCAGCAATCCGTACTGCGCCTCCATCACTCCGGCCAGGCACCCCATGAGCACGCCCCGCTCGCCCACCAGGTCGCTGAACACCTCCTTTTCAAAGGTGGTGGGGAAAAGGTACCCCGAGCCGATGGCGATCCCCGTAGCCAGGGCCCTTTCCTCCGCCCGCCCGGTGGCATCCTGGAACACGGCGTAGCTGGCATTGATGCCGCTGCCGTCGAGAAAGTTCGTGCGCACCGTCCGGCCCGAGCCCTTGGGGGCCACCAGAATCACATCCACGTCCTTTGGAGGCACTACCCCGGTCTGATCGCGATAGGTCACGGCAAACCCGTGTGAAAAATACAGGGCATCGCCCGGTTTCAGCTCGGCCTTTACCTGCGGCCACGTGGCGACCTGGCCCGCGTCCGATACCAGGTACTGCAAAATGGTCCCGCGCTCGGCCGCCTCTGCCAGCGGGAACAGGGTCTCGCCGGGGACAAATCCGTCCTGAACGGCCTTGTCCCACGAGGCCCCTCCCTCACGTTGCCCCACGATGACCCGTATGCCGTTATCCTGCATGTTCATCGCCTGTCCCGGCCCCTGAACCCCGTATCCGAGCACGGCCACGGTCTCGTCCTTCAACACCTCCCTGGCCTTTTCCAGGGTGAACTCCTCCGATGTGATCACGTTTTCCCTGACACCTCCAAAATCGATCTCCGCCATAGTTTTCTCCTTTATCCTTCCAGTGTCGTTCGACTCCGCAAAGAGAGTCTGTTGATAGCTTGTTCCTTGTCTCCCAGGTCCGGCTGCTTCCCTTTAGCCCTGACCCCTAAAATCCTTCAATCCTTCTTTCGCCCGATTACTTCTTTTCCCTGGCCAGCGCAATCACACCGGTCCGGGCAATCTCCTTGATTCCCCTCGGCTTGACCAGTTCGAGAAAGGCCTCGATTTTGCCCTCGTCACCTGTCACCTCCACTGTGTAGTACTCCGAACTCACGTCTACGACCCGCGCCCGGAAGATATCCACCATGCGGAGGATCTCTGCCCGGTGCTCGGGCTTGGCCCGTACCTTGACCAGGGCCAGTTCCCGGTGCACATAGGGGGTGTCATGAAAATCAATGACCTTGATGACGTTGATGACCTTGTTCAGCTGCTTCTTGATCTGCTCTATCACAGCCTGGTCGCCCTTGGTCATCAAGGTGATTCGGCTGACCCCGCCTTCCGCAGTCTCGGCTACGGCCAGGCTCTCGATGTTGAACCCCCGCCCGCTGAAGAGGCCGGCAATTCTCGAAAGGACCCCGGGTTCGTTCTGAACGAGCAGGCTGAGGACGTATTTTTCGTTCTGTTCAGATTTCATGACGTTCCGCCTTTCCATGGAATCCAGCGCTGAAATCCCTTGTGCCATAGCGGCCATGTGCGCAGGGGACGCTTTACACAAGCAGCATCTCCGTGATGGGTGCGCCTGCCGGAACCATGGGGTAAACGCTTTCCTCGGGCTCCACAGCGAAATCCATGATCACGGGCCCCGGCTCGGCCAACCCCTGCCGGAGGGTACGCTCCACCTCCTCCGGCCGGGTGGCGCGAAGTCCCACGGCCCCATAAGCCTGGGCAAGCTTCACGAAATCCGGGGCATGGCTCATATCGGTGCAGGAGTAGCAACGATCGTAGAAGAGCTCCTGCCACTGGCGCACCATACCGAGATATCCGTTGTTCAGAATGACTATCTTCACGGGAAGGTTGTACTGGACCGCCGTGGCCATCTCCTGGATGTTCATCTGAATGCTTCCGTCACCCGCAATGTCCACCACGACCTTGTCCGGCCGTGCAAGCTGCGCTCCCAGCGCTGCAGGCAATCCAAATCCCATGGTCCCCAGTCCGCCCGACGTAATGAAACAGTTGGGGCAGTTCAAGTGGTAGTACTGCGCAGCCCACATCTGGTTCTGCCCCACCTCCGTGGCGATCAGGGCGTCCCCTTCCGTGAGCTCATGGAGCGTTTCCACCACGTACTGGGGCTTGATGACCTCTCCCTGCTCATAGGAAAGACGCTTCGACGCCTTCCACTCGGCGATGCGATCGAGCCAGGGACGCCTCTGTTCCTCGAGATCTCCCAGCTCTTCCTCCTCGAGCATCTCAAGGAGTTTACGAAGGGTACACCTGCAGTCCCCCACGATGGGAACGGTCACGGGTATGTTTTTTCGAATGGACGTGGGATCGATGTCAATGTGCACGATGTCGGCGTGAGGCGCAAAGGCGTCCGTCTTTCCGGTCACCCGGTCGTCGAACCGCACTCCAATGGCAACCATGAGGTCGCACTCGGCAGAGGCCATGTTGGCACGGTAGGTCCCGTGCATGCCGATCATCCCGAGCCAACGCGGATCCTTTGCCGGAAAACCGCCCAGCCCCATCAGGGTGGAGGTCACCGGAGCGTGAATCGTCTGCACGAAACGGGTAAGCTCCTCCGAGGCCCGGGACAGGATGATCCCGCCGCCGGAGAAGACCAGAGGTCTTTTGGCCTTCCGGATCAGCCGAATCGCCTTTGCGAGCTGCTTGTGGTTGGGCTCGTAGGTAGGGTTGTACGACTTGAGCTTCACCTCCTCCCGGGGGTGATACTCTGCTTCGGACTGCACCAGGTCCTTGGGAAGGTCCACGAGCACGGGACCCGGTCTTCCGGACCGCGCGATATGAAACGCCTCCTTCAAAATCCGCGGCAGTTCCTGAATATCCTTGACCAGGTAGTTGTGCTTCGTGCAGGGACGCGTGATCCCCACGATGTCCACTTCCTGAAAGGCATCGTTTCCGATCAGGCTCGTGTTCACCTGGCCCGTGAGCACCACCAGAGGGGACGAGTCCATAAAGGCCGTGGCAATCCCCGTGACCGTATTCGTGGCCCCCGGCCCGGAGGTCACCAGGCAGACGCCCACCTTGCCCGACGCCCTGGCAAAACCGTCGGCCGCATGCACGGCGCCCTGCTCGTGGCGCGCGAGGATGTGCCGTATCTCCGTACGGCTGAGCTCGTCGTAAATATCGATGACGGCGCCGCCCGGATACCCGAAGATGCACTCCACGCCCTCCTGTCGCAAAACATCGAAAAGGATCTGTGCTCCTTTGCGCCTGACCGTTTCTCCCTTCCCTTTTTTCGCCTTTTTCAGCCCCGCTGCTTTGGGTGGATTTGCCTTGGTTTTCTTCACCGGCTTGATCATGGGGTGTGCTTGGCTCATGGTCGAATTCCATTCCTTTCCCCCCGGTCTTGACGGGGTGTTTCTTCACGCGTTTGTACGCGCTTGTTCTTTGTTTTTTCTTCTTTCGGGCGTTCCCGATTCACGGGGCCGCAGGATTCCGTTGAAAAAAAGATCCGCTGCCAGGTTGCCTGACAGCGGATCTTGGAAGTTTCAACATTTTCAGCAGGATCACGTCATCGTCAGGCCTCCGGAGGAGAGTCCGAGTACGCATACGCGTACAGCGAGCAACAAGGATACAAGGACCCTTGCTGCGCGGCTAATGACGATAAGGCTGTTTTTCGAGTATTCCTTCATGGTGCAGAGGTCTTTCTCTTACACAAGATGGTTGCACATTTCGCAGAAAACAGGGCCCGTGTCAAGCCCGGAATGCAAAAAACTCCTTTGAACGACGAAAAATAACGTAAAGCAAATTTCATACCACTCGGGGCACAGACGAGATCTCTCCCCTGCCCGCTGATTTGCGGTTCCCGAGAGAAAAAAACATCTCCCTCACTTGGTTTCGAACACCGTGACACCCTGCCAATCCTCCGGAGGCGGGTTTTCGCGACACGTCCGGCAGCGGTCCAGGTAGAGCCTGGAAGGGCCGTCCCCCGGCACGAGATCCAGGGCCTCCTGAAAACACGCCTCGGCCTCTTCCCATGCCCGCGTACGGTAGTGCTCAAGCCCTCTGCTAAAGGCCTTTTGGAGGCCCATCCGAGCCGAATCGAGATTCTCTTGAAACCCCATCAGCTCATGGATCGTGACCGGCAGATCCTTACCCTTGACCCGCACCCTGTCGAGTTCCCGAATCCCGAACCGATGGTCCAGGTGTGCGGCGGTCTCCCCGCTCACGATTACCTGAACCCCGTAGTGCTTGGTCAGACCCTCCAACCGCGAAGCAAGGTTGACGGTATCGCCGATCACCGTGTAGTCCATGAAGGTCTGGCTCCCCAGGTTCCCCGCTGTGACCCATCCCGTGTTCAATCCGATCCCCATGGCCAGGCGATCCACCCCTTTGACTCCGACCTCCCTGTGGAGCCGAAGAAGCTCGTGGGTCATGTCCAGGGCGGTCTCCGCCGCCTGGATGGGGTGATCGTGCATCTCGGCCGGTGCCCCGAAAAACGCCATGACGGCATCCCCAATGAGTTTGTCCAGTGTGCCTCCGTGTTGAAAAACCGTCGGGATCATGGCGTCGAAGTAGGTATTTAAAAGCTGCCCGGTCTCTTTCGGTTCCAGGCTCTCGGAGATGGACGTGAAGCTGCGCAGATCGGAAAAGAGGACCGTCACCTCCATGGACCGTCCCTCCAGACTCATCCCGATGTTTCCCTTCAGAATGTCTTCCACCACACCCCGGGAGACGTACTTGCCGAAGAGGCCTGTGACAATCTGGGTTTTCTTGCGGCTGTGGGCCCGCTGAAGTCCGATCCCCGCCACATACTGAACCGTCAGGATAGCGAGAACGGGCACGACCTCCACCCACAGTCCCTTTACGAATGCCACGTGGGCACCCGCCACTGTTGCGGCACCGGCGGTCGCGAGAATGAGAAACCCCCAAAGCGCGCCGGGGCGCTGAGGGTAAAAAATCAGTCCCAGGACACCGAAGACAAAAATCAGGACCAGTACGACGGATCGATCTGCACTCCGTATGAAGTTTCCCTTGAGGATAGTCTCTATGGCATGGGCATGGCAGGCCACCCCGGGCGTCTTTCGGCCGACATCACCGGTGAGAACCTCGCCGAAGGTCTCCTCGAATTGTTCCTCCGAATCCCTGTAGCCGGAAAACGGGGTGGTGAAGAAGTCCTTATCCGTTGCGAGCGCGCTCCCAACGAGCACCATCTTTCCACGGACCTGCTCCGCGGAGAACCGGTTCCTGACCACATCCGCATAGGATATCCAGGGGAAAACCCGATCTCTCCCGGCGTAGTTGATACGAAGGTCCGGATAGGGGAGACGGAGACGATCCCCTTCGGCCCGACCCAAAACAAAATGATCCTCCGGAGAGAAATCCAGTGCAAAGTCCAGGTTTCGAAAGGCCCTCACCATTTCCAGTGAAAAGCTCGGGAAAACGGCCAGGCCCTGATCCACAGGCTTGATGCTCAAAAAGGGAAGCTTGCGCAACACACCGTCCCGGTCCGGAAACATATTGACGAACCCGTCTCCGATCATGGCCTCCTGAAAAAGAGGAAGAGCGCTCACCTCACTGCGTCCTTCCACAGCCACAAAACGAGCGAGAACCACGTTTCCACATTGGTCCATAGCCGATGCAAGCTCAAGGTCGGCTCCCTCATCCAGATCGGGCGCAAAGAACACCACGTCCAGTCCGACGACATCGGCCTGTGCCTCGCACAGGTTCTTCAGGGCACGTGCCATGTTTCTTCGGGACCAGGTCCCCTTCTTTCGATGGAGTTCATCTGCACTCGCCTGATCCATGAGGACCAGCACGACCTTTCCTGAAACGGGTTCAGGCCCCCTCCAGCGGAAGTGAAAATCGTACAGGAGATGGTCGGCCCAGAGGAACCCGTCCGCACGAAGGGTCAGGCAGGCAGCAATGAGGACAAACCCAGTGAACAGGATGGAAAAAAGAAAGTAGGTGTAGAAGAGGCGGCTTTGGGGCTGGCTGCGATTCGAATTTCGGAACACGGGACAGGTTCTCTTTTTACCGCGGAAACACCCCTTATCCCAAATTCAACCGAAGTCGCTGGTGGATTATGGTGGGGTGATTACGTGATAATAAAAGGATGTGATGGAACCGACACGAATCACGGAAACGAGCCACGTATCACGTTTCTTCCTGACCGGGGGCGACTGATCCCATGGGCAGGCCCGTTCTTGGGTTCATATCCGAGTCCCGATCGAAAAAACTGAAAAAATGCAAAAGGTTCGAAACGGGACGCTTTTCGAAAACGCCCCGTTCAGTGCTCCTGACGGGAATCCCGAGGTCAGCGAACAGTGTTCGGGAGGCATGCAAACCTGGAAGACGCCTGCGTGTAGCGCGTGGGCGTGCGGTAAAGCTGACCTTCAATGCCCCCCACGGTTCCGGAAACAATGACAATGACCCGGCACTCCTTCAACATGCCGTTCGAGGCATCCGATTCCTGAATGCGTTTGGCATCCTCCTCACTGATGACCAGATTCGTCTTTTTCAGGCCCTGCGCCGCCTGGGCACCAGTGATCACATATCCACCGCCACGCTTCCTTCGCTTTTTGTCCTGTGCCCACGCCGCAGAGGGTGAAAGCAACGCCCTCAGCCGGGACAAAAACGCCGGACCAGCCGCCAGAAGGGCGTCGTGCCTCGGATCCAGCACCACGTACCGGGCCATACCCCGTTCCACAAGCGAGGTCTCGGTCACCCTGTCCAGATCGTAAACGATTCGGCCTTCCGCAGTCTGGATTCGAGGAAACAGGGCCGGCTGCACCCGGTCGGCCGGTGGCAGACTCCTCGCATCCACCACGAGCCAGGGTTGCTCCTTCCCCGGCAAGGGGGTGGTAGGCGGTTCCTGCACTGGAAATCGATCCCACGCCGACGGCGCTCCTCGTAACTCGGTGATCAACCGCCGGGTCAAGCCTTCTACGCCTTTAAGCGGCGCCTTGTAAGTCACGCGGACATAGGGCGGGTCCACGTCCTTCATCCACTCGGTCTCATGCTCCTCATAGTGCACCAGCGCGCTCAGGCGGATTTCCACGCGTCCGGAGGCCCCCAGAGTCTCCAAGGTCTCCCGGTCGTCGAGCTGGACACCGGAAGCCACCTTGAGAATGGATTGAAGCGCCAAGGCCTGCCCTGCTCGCAGGGCCTTTGCCCTGGACCCCTGGTTCAGGTGGGGGTACCCCTTTCCGACCCCGTAGACCACGCCCCGGTCCCAGTCGATTCGGCCCTGCGGCAGGGTTTCCACGTAGGATTCGAACGGAATGTCCTCGGCCCATGAGGACACACACAACGAAAGACACCACAAGACGCTCAGGAGGACCACACCCCAGCAAGGCACCCTGTGCTCTGATCTCCGCATCAACCCAACAGCCATATGCCCGTCCTATCAGGGAGCGATTCCTATCCAGGACCGTTTCCCATTTCAAATTGAATGCGTTTCCGGTGCATCCTACTTTTGCCGGTCGATATCCCGCACCGCCTCCTGAACGAGCCTCTGGACCATGGTGTCCAGGGTCACCTGGTGGCTCTCGGACTGGCTGACCCCCAGAACAGACGTGGAACTGGATCCCAGCTCCATCTTCTGCTCAAAGTATCCGGTGGCCATCTGCTCGGTGGTGGATGCGTCCAGCACCTTGTACCGCATTCCGACAATCCAGACGCCCGCGGCCTCGCCCGCTCGGATCGAACGGACCCCCGTCCGGGTCACGGCGCCACTTCTCCCGCCGATTACGGTTCCCAGGATGCTGCCGACAGCAGCGCCGTCAAATCCCCGGGAGGCCTCGGCCACAGGCTCGGCCTTGAGGATGTCGAACTTCACGAGCCACTTGGTTGTCTTGAACTTCCCTCGCTTGAACTTCTCCAGAGCCGTTGGATCCCCCATGTTCGCCGCCAGGGCCACTTCGTCCAGCATAGGCCCGAGGTCGGTGCGCTCCAGGACACGGAAGTTCGCCTTGGAAAGCTCCAGTTCTCCGTAGTCCGCAATGTTGTTGGCCGTGATCCGCTGGGTGAACGTAGCATTGTTGCTTTTGATCTGACCCGGCAGCACGATCAGTGGAGGCCCCTGAATGTGGGCATTGGCGTACTCGACCGGCTGATACATGACCGTATCCGCCTGAGCGTTCGCCCTGGCCGACGAACTGCTGCCGGCCCCTGTAGTGGTACACCCGGAGAACAACCCCACGGCGAAAAGAACCGCGACAAGACCGTACATCCCTCTCATGAAAAATCCCTCCTCACATGGATATGCCCCGGGAGCGCTGGCCCGAGGAAAAGCACGTTCATGCAGCCGGTGAAAACACCTTTCCGCCGGCTTGTTTAGAACTCCTCCACCTCACTGACGCCTCCCGACGTCTGCTCCCCGGTCCCGCCCTTTTCCAGCTTCTCCACGGCACCGGGATTGATCTTGGCCACCTTCTCCATCATCATGTTGTCGTCCCGGATCAGGCGTTCGATTCGACCGGCGGGTGCATCCGAGAGCGAAGCGGGAGGCATGCTCTTGAAATTACCAACCACCTCTTCCACGTCGCCCTCGACGCGAAAGGCCAACTCCACGGCATCGCCCCGTGCAGAAAGCAGGCTGAATGCCTTGGTCTGAAGCTTTTTATTCAGCGGTTTAACCACCGTGTCGTTTACGATTTGAACAAAATTGCCGCGTCTTCCCGAAAACTCCACCTCATAGACCGACACTCCTTTGGCATCAAAGGTCCGCAAGTCCACGTTGAAAACGGGGCGCAAACCGATCAGCTCCTTCTTGAGCAACATGCCGGTATCGTAATCCGGAAGGCCGGTCACCCGAAGCTCGAAAATCCTTGCCGGCTGCATCAAATAGTCCTCAAAAAACTCCTGGCTGAACTCTTGACCGATGAGGCGACCGATGTCCTGGAGCGCAGCATCCTCGTCGTTCCAGCTCTTGTTTTTGGGGAGCTTGCTGTTAAAGTAGATCTCCTCCCCCGTATCGCTCGCCGTACACTTCACGGTCCATGAGGTGAGCACATACTTGGTGAGGGTGATCCCAGAGGCCTTGAGGCGCACGCTTCGCGGCTTGAACTTGGCCTCGCCGGAGATGATGAAATCCGCACCGCCCGCGGTTTCACTTTCCGAACCGGAATCTCGCGACCAGACCCTGTAGCCGAACCCCGAGATGTGCTCCTTAAGGAGGTTCTCAGCGACGGCCGAACGCTCCGGCGGTACCTGGGTTCCCCGCTCTGCATCCCGAACCGTGACCGACACAGCTATTCGGGGGTTGCCGCGTTCCTTGATCAGCTGAACCCGCTCCTCCCGGCTCATGCTCTCAACGGCTTCACGCACATTTGAGAGAATGACCTCCGCCTTGAGGAGCAGGTGCATGAATCCATCCTCTCCCAACCAGGGCTCGCTTTCTTTAATCACCTGCTTGATGAGCCCCTCGGAACGGGTGAGGACTCGGTCGTGTATCAGCTCATAGTTCTCCACCAGGGTCGAACTCTCGACAAAGGTACCCACGGCCTTTTCCACTACCTGGCGCCGCGCATCCTCCCTCAAGGCATCCAGGAGAAGGCCTTTGTCCCGCTGGTAGGTCTCGGCATTTGGATCGGCCAAGCCCTCCGCAGAAACCACAATCGTCTCCATCGCAGCCGGGGCCGGTGTTCCTACGCACACGATCGCCAAAAGCAGCATAAGGGCGAACGGAAATACCCCTTGACGAAGGCGTCGGCTCCTTTCCGCGAAATGAACACTCTCACGTCCGAAATCCATGGTTCCTCCTGATCCTCTCACTTCGTCCCAAAAAGGCAAAAATCGTGATAGATCTGGGCCACAGCCAAATCGGCCTCACGCTGAACAATGTCAAGGGCTACGGCCATGGGATCCGCCCCGGAATAGGAGTCCCCACCGGCTGTGACATTCGAAATCACCCGTCCGGAGGCGTCCACCAGGGTAAAGGCCATGTTCACGAACACCTCGTCGATCCCCACAACCGGGTTCAACCGTACCTTGGAGCGAATCATTCCGCGTAGGATGTACCGCGCGCTCAGTCGCCGTGCCGCGGTTTCGGCTGCTTCCACCTCGTTGTTTAAGAAAGCGCGGACCTCTTCGTTAGCGATCTGCGCTCGAATTTCTTCCTGCGTATAGGTAGTCAGTCCGAGCTGCCGCAACCGGCGGTTGATCTCCTGGAAAACGGCCCCATACTTTTGCGGCTCGTACACCACCCCGTGTTCCTCCACCTCTTGACCGATGATGAGGGCCATTTTTCGCTTCTTGAGTCGTTCATCGCATGGAACGGAAAGCAGCTGCTCAATGGCTCGATTCCGTTCCTCGACGGCCTGTTCAGAAGCCCACCGCTCCCTCTCTTCGGTTTCAGTGAAGGAGAACGCCCCGATCTGTGCCGGCGCAAACAGCATAGCGAGAAGCGCGGGCAGCACCGCTAACAACATGAATTTTGATGTATTCACGATTTGAAAATCCTCACCTGGGCCCCTGGGGATGTCCGGTTTGCGGGAAGACGGGGGGATGTATCCTCTTGTTGGATGGGAAAATGTCGAACCTCCGGAAACGATCGAGAGTTGATCTCTGCGGAAAACCCGAAGAATTTGCTTCCGGCGACTTGGATTCCTTCCCGATTGCCATGCCCGCCAAGCCTGGACCCGACGGAGCCACGAAAAGGTTTCTGGGGTTGTTGCTTCTGGTATCCTTGCCTGCAACGGGGAGGAATTCTATCGGCCGTTCACGGGAATGTCAACGCCTTTTCCTCCTCTGATCACCGTCAACGCAGTCTCATTGGAAAAGGAATAACCGGTGGTTCATTGCCCAAGAAAACCCGAAATAGAAGTTCCTTCAGCGCAGAGTAATTCACCGAGCTCGCCCTTGTCCACTGTATCGCTTCAGCCGTACAGGACGTATACTCACTCTTTGCTCTTTGGATCCCTGGTCCGCTCCGGCGCCGGGGGAATCCCCTGGCCGCCCGCCTCGAAGGGGCGGCGGAACATCGGGAGGGGTTTTCGAAAGCAAGTCGGTTGGAGAGACCAGCCTGCGAGCCCAGGAGCGAACGTTATCATCCCCTCGATGGGTCTGCGGTGGTGGAGGACAGAATGGTGCCGCAGGCAGCTGAATGAAACAAGGGTCTTGCCTTTACGACCACGAATCACGATCCACGACATGCCCAAGACAGGCTTGAACCCGGTGAGTCTTTCTCTTATGATGCCGCCATCCCGGAGGACATTCGACCATGGAGACACCTCAAGCCGACCCTGCCGAGACAGGGACCCTTCGCCTCGAAAACATCGGCATCGTCCTGGTGGAGCCCCAGATCCCGGAGAACATCGGGGCGGTAGCCCGGGCCATGTTCAACATGGGCATCCGGAACCTTTCCCTGGTCCGCCCGAAGAACTGCGAACTCGACCGCATCCTGAAGACCGCCACAGGCCCTTCCATTGACCTCATCGAGGAAATGGAGGTCTTCGACCGTTTGCCCCCGGCCATTGGCCCCTATGCCTACGTGGTCGGCACAACCGCCCGTATCGGAGCTCTCCGTCCCGCTCAGACGTCTCCCCGCCAACTCGCAAGCGATCTCATTCCCATTGCCCAGAGCAACCGGGTCGCCATTCTTTTCGGACCCGAGGACCGCGGCCTTTCGAACAATCACCTCCGGTACTGCCACACCATCGCCAACGTGCCCACAGCGGGTTTCTCCTCGTTGAACCTGGCCCAGGCGGTCATGCTCTTCTGCTATGAGGTGTTCCTGGCGAGCCGGGAACCGGGAGTGAAAGCGGAACCACGGCTGGCCAACAAGTTCGAGCTCGAAGGAATGTATGATCACTTGCGGATGGTACTCGAGAGGATCGGCTTTCTGGACCCGCAGAACCCCGAGCACTGGATGACCAATATTCGGCGCTTCCTTTCGCGCATTCCTCTGCGCGCCCGGGAAGTGCGTGTCATTCGAGGGGTCTGCCGCCAGATGGACTGGTACGCAGGCCAGTTGGACAAGCGAAGCGCGGAAAAGGGTGAGGATGGAAACGAGCCGCCCGCCTGAAGCCCCGCGAGTCAGGGCGCCACGGAGTCGTTCAGGCGATCAAAGGCCGGCACGAACTCCTGCCAGAGCTTCCGGCCGATGCGGCTCTGGGTGCCCACGATTTCCTGAAGCACATCCCGGTCTGTAAGCGGATTGGAAAGCACCGCCCGAAGGACCACGATTCGCTGGGGCCGGTATCGTGTGGACTCCAATGTCGTGCGGGAGACAAAGGTGGTGTCGTCCTTTCGAAGCTCCTTGTGCAGCTTGACGTTCAGGGCGTTGACCAGGCGGTTTACCTTCCGCACGAAACCATCGGGCGCATACCTGCCCCCTTTTTTATTCGGTCCCCCTCCGCGGTCTGCCTCATCCAGGACCCGCTGCGCAGGCCCGGGCACGAACCGGTAGTTCAGGATAAAGAGCTCCGGGCGGTTCAAGACCTCGAAATGCCCGTCTGCCTCGAGAAGGTCTTTTAGAATTCGCGTATTTTTTCGGGCACTCTCGAACAACAGCCGGTATCCCTGACTTCCCAGAATCTTCAAGGACGCCCACGGCTTGAGGGCGGAAAAGGGCCTCGAGCCTTCGATGGTGAACCGCCCGGTGTCCACGGAGTTCCGTCGAATGACATACATGGAGCTGTGTTTCAGATGGTTCAAATCCCGTTCGTTCCGAAACAGAATCAGCCCCATGGTCATAGGACAATAGAGGAGTTTGTGGGCGTCAATGGATACGGAGTCCGCCTCCTCAATCCCCCGGAACAGGGACCGGTATTCCTCCACGAGCAGGACGGAGCCGCCCCAGCATGCGTCCACGTGAAAATGCGTGCCGGTCTCCCGGCTCACCTCTGCGAGTGCTTCAAGATCGTCGATGTTTCCGGTCTCTGTGGTACCGGCAATCCCGATAATGGCCAACACACGCTCGTCCGCTCCCAGGGCTCGAATCCGCCGGCGAAGCTTGCTCACGTCCATGAGGTTGTTTTCGTTCACCGGGACCGTGATCACATTGTCCGAGCCCATTCCCAGGAGATTGGCCGCCTTTGCAATGGAGTAATGCCCGCGCGTGGATACCATAACGACCGCCCGGCGAAATCCGTAGTGCTCCAGTGCCCGGGCCATACCTTCCCTTCGAACCCCCCCGAAGGAACCCTCGGGCGGAAACGCCTTCTCCCTCGCCACACTCAGGGCGGTCAGATTGGCCAGCGTACCGTCCGATGTCACATTCCCGAGGCATACGCGAGGGTTCTGGACGTTCTTTTCGTAAAAGCGTTCCGTACGGTTGAACACGAGCCGATGAAGCCAGGTGACGAGCTCCTTCTCCACGAAGCTCGAAGCCTTGGCGGTTTCGATCTTCACCTGGTTCTGGTTCAACGCGGCGATGATCATCTCGAGAAGAATCATGAAGTATGGGATAGGACTGATCATGTGGCCAATGTAGTAGGGACTGCCGACCTTGACCGAATGGGCGATCACCTCCTCTTTAATCTCCCCGAGAACGTCCTTGATCAGCATGGGACTGGACGGGACCGAGGTCCGGCTGAAAATCCGGCTTAGATCGGGAAGGGAAATACTGCTGTGGATGCCGCCTTTTTCCCTGAAGAACTCGTGGATCATCTCCAGAAGCTCATGCCCGAACTCGACAAACTTGTCCGGGGAGTCCGGCATGATAAAAAGCTTCCGGAGCACCTCCATGGTGGCCTTGATTTCCTTTGGACGGTCCTCGGTCATGAAAATGTCTCGCTCCCACATTCCTCAGCCCGCTCCCGCGGAAACTCGGAAGGCAAATATGCTGTCCCCTTCTCGGGCCTTTTTCGGGGCAAGGCCCGGCCAGGAGACAAGAATCACCCCCTCGGAACCGCGAGCATCCGGTCCACGGCGTTTTGGGCGCGCGCTCGGATTTCTTCGGGCACGGACACAACCGGAGACATCTCTTCCAAAGCCCGGAACACCTCCTCGAGCGTTGTCTCCTTCATATCCGTGCAGACCATGCCCGGATCTGCGGGGATGAACTCCTTTTTCGGGTTTTCCTTTCTCAAGGGATGAATCAATCCGACCTCGGTCCCGATGATGAAGCTGTCATTGTCCGATTCCCGGACGAACGCAAGCATGCCCGATGTACTTCGGACGGCATCGGCAAGGTCCAAAACCTCGGGCAGACACTCAGGGTGAGCAAGAAACAGGGCTTCGGGATGCTCCTCACGAACCTCCCGGACCCTCTCCGCACTCAACCTTTCATGCACGGGGCAGAACCCTGTCCAGTAATCCATGATGCGGCCCGTTTCGCGGATGGTGTATCGGGCCAGGTTTCGATCCGGAGTCATCAAAACCTTTCGATCCGCATCAATTTGCCTCGCCATCTGGACCGCATTGGCGGACGTACAGCACAGATCGCTCTCCGCCTTGACCTCTGCCGTGGTGTTTACATAACTGAGCACGACCAGATCGGGATTCACGCTCCTTCGCTCTCTTACGTCTTCGGCCGTGATCATATCGGCCATAGGACATCCGGCGGATTCGGCGGGCAGAAGCACGGTTTTTCCCGGCGATAGAATAGCGGCGGTTTCTGCCATGAACCGAACACCGCAAAACACGATGACCTCGGCATCGGTTCGGGAAGCCTTTATGGATAGCTCAAGGGAGTCGCCGCAAAGATCGGCTGCATCCTGAACTTCCGGGCGTTGGTAGTTGTGGGCGAGAAGGATCGCGTGGCGATCCTTCAACAGCTTTC
>JASFQI010000073.1:0-17213 GCA_050115555.1 Desulfobacteraceae bacterium
AGGACCGAGCTTTCTCCCGGCCATAGGGTCAGGGGCGAGGCCGAGATAGAGACCGTGGGCTCGGATTCCAAAAGCAGGGCGACCCGTATCCCCTGGCCGGCCCGGGGTGCGGTTCCCTCGGTCCACCCCTCGGAACCCATGGAATCGGCGCGGGCAGGAGCGGCTGTGCCGAAAAGGAGAACAAGGGTAAAAACGGACAGGATACAAAGGCCTTTTTTATGAGGGGAAGTCATGTCATTCCTCGCAGAAGGGAAGGGGTGGATGGAGGATGCACGGAAGCGTCTACTCGGTCCGGGGCGGTGAAGGTTTTCAAGAGGATCATGGACCGAATGGTGGATTCTGAAGGAAGTACCTCTTTTGGTTGAACGTGTCAACAGTAAAATCACTTTTCTTGCCCTTAAAGAGCAAAAAAAAGATTTTTAATAATATTATCGTGCTTTTAAAGTTTTATAACGATGCAATAATCTAGTTGGACTACGTGGAATGATTCCTTTTCGCTCCCAATTAGAATTTATAAAGGAGGGTATGCGTTCTTTTGATTCACACATTTTGCTTTGCACGGATGGGAGCAGGTCTTTCAATGCATGATCCAGAGCCTTTCCAAACACCTGATACGGATAGGAGGAATTGTTGCCTGGGTTCAAGGTGGAAACCGCACGCCTTCCTGGGGATCTCCTCAGGTATACAGGCAATGCTGCCTTTTCCCCTGCCTAGCCGGGCGGTGGTCTGGGATAAAACCGCATCAAGCTCCGGTGAGAATGAAGGAAGCAGGATCCCTGTCGCTATTGGGACTGGGAAAGGTCGTGTCCCAAGGAATTCCCGGGGGCTTTCTTGTTGACACTCCTTATTTCACGCGAGTATGCTTCCGGCAAAAATACAACATCCTGTCACGCCATCACGTCCTATTACGCTCTATTGTGTGATCCAGCAAAAACAACTCCCTGACTTGCTGTGGCGCTTGAGTGCCGGCGGTTCATGGCAGAGGGACATGGCCGCCATGAACAGCCTGCTGGGAAGGGAGGGACGTGAAGGCCGGTGAGAGGGAGTGGCATGACAGGGCTTTGGCTTCGGACAAGGGACGATCGTACGGATTCTTGCTGCAATGATCCGGTGGAGGGACCCTGTTTTTTTGCGAACGCAACGATGAGTGAAGGATGACCAGGAGAAAAAAAGCGGAAACGGGCATGCGCGGGAAAGGGATCTCAGGTGAACACGGGCCCAAAATCGCGCTCGTGACCGGCGGCGGAAGAGGGATCGGCGCTGCCGTGGCCGTTGCCCTGGCAGGGGACGGGTTCGACATCTGGCTCAACTTTCGACAGGACCAAGAGGCGGCCGAGCAGACAGCCCGAAGCGTGGAAAAGGCGGGCAGGACCTGCCGTCTCCTGCGCTTTGACGTGACCGATCCGGATGGGGCGCGCGAGCAGCTCGAACCGCTTCTGGATCAGGAAACCCCCTTTGCCCTGGTCAACAATGCCGGACTGATCCGGGACGCCCTCATGGTCTGGATGGGCTACGAGGAGTGGAAAGAGGTCCTTTCGGTGAACCTGGACGGTTTTTTCCACGTGACCAAGCTCGTCCTTCGCCCCATGCTCGGGAGAAGGGAAGGGCGGATCGTCAACATGGCATCCACGTCCGGGCTCATGGGCCTTCCGGGTCAGGTCAACTACTCCGCGGCCAAGGCCGGGCTCATCGGGGCTACCCGGACCCTGGCCCGGGAAGCGGCCGGTCGCAACGTCCTGGTCAACGCCGTGGCCCCCGGGTTCATTGAGACCGCCATGACCGGGAACCTTCCCATGGAAAACATCCTCCCCATGATTCCTGCGGGGAGGCTCGGCAAACCCGAAGAGGTGGCTGAGGTGGTGCGGTTCCTTTGCTCTGACGCGGCCTCGTACATCACCGGCCAGGTCCTGTCCGTAGACGGCGGCATCTACATGGGATGACGGTTGAAGCATGCCGCGATCCGGGAAGCTCTTTCCATGCATCGTGTAGCCATTACTGGAATCGGTATTGTCTCCTGTCTGGGGTGCGATGCCGCCACTGTCGGGGCGGCCCTTCGGGCCGGGAGATCCGGCATCGTCGTGGATGAACGGCGAAGGGAGCTCGGCTTCAGGAGCCCGCTCACAGGAGCGGTTCGAGGGTTCGAGCCTCCCAGCCGTCTTTCCAGAAAACAGCGCAAGAGCATGCCCGATTTCGCCCAGCAGGCCTATGCGGCGGTGCTGGACGCCCTTGAGAGTTCCGGGCTTTCAGAGGAAGACATCAGGAACCCGGAGACCGGGCTGATCTTCGGGTGCGATTCCAGCGCTACGGCGATCGTGGAGCAGGTCGAGCGGCTCGCCCGATACGGGGACACCGGCTCCATCGGGAGCGGCCTCACCTTCCAGTGCATCACGTCCACGATCACGATCAACCTCAACACCATTCTCAAGACGCAGGGCGCCTGCTGGACCGTGAGCGCGGCCTGTGCCAGCGGTGGGCACGCCGTGGGTCAGGCAGCCGATCTGATTGCCCTCGGCAAGCAGGAGCGCGTCATCTGCGGGGGAGCCCAGGAGATCAACTGGGAGTCCATGTGCAGCTTCGACGGGCTGGGGGCCTTCTCCCTCCGGGTGGATGATCCCGAGGCCGCATGCCGCCCGTTCGACCGCCACCGCGACGGGCTGGTTCCGGGAGGCGGGGCCGCCGCGCTTATCCTGGAACGCCACGACTTGGCCCTTCGCCGGGGCGCCCGTGTGTTGGGCGAGATCAGGGCCTATGCCTTCTCCTCGGACGGGGAGCACATCTCGATTCCAGGAGGAGACGGCATCCTGAGGGCCATGCAAGGGGCCCTCCGCATTGCCGGGTTGACACCGCAAGACGTGGATTACGTCTGTGCCCACGCCACCTCCACCCCGGCCGGGGACCGGGCCGAAGCAGAAAGCCTCACCGCGCTTTTCGAGGATCACAGGCCGCCGGTCTCTTCCATCAAGTCCATGACCGGCCATGAGCTTTGGATGTCCGGGGCCTCCCAGGCGGTCTACTGCGCCATCATGGCTGAACAGGGGTTCATTGCCCCCAACATCAACTTCGAAGAGCCGGACGATAGCTCCCGGGATCTCCATGTCCTGAGAGAGGCCCTGGAACGACCCCCGGGGATCGCCCTGTGCAATGCCGCCGGTTTCGGGGGCACGAATTCCTGCTTGATCTTGAGCCTTTAGGGCCCTAGGATATTCTGATTTTTTACAGCGCAGGCCGGAGGAAAGAGGGACGTGGAGAGAAGGCGGGTGGTTGTCACAGGCATGGGTGCTGTTTCCCCCTTTGGAACAGGGGTGGGGACCCTTGCAGAGTCGATTCTAGGCGGCAGGAGCGGGGTGCGTCGCGTGCCGGAGCTGGAACACTATGAGGGGCTGGGAAGCCTTGTGGCCGCGCCGGTGGAAGGGATCGACCCGAAGATCATTCCGAGAAAACACCGCCGGACCATGTCCCCCATGTCGGTCTATGCCACGCTTGCCACCGAAGAGGCCATGCGCCAGGCCCGCTTGGACAAGGAGCACTGTGCCGGCGGGGACATGGGGGTCGCCATCGGCTCCAGTGTGGGCAGCACCATCAGCACACAGCAGTCCTACTCGGACTTTTTCAACTTCAACAGCCTGGAGAAGATGCGTTCCACCGGCTTTTTCAAGATCATGAACCACTCCTGCGCCGCCAATGTGTGCCACGCCCTGGGAATCACCGGGCGGGTCCTGGCGGCGTCCTCGGCCTGCTCCACGAGCTGTCAGACCGTCGGGTACGGGGCCGAGATGGTGGCCTTCGGCAGACAGGAGATCATGATTTGCGGAGGGGCCGAGGAGTATCATCCCCTGATCACGGCGACTTTTGATATCATGAACGCATCGTCCAGGGGATTCAACCAACACCCGGAGAGGACCCCGCGTCCCTTTGACCGGGACCGGGACGGGGTGGTGTGCGCAGACGGTTGCGGCGTGGTCGTTCTGGAATCGCTGGACTCGGCCAGGAGGCGCGGTGTCCCTGTCCTGGCCGAAGTGGCAGGGTTCGCCACGGTGTCCGATATCACCAACATGGTCAATCCCAGCACGGATTTCATGGAAATTTGTATACGGAAGGCCCTGGAGGATGCCGGGCTGACGCCCGACCGGATCGATTACATCAACGCACACGCTACAGGGACCGACCAGGGAGACCGAGCCGAGAGCGAGGCCGTGGGCCGGGTGTTCGGCCCTCGAACACCTGTGAGCAGCCTGAAAGGACACATGGGGCACACCATGGCCGCAAGCGGGGGGCTCGAGATCGTGGCCGTGATCGAGCTCATGAACCGGGGCTGCATCCCTCCGACCCTGAATCTCGAAAACGTTGCCCCGGACTGTGCGGGCATTCGACACGTCACGGCCGTGGAGTTCGAGGAGATGTCCTGTGTCCTCAAGAACAACTTCGCCTTCGGCGGCGTGAACTCATCGATCATACTACGGAGAATGGATCATGACTGAGGAGGAGATCATCGAACGTATTGATGCGTCCCTGGCAGAGGAGTTCGAGCTGGACCCCGCCGATCTGGTACCCGAGGCCACTCTGTTCGAAGATTTGGGTTTGGATAGCCTGGACATGGTGGACATGGTCATCGCCCTGGAGCATACCTTCAAGATCAAGATCCGGGACGAAGAGGAGATTCGGAAAATCCGGATCCTGGAGGACATCCACCGGTTCGTCATCAACAAGGCCAGGGAGTTGGGGATGCTGTGAGAATAGCTGTTGAGCTGAAAAGCTTTTTAGCTGATGAGCTGATAAGCTGTTGAGCCAGAAGCATAGATGAGCTGTTAAGGTGTTGTGGTGTTGAGGGAGAACACACAAAACCCAAAAGACACGGACCTTTATCACTAGGCAAGAACCACGAGTCACGAGCCACGAACACGAATCACGCTTCACGGCCTTTTCGCCACGAATCACGAATCACGAATCACGAACACGGCTTTTACGCAATGGTCGATTTCACCCTTCCCATTTCAGCAGACAAGATCGTCCCCCACCGCCCGCCCATGCAGCTCGTGGACCGGCTCATGGCGTGCGATCCCGAGGCAGGAAGCGGAACCGTGGAGGTCGCGGTTCGGAAGGACGGATTCATCCTGGAGGACCACGGCGGGGTGGACCCGCCGATTTTCTTTGAAATGATCGCTCAGGCCTATGCCGCTGTAAAAGGCTATGAGAACCTCATCAACGGCCGTTCTCCACGCGGGGGCTACCTGGTGGGGATTCGAAAGGGGAGGGTGGCGGGAAGTGCCTTCCCCGGGGACCGCCTGCTTGTCCAGGTGGAGACGGAAAAGTCGCTCGGAGACTTTTCCGTGGCACAAGGCACGGTAACACGGTCCGGGCTGGAGATCGCATGGGCCGTGATCAAGGTCTGGAGCCCGTCGTGATTCGAGACCTCCCGAAAAAACCCTTTTTCTTCGCGATGCTCGCGGTGTGGATTCTAATGGGTGCTGCACCGGTGTGGGGCGCGGGCGCGGGGGCTGATGAGGGACACGGCTCAGGATCTAACGAAGAGGTCTTCGAGCGCATTACCGAGGCCTTCAGCGGAATCGTATCCATTGAGAGCGAGTTCGTCCAGGAGAGCCACACGGCCATGCTGGAGGAACCGCTCCGATCCAACGGGACCTTTCGTTACGAGGCCCCGGACCTCGTGCACTGGGAGGTCCTGTCGCCGGAACGGTTCGGGTTTTCCGCGGACGGGGACCGGATCGAGGTCTGGAAGGGTCCCGGTCATGAAACCCAGGATGCGCCGCCAGGCGCCGAGGATGGTATCCGGTACTTCACAGAGCAGCTCTTCGCATGGGTAAAGGCGGACTTTCACTGGCTCGAGAAACACTTTGACATCTCCGTTCTCAATCCTTCTCCCGTCGAGCTGTCGCTGAAACCCGTGTCCGGGGCCGGTACGGAACGCCTTGACCGGATTCGTGCGACCTTTTCCCCGGACCTGGATCATCTGGATGAGATCGAGATCCTCGAGACCGGCGGGGACCGCATGGTCATTACCTTTGTGAATGTTCGAGTTCAAAGGGATTAGACACGGAATGCTGGTCCCCGGGACAGGCCGGGTTTCCTCCTTTCAATGGATATGAGTGCCTTGTATGTCTCCCCTCAATACCCCGACACCTCAACACCTCAAGACCTCATCCGTTTTCTCCTCGCTCTTCGGCGTTTTCTCCACGCGCCGCAGGGTCCTGACGGCGTTTATGGTGGTCCTCTGGATTGGGTGCCTGGCGGCTCTTCAGGCTATGCGTGTGGATGAGGACATCCGCTCCATGATCCCCGAAGAACCCTCCGAAATGGCCCGGCATTTCCGGTTCCTTCAAGAATCGCCCCTCTCGGGCAAGCTCCTGATCGAGGTGAGCGCGGAGCAGGGTGGTTCCACCGGCGCCCTTGTTCGGGCCGTGGACCGTCTGGCAGGGAGCATGAAGCCCCCTCTTTTCTCCCGGGTCCTGACCGGCCCGCCCGTGGATCGTGGAGAAGGGATGCCCGATTTCCTCATTCAGGCCCTTCCCAGCCTTTTCACGGAGAAGGACCGGTCGCGTTCACTTGAGCTCCTGGCCCCGGACCGGGTGAGGGCCCGGCTCGAGCACATCCTTCGGAGCCTGGCCACCCTCCAGGGGTGGGGGAGCAGGAAAATGGAAACCCGGGACCCTCTCGGGTTGAGGCTCCTCGCGCTCGAGAAAATGCGTTCTGTAAGCCCCATACCCGACGTCCGCATCCAGGAAGGTCACTTTGTCAGCCGGGACGGCCGGCACGCGCTGATCGTGGCCGAGACGCCGGTCCCCATGACCGACCCGGAGGGTGGGAAGCGGCTGTTGGAGGCATTCCATGGGCTGACCCGGGAGCTGCCTTCCTCGGTGGAGGCTTCCCTCTACAGCGGGCATCTTTACAGCGTGGCCAATGCCGAGACCGTTCGCCGGGACCTGTTCCTGGTCCTTTCTCTGTCCTCGGGAGCGCTGGTCCTTCTTTTCCTGGTGTTTGTCCGGTCCATCAACGGGCTCCTGATCCTGCTGGTTCCCGCGACCACGCTCCTTGCGGCCATGGCAGGCACCTCCCTGGTCTACGACCCGGTTTCCGCCGTGACCCTGGGGTTCGGGGCCGTGCTCCTGGGAATTTCCATCGATTTCGGAATCCACGTGTACTTTGCCCTGCGTGGGTCCGGAAGGGACCGGGCCGCTGCGGTCACAGGCCGGGTGGGAGTGCCGGTCCTTTTTGCAGGGCTGACGAGCATGGCGGCCTTCAGCGTTCTTCTTTTCAGCACCATTCCGGCACAGAGGCAGCTCGGCGTGTTTTCCCTGATCGGTATGACCAGTGCCCTGGTCATCTCCCTGGTCGCACTCCCCCAGTGGATTCGGCCTGTTCAAGCACACTCGCGCCGGTCGTCCATCCCCGTTGCGTCCCGTCCCAGGTGGGTCGTCTGGGTCTGGGCAGGCTTTCTGGTGTTCATGGGGTGGAAGGCCGCTTCGCTCGAGTTCCAAGGGGACCTTCGCAAAATGAGCAGGGTCCCGACTGAGGTCCGGGAGCTGGAGGAGCGCCTGACCCGGAACTGGGGCGGGCTCCTGGGAAGGGCCCTGGTTGTGACGGAAGGCGAGGACCTGATGTCCGTGCTCCCGGTCAATGACCGGGTGTTCGAGGAGCTCGAGAACCTGGTGCAGCGACCGGACATCATGAGCCTGGCTCCTCTCCTGCCTTCTCCGGAAAAGCAGGAGGAGAACCGGAAACGCTGGCGCGCGTTCTGGTCGGAATCACGCGTCCAGCAGGTCCGGACGGTCCTGAAGGATACAGGCGAGGACCTGGGATTCTCCCAGGGCGCATTTACCCCGTTCTTCCAGTGGCTCGACTCCGATGTGCACTCCATAGGACCGGAAGACCTTGTTGCGGCAGGGCTGGAGGAGATCATGGGCGGGTTTGTGCTCCGGACGCCGGACCGGGTTCGGGTCCTGAGCCTGGTTCCGGATTCCCCGGACCTGAGACCGCATCTGATGGAGGTGTTTCGCAATATGCCCCAGGTGAGCGTCATTTCCCCGTCCGCGTTCGGGGATAGGCTCAGCCTCGCCCTGGGGCGCGATTTCCTGTTTTTTATTCTGGGCGCCGGTGGCATGGTCCTCGTGCTGGTCGGAATGCTTCTCCGGAGCGCGGTCCGCATGGGAGCGGCCCTTGTTCCGGTGTGTACGGGCCTTGTCGTCGCCATGGGAGGAATGGCCGTGCTGGGAATCCCGTTGAATGTGTTCAGCATGGTGGCGGCGGTCTTGATTATTGGTCTCGGGGTGGACTATGGTGTCTTCATGGTGATGCGAAGGGCAGGTGAAGAGGGACTGGGCACGGAAAAGGCAGTACTGGTATCCGGGCTGACGACCCTGGCCGGGTTCGGCGCCCTGGCCCTGGCCTTGCATCCGGCTCTTCACACCATCGGGGTCACCGTGCTGCTGGGCATCGGGGCGGCGTTCCCCTCGGCCCTGCTGGTGATCCCGGCCTTTCAGGGCAAGCTCTGGGAGTGAGTTCATGGAATCCCTGAGACAGGCCGTTCGATCGGCCGCCATCATCGCCCCTTTTCTGGATGAGACAGGCACCGGCGTAGGGCGGTACCGCTTTGATGAGGCCTTTGCCGGATTCAGGGGGCACTTTCCGGAACGGCCCATTCTGCCGGCCGTGGTGCAGATCATGGCTGCTCTTCACGTGGCCGGGGAGGTGTGGAAAGGCGTGAGTGATACTTCCCTTTCCGTGGAAAGGGCCAAGTTCACTCTTCCCATTGTGCCCGGCGACGAAATCGAGGTCCGGTGTGGAATGAAACGGCTCGGGGCGGGAACAGGCATAGAGGTCCGGATATCCGTACGGGATGCATCTGCCGCATCCATGCTTTTGGCCCCGGGTTGTGGAGAGGAAGCCCCATGATCAAGCCTTACTTCCCAGCCCGCGAGGGGGATCCCCCGCCTCTTCGGGCGGAGGTGCAGCGAAAGGTGCGTTTCCAGGAGGTCGATTCCATCGGCATCGTGTGGCACGGCCGGTATGCCGGGTATTTCGAGGAAGCACGGGACGCCCTGGGAGAGCGTTACGGCATCGGGTACATGGACTTCTTCGACAACGGCATCCTCGTCCCTCTCAAGAAGCTGCACACGGATTTCCTCAGGCCGCTTCAGCTCCGGGAGGAAATGACCATCGAGGCCTCCCTGCACTACACGGCGGCTGCGCGGATTAATTACGCCTTTGTCATTCGCGACCACGAGGGGACGGTGACCACCACCGGATACTCGGTCCAGATGATGCTGGACATGGACCGCAAGCTCTGCATGTTCCCCCCGCCGTTTTTCGAGGACTTCCTGAATCGCTGGAAACGGGGGGAGATGACTGATAGCGGATAGCTGAAAGCTGTTGAGCTGTTGAGCTATTAAGCCGATGCGTTGTTCAACCGGAAAGGCGGATGACGGGTGTTGAGGTGATAAGGTGTTGAGGGGAGAGCCCTCCGGGCTCGAGGTGTTCAGCTGTTAAGCTGTTAAGCTGTTAAGCTGTTAAGCTGTTAAGCTGTTGAGCCGTTAAGCTGTTCAGACGGAATCGCAATGTTCAGGCTATTGAACCGATGGTCAATCGATTCCTGCGCGAATCCACGATCCACGAGCACGAGCCACGGCCCTTATACACGAGCCACGAGCACGAATCACGGCCCTTATGCACGAATCACGGTCCTTATGCCCGGAACATAGGAAGCAAAGGAAAACCATGAAAAAGATGCACTTGATTTACCCGAGCTGGCCGAAGCTGCTGAGGCAGCAGGAGTTTCACCTTCCCCCACACGGGCCCGTGGTCTTTGCCGCAGAGGTGCCCGATGACGTGGACATCGTCTTCACGGATGAGAACCTCGAGGAGATGGCCTTTGACCCTTCATACGATCTGGCGGCCTTTTCCGTGATGCTGACGAGCCAGCTCCCAAGGGCGTTCGAGCTGGCCGATACCTACCGGTCCATGGGGGTGCCTGTGATCTTCGGAGGGATCGCCTCCATGCTGCACGCCGAGGAGGTCGTTCTGCATGCCGACTCCGTGTTTCTGGGCGAGGTGGAAGGCCGGTTCCACGTGGTGCTGGGCGACCTCGAAGCGGGGCGCTTGAAACCGGTCTACGACTTCCTCGAGGACAAGCCGGACATCCGGACGGTGGGAACGGCCCGCCGGGGAATCCTGGATCGTGATCTCTACAACTACCGGGGTGTCCAGATGCTCGATCTGGTACACGCGTCCAGGGGATGCAGGTTCAACTGCGATCCGTGCTGTGTGGCCTATCTGGGCGGTCGAAAGTTCCGGCCTCGTCCCATCGACAAGGTCATCGAGGAGATGGAGTCCATTCCCAACAACCGGCTCTTCATCGTGGATAACTCCCTGGCCAATGACAAGCGCTGGCTCGAGGAGCTCCTGACCGCCATGATTCCCCTCAAGAAGAAGTGGGTATCGCATCCCCTGCTCTCCAGCGACAAGATCCTCAAGCTGGCCGCGGATGCAGGATGCTGGTACGTGTACCAGGCTATCTTCGAAATGACCGACGCCATGCGCCGCCGCGTTCAAAGGCTCAAGGATCACGGGATCTCCGTGGAAGGGAGCATCCTGATGGGGCTGGATTACCACGACGAGGACTACCTCAAGAGGCTCATCGACTTCCTTCTTGAAATCGATCTGGACATTGCCGAGTTCACCGTCCTGACGCCTTTTCCACACTCCCCGATCCGTGAGCAGCTCTTGAAGGAGGGGCGCATCTTCAGCAACAACTGGGTGGACTACACCGCGGACAAGGTGGTGTACCAGCCTAAGCACATGAGCCCTCAGAAGCTGGAAGAGATCTTTCACTATGCCTGGGACACGTTTTACGCGGAAAAGCCCTTTGAGGTCCGCATGGGAAATCTCTTCATGAAGGTGATCGAAAAGGAGATGGAGGACGGCACCTATCGACGCCACGACCCCAGGGCCAGGAGGGCTTTCAGGAAAAAGAAGGCCTCGGGGGCCTAAGCCAGCCCCAGCGCTTCCCGGTAGCGCTGTTCCAGGCGGCGCGCAAATGCCCGCTCCTCTCCCTTTTCCGGGGGAGGGAGAGGGTCCCAGAACTCCACGGCCAGCCGGGAGATCTGGCGGGGAGGAAAGTACCAGGGTTCTTCCTTGGGGAGAAAGGGCGGGGTGTTCCGAATGAGCACGGGCTGGATCGGGGCCCCGGTCATTCGTGCGATCTTAAAGGCCCCGGCCCGAAACGTCCGAAGAGATCCCGAAGGGGACCGCGTCCCTTCCGGGAAGAGAAGCACTTTCCGGCCCTTTTTAATTTTTTCCAGGGTCTCCTCGGCGGTGTCCAGAGGATTGACGCGGTCAAAGTCGGGAACGAGCACGTACTCGAGGGACCTCAACACCGGTCCGAGCGGAAGCTTTTTGGCCAAGCTGGTCTTCACCAGGACCGACAGCGACGGGATGTCCCGGATCAGGAACAGGACGTCGAAGAGCCCGGGATGATTCGCCACCACAACGCAGGGCCCGGAAAAGACATTCCCGCGGAGCGGAACGCTCCGAACCAGGCCCATCACGCCCATGAATCCCAGCCACCACCCGAACCCCACCCGTGCGGCCCGCTCCACTCGGGGCCTCTCTCCGGCAAGGCGGTCCAACACCCATGAGAGGGGAAGGATCCCCAGCAGGAACACGAAGATCCCCACCAGAAAGGTCCCGAACATAAAGAGCATGCCCAGGCCTTTCATGGCCCTGATCATGTGGTCCATCACGGAAAAAACGGCTCCATTCGGTCCAGCTCAGGCAGTTGGAGAAATGCGACCCCCCATGTGCCCGGGCCCATGTGGGAGGCCGAGGTGAGCGACAGCGGCTGGGCAAAGACGTATGCCTGGGGGTACAACTGCTGAATCCGGGGGATCATTTCAGACTCGATCCAGTCGAGATTGTCCGTGTGCTCTGCCATGACCACGGCCTTTTTGCCCGGGTCCAAGGCCCGTTCCAGATCCTTCAGGGCAAGATCGACCTGGTCCTTGCGGTTTCTAGGGACCGCCACCTTTTCAACGCCTGATGGTCCCGGCGTGATCGCGGGCTTCATGTGGAGCAGGTCGCCGAAAAAGGCGCTCGTCTTGGACATTCTACCTCCGGCTGCCAGGAACTGGAGCCTGTCCAGGAAAAGGATCTCCCCGCACGCATCCAGGGCCCTGCGCGCGAAATCCACGACCTCTTCGGCCGCGCTCGCGACCATGGAAAACCTGGCCGCGGCCATGGCGGATAACCCCAGATGGCCCGAGGCCGTACCGGAATCCAGAAGAAGGAAGCGGTCCTCCGGATCGTGCGCCGCTTTCCACTCGACCGCGGCCTCATGATTGCCCGTGTAAAAGGAGCCCACGGTCACATAAAGCGCCCGGGAATGCAGATCGAGGATTTTTTCATAGGCCTGTTCCCGTTCCCAGGTCGAGGCCTGGGATGTCGAGACCTTGATCCCCTTCCGCATGGCCGGGAAGAGATGCTCCGGGTCCACATAGGTCTCCGGAAGGCTGTCGTCGCCGATCAGAATGTAGCTGTCCAGGAGGGTGAGCCCCAGGTCCAGGGCCTGGTGGCGTGCGATGGACCCTGCGGCATCCGTGACGACGTGAAGGGCCTGTCGCACCGCGGGCCTGGTGAACTGCCGGGTCTGGACGGCCAGGTCGTCCGAGGCCCAGCCCACGATCTCGCCGATCTTTTCCAGTTCCTTGCGGGCCCTTTGCCGATCGCCGGTATGAAGGTGGATTTTCAGGACCTCCCCGCGGGACGTGGCAATGGCGCTTTCTCCCAGGTCCGCCAGGGCGTCCATGGCCTTTCCGCTTTGTTTTCCAGGCCGTATTACGGCATCCAGGCAGTACCCCTCCCTCATGTCGGCCTGCCAGGTGTCGCTTGGATGGAGAAAGGGTTTCAGCGCCGAGGGAAGGGCTTGCGGGTCGTTGTCACGTCCGGTTACGGCAAAGAAACAGGTCCGGAAAAAGAGGAACATGCCCAGGGCACCGGCATCTACGACACCTGCGGCCTCGAGCTCGGGAAGCTGGCTCCGGGTGGCCAGGGTCGCGGACTCCAGGGCCTTTGTCACCTGGGATGCCCAATCCGCACTCTTCCCCGGCGGGGTGTGGATCATGGCGCCTACCAGCTCGTCGAATAGGCTCAGCATGGTGCCCTGCACCGGGTGCTTGATGGCCGCATAGGCCAGGTCACGCCCTTTTCGGCAGGCCTCGGGAAGATCCCTTGGGTCCTCGGCTTCCAGGAAACCACAGAAGAATCCGGCGGCAATGTTGCCGGAGTTCCCGCGGGCTGATTGAAGAATGCGGGTCTTCAGCTCCTCGGGGTCGGCAATGTCCCGCTGGAGAGGAGCCAGGGTCACCGCGAGGTTCCTACCGGTGTCGCCGTCGGGCACAGGAAATACATTGATTCGGTCCAGGACATCCGCCCAGATCACAAGGCTCCGTCCACCTGCCACCCAACCTTGCGGAAGGCGTTGGCCGGATTCGGGCGCAGGGCGGGCACCGCTCTTGATCGCAGCAGTCAAAGGGTTCCTCCTACATTGTGCACCCCCAAGGGCCGGCTTTACGCAGCGACTTGGGGGCTATTGCAGAACACGTTCGAACACATGCCATTGCCAGGGGTGGTTTCTCAGGGCCGCTTCCAGTTCCCGGGCATACTGATAGACGGAACGCCGAATCGCTTCCCCACGTTCTTTTCGAGAGGGGGCCTCCACATAGCGTGGCTTCGAAACCACCACCTCATAACAGGCCCTTGATGTTCGAAAAACCCACAGCGTATAGAGCGGGACCCCTGTCATCAACGCAAGAGCGTGTGGGGTCTCCGGAAGCAGGATCGTTTTCCCCAGAAAGGGGGCCTGCACGAGCCGCGGCCTGGTCTGCCATGCAAGATCCCCGGCCATGGCCAGGAACCCTCCCTCCCGTAAGTGGTGGAGGACTTTGAGCCCGTCAAAAGGGGACGGTTCTTTGGATGAGGAGACCAGGATGTCCAGGCCTTCCTTCATCATGGCCTCCCGTTGCTGCCGTGCGACCTGTCTCGGGTCCCTTTCCCCCATGAGCAGGAGTGTGGGAAGGTTCTTTCTCTTGAGCAGTCGCGCCGCAATTTCCAGGTTCCCAAAGTGGGCGGTCAGAAAAATCCCTCCGCTTCCCTGTTCAATCGCATCCTTGACAAAGGGCCAACCCTCTTCCGTGTGAAGGATCTCCCTTCCCTGCTCCAGTTCCAGGCGATCACAGTAGGCAGCGGTGAAGTCTGCGAACTGCCTCCACACCGCATAGAGGTGGAAAGCCCGTCCACGTTCCGGAAAAAGGGCCTTGTAGAGCCCCAAACCGGTCCGGACCCGGTTCGCCCTGAACAGGAAGTATCCCCCGGCAACTCCGTAGGCGACGGTTCGAAGAAACCACCCCCCGGCCAACCGGCTCCCATGGAGCAGGAGATTCACCCAAAATCGTTTCATGGACACAGCCTTTTGTAGAATCGGGTCATGGCTGGCGGCATAAACGGGTCTTTATTGCCCGGGCCATGTTAACCTCAACCAGGAAAGTCCAGGGTTCTGGCCAGGGATCCCGGGAAAGGCGGGTGGACAGTTCCCCTGCGATGAACCACCCGGGAGCGCAGATCGTACCGCATCCGCGGCCCCCTCGTCAAACGCTATGCACCCGTTCTTGTGAGAAGAGAACATGGTTCGTGTTCGTGGCTCGTGAGGGGGCACGATGGGTTGTGCCCCGATCAATCGGTTGCGTTTTCGAATGAGGTTGAATAGCCTCTTGTTTTTGGAGCAGGGAATGGAGGCCTCGTGCCATGAAAAACATCCTGGTCGTGATCCCGGTTTACAACCATGCAGCAACCCTTCGGGAGGTTGTCGAGAGGGCCCTGGATGTCCACGACAGGGTGCTGGTGGTGGATGACGGGAGCACGGACCTGGGAGCGGACGTGCTCGAACGCCTTCCGGTTCACGTGGTGAGGCACGTAAAGAATCGGGGAAAGGGTGAGGCCCTCCTCACCGCCGCCCGAGAAGCACGCTCTACGGGCATGACGCACATCATCACCGTGGATGCCGATGGGCAGCACGATCCGGCGGAAATTCAAAGGTTTCTTCGGGCCATTGAGGAGCACCCAAAGGCCGTGCTGGTGGGAAAGCGGGACTTTCAGGCTGCCGGAGCCCCTTTGTCGAGGCGATTTGGAAGGGCCTTTTCCAACTTCTGGTTTCGCGTCCAGACCGGGCGCTCCGTCGGGGACAGCCAGAGCGGCTTCAGGGCCTATCCCGTGGATGTCCTTCTGCACCTGCCTCTTCGAGAAAAGGGCTTTGCCTTTGAGATTGAGGTCCTGGTACGGGCGGCATGGGCCGGGATTGAGGTTCGAGACGTGGATATCTCCGTGGTGTATCCTCCAGGAGGCATGCACGTTTCACACTTTCATCTCCTGCGGGACAACGTGCGCCTTTCCCTCCTCAACACCAGGCTCACCATGCGCTCCATGCTGCCCTGGCCCCATGCCAGGCTCCCCGGGGCCTCCGCTAAAGCCGGCCCCGGCGTATCGATCCTGCACCCGGTCCGCTCCCTGCGCATCCTCCTGAAAGGCGACGCCTCTCCGGTCAGATTGGCCGCTGGGGCCGCACTGGGAGTGTTTCTGGGTGCACTTCCCCTCATCGCATTCCACACCGTGGCCATTCTGTTTGCAGCGGGGTTCCTGCGCCTGAACCGCATCGCAGCCGTTGGGGCAAGCCAGTTGTGCATGCCTCCCCTGGTTCCGGCCTTCTGCATTGAGGTGGGCTACTTCATGAGGCATGGCCGCTTTCTTACCGAGGTATCCCTTCGAACACTCGGGTACCAGGCCCTCGAAAGGATCTATGAGTGGCTCATCGGCTCCCTGTTTGTGGGCCCGATTCTGGGGCTGGCCGTGGGCGGGGTGGTCTTTGGAATCGCTTTTGCAATTACCCGCGAGGGCCGGACCCGTTCGCCAAGGCAGGACTAGACCGAGTCGAAGGAAAGGGCATGATATGGTTCTTGCCGACGGACGCCGAAGAGGTTATTTTGCTCCATGAGCAGAGGCCTTCTCTATCAGGGTCACGAGGGTGCAGGGAAGGCTTGGGGGGTGCTCTGATTTGTGAAGACCGGGATTCCGGGGGGGGTTGGATGGATCGATACATCTGCATTCACGGGCATTTTTATCAGCCTCCACGGGAGAATCCATGGCTCGAGGCCATCGAGATTCAGGACGAGGCCTACCCCTACCACGACTGGAACCAGCGCATTACGGCGGAGTGCTATGCGGCCAACGCGGCCTCCCGCATCCTGGACGATCAGGATCGGATCGTCCGCATCGTCAACAATTACGCAAAGATGAGCTTCAACTTCGGTCCCACCCTGCTCTCCTGGCTGGAGGCCCATTCGCCATTCGTTTACCGGGCCGTCCTGGAAGCGGACCAGGAGAGCCGGGAGCGCTTTTCCGGGCACGGCTCGGCCATGGCCCAGGCATACAACCACCTCATCATGCCCCTGGCGAACCGAAGGGACAAGGAGACGCAGGTGGTCTGGGGCATACGCGACTTCGAGCGACGGTTCGGGCGGCGGCCCGAGGGCATGTGGCTTCCCGAGACGGCCGTGGACCTGGAGACCCTGGAGATCCTGGTGGATCACGGAATTGTCTTCACCCTCCTGGCCCCCCGTCAGGCCCGGCGCGTTCGTTCCAAGGGCGAGGAGGCCTGGACGGACGTTTCCGGGGAGCAGGTCAACCCGCGCATTTCTTATGAAATCCTTCTTCCTTCGGGACGCACCCTGGCGCTCTTTTTCTACGACGGGGCCCTCTCCAAGGCCGTGGCTTTCGAGCGACTCCTTTCCAGCGGAGAGACCTTTGCAAAGCGGCTTTCCGGCGGTTTCGCGGAAAATGGGGAGTCGGCCCAGCTGGTTCACATTGCCACGGACGGGGAAAGCTACGGTCATCACCACCGATTCGGGGACATGGCCCTGGCCTATGCGCTTCACTACATCGAGGCTCATGATCTCGCCCGGATCACGAACTACGGGGAGTTCCTGGAGAAGTACCCCCCGGAGCACGAAGTGGAGATCTTCGAAGACACGTCCTGGAGCTGCGCCCACGGCGTGGCTCGGTGGGAAGCGGACTGCGGGTGCAGCACGGGAGCGCATCCCGGCTGGAACCAGGCCTGGCGAGCCCCCCTGCGCGAGGCCCTTGACGGGTTGAGGGTC